>FR901567.1:0-2462 GCA_000438015.1 Coraliomargarita sp. CAG:312 | reverse complement strand
ATTTTCCAGTTTCCAGCAATAAAATATTTACGTGCCATTTTAATACTTTCTATTGTTTTTTAGTTTTGAGCCAGTGCGTTATTTGGCGCTAGCACTTTTTGTCCAGAACGGCGACTCCGGGTAGTTCTTTCCCTTCGAGGAATTCGAGCGAAGCTCCGCCGCCAGTGGATATAAAGGAAACATCCTTTGCATATCCACTTTTCTTAACGGCTTTTACAGAATCTCCGCCGCCGATTATGCTTATGGCGCCTTTTTGTTCTGCTATTGCCTTGGCTATTGCGAATGTTCCTTCAGCGCACGCCTTGATTTCAAATATTCCCATTGGGCCGTTCCAGAGAATTGTTTTGCTGTTCTTAATCTGGTTGCTGTAAAGCTCAATTGTTTCAGGCCCAATATCTACGCCGGTCCATCCGTCTTCGATGTCTTTCATAACTTTCGTGGTTCCCACAGAGCCGTTTGCGAAGTCGATTGTATCGGCAACGAGGTTGTCAATTGGCAAAAGGAACTTTACGCCCTTTTTCTGGGCTTTTTCAAGGGCTGTCTTGGCGAGGTCTACCTTGTCGGCTTCAACCAGGCTGTTTCCGGTCTTTTTGCCGAGAGCCAACGCAAACGTGTAAGCCATGGCGCCGCCTATAAGCATTGCGTCGCACTTGTCCAAAAGGGCGTCTATTACCGTTATTTTATCGGATACTTTTGAGCCGCCGAGAATGACGGTGAAGGGGCGCTCCGGATTTTCTGTTTTAGAGCCCAAGTATTCCAATTCTCTCTCAATTAGGAGGCCTGCAACTTTTACCGGAACGTAGGCCGCCACTCCGGCAGTAGTCGCGTGGGCGCGGTGGGCAGTCCCGAAGGCATCGTTTACATAAGCTTCGGCTCCGGTATCTTCGACAAGCTTCTTTGCAAATTCAGGGTCGTTTTTCTTTTCTTCCGGATAGAAGCGCGAGTTTTCAAGCAAAACTACGTCTCCAGGATTCATTTTTTCGCATGCGGATTTTACTTTGTCTCCGATGCAGTCGTCCACAAATGTTACGGGTTTCCCCAACTTTTCGGACAAGGCTTTTGCCACGGGAGCGAGTGAGAACTGGGTGTCAGCTTTGCTCTTCGGCCTTCCAAGATGGCTTGTCAATACGACTTTCGCGCCTTCGTCAATGAGATAGTTTATAGTGGGCAATGCCGCAACAATGCGGGTATCGTCGCTAATTTCGCCTTTTGAGTCGAACGGAACGTTGAAATCAACGCGCACAAAGACTTTTTTGCCTTTGAGATCGACGTCCTTGATAGTTTTTATTTGTGACATAATTTTTGCTGTTAGAGTTCTATAAAAATATCGGATAATAATGTACGGCGCTTGACGGATTGCAAGTTTTTTAAAAAATATGATAAAAAAGAGTTGTTTCTCTGTTTAGCACAAATGCGTCTCGGCTTTTTTTGGGGGGCTTTACATAAAGTTTTTTCAAGCGATTGCGTAAGGAAATAATTTGCATGGAAATAAAAATTAAAGCCTTGGCTGCCCGCAAAAAAAATATCCGCATTTTTTGCGGATATCTCATTTCGATTCAATTGGCTGGATTTTACAGGAGGGTGTCGTCTTTTCTGACTCCTCCGCCGTGTTTTGACGGAGATGATATTTCCATCTTCAATTCCGATCCGGGAGTGACAAGTTTCCCGGCTTCTATGTCGGCTTCGGTTATTTTTGCCAGCAGAATTTCCTGTTTCTTGTATTCAGAGCGCGAATGATCGTAGGCTATGTATAAGAATCCTTCGTACTCGCATACAGACGGATAGCTTGTGGAACGTTCGTCTAGCAGAATTTTCTTTGGGAATGTTTTGCCGTCGTCGTAGCTGATAAAGGCTGTCATACATGTTCTAGTCCCGTTTGGAGCCACGATTTTACCGTCAATATCGCGAACTTCTTTAAAGGTGGGCTTGCCGTTCTCAATTTTTAGAATTTGCGCGTCGTTTGCCACTAGTATTACGTTTCCGGATTTCGCTTTAAACAGTACGGCTTTTGTATCTACTGAAACTTTTTCTGGAAAGCCGACTTCCTTCCAAGTTTTTCCGCCGTCGCGCGATTCGTATCCGGTTATGGGATTGAAGGCTTGGCGCCTCAAAGTCGTAAAAAGCGATCCATCTTTACGGCGTATTACCGATTGTTCGGCAAAACTTAATTTTGGATTGTTTATGGGGGCGGCAAATTCCACTTTTCCGTCGCGCGATTCCTTTATAAAAAACGCTTTCTTTGGATTTCCCCATCCGGAGTAATTGTCTCCGGGACGCAAGACCGACCCGTCTGGGAATACGAGAGGCTTCATTACTGATACATTGCTTTTGCTTACTAGCCTCGGAGCCGACCAGCCGGTATTTTCGCTTTCCTGATCAAGCATCACAAATTCCCAGGTCGCGGTCGGGCCGATTTGCCTGTCGCCCACGCTCATGTTTCTGACGACCGTAAAGCGTATCTT
>FR901566.1 GCA_000438015.1 Coraliomargarita sp. CAG:312 | reverse complement strand
GCTCAAAAAACTCGGAGGCGTCTTCTCATATTTAATTTAAATGCGCAAAACCCATTGCATTTTTTGCAATGGAGCTTAAAGATAAAGCTAGTTTTTCTTTAAGTACTCGTAGCACTTCACAACAGACGGCAGCGGATTGTCCCACTCCGCTTCGTATTCAATCAGGTAATAGCCGTCGAAACCCTGCCTGTCCAGTTCCGCAAGCATTCCCTTCATATCTAGAGCGCCAGTGCCAAAAGGTACGCATTGATTCTTGGGATTGCCAAATTCCTTTTGATCCTTAAAGTGGACTATTGCAATCTTGCCCTCCAAAGTCTTGTACCCAAATACAGAGTCAATGCCGGCGCGCGACCAATGACCGTTATCGGGGCACGCGTAGACATTTTTGCAATCTTTTATTAGGTTCTTGACCACGCGAGGATCGTAATAGTTATTGGCTTTATTATCGGCCGCATGGTTGTGAATCGCCATCTTGATGCCGTTTTCGCCGCAATATTTATCCCAAAGTGGAATTTGCCAAGCGGGAGCCTCGGTAAGAAGAATCGGAATGCCCATTTCTTTGGCAAATTCGCACATAGCCTTTATGCCTGCTTCATCTTTGGCTCCGGTGACCCCAAAGCTTACTATCTGGCAACCGTTATCTGCTATAAGCTTTTTAAGAAACGCTTTTTGTTCGGCATTCATATGCGGTCCGACTCTCAGCTTAGGATATTTTGCGCTTATATCCTGCCCTGCCGTCAAACCAAGGCCGGTAATGCCGGCTTTCTTTAGAAGCGGAATGGAATCTTCAAGAGTAAACTTGTGAAAAGTGTACATTTGGACCGCTATCTTGCGGGGTTCTTTAGGCTGCTGGGATTCGCAATTGGCGGACGAGCATCCGACGAGAACTGACGCTAATGTTAATAGAATAAGTAATTTTTTCATAGTTTTATATTTTGCCGAAACGTGAAAATTTCAACAGTTTTTTTGCCAACGGCAATCAAAGCGAATTTAACTTTTCAATCGCGCGCGCGATTTTCATGCGGCGTTTTTCTATTGGCGTTGCGTCAAAGGTATATTCCGTCATGGAGCGCGTTATAGAATCGGGAACTTCCAGCAAAGCATTAAAATAAGCAATTTCGGCAGTGGAAAGCTTTGCCGACTTTTGCCCTATAAGCCGCCTTAATATGCAAAGATACTCGTAATCCTCTATGCCGTCGCGCAAAATTTCAAGGCGCATGCTGCCAACAATTTCCTCTGAAGCCTCTGCCTTTTCCCCGTTTTTGCATGATATAGGAGGATAAAAGAACCGCCCGTCTCCGTTGCCCCAAGGAACTTTTGCCCCTTTGGGCAAACCGTATCCTACCGTCCAACTCATGGGGTCCAAATATGGATTTTGAACGGAATCTGGATAGGCTGTAGGGCTGTGCGAATAAGTGACACTCCAGAACAAGATTCCGTCGACGCCGTATTTAAAAGACTGCCAGAGCCAAACGCGCAAATCCGTTCCGGGATGGTCTATAAATGCTCCAGCGTATGGAGCCCTTGGGTGGGTACAGACGTACCACCATATTTCCTCGCCCTTCTGCTTGCGCTGCGCGCAAACTTCGGGAACTAAATAGTCGGAAAGCATGCACCAAATATCCGGGAAACCGTAGAGTTGGGGTTCTGGTTGTTCGGTCAGCATAACTTTTATATCCGGTGCGTACCGCTTTATTTTTGATATTTCATTTGAAACAAAAGGATAATCCCTCTCTTCAGGCTCGTCAAAATTGTAAGTGTAGAAAATTTTTGTCCAACCTTTATCGACAATATGGGAATTTATCTGCGAAAAATAATCGGCAATCACCGCGTCATAACGGGCGTCGCCCTCCTTTATTTCGCCAAGCATTCCCGGATGGCGTTCATGGAAAGTTCCTCCGCCGACTCCCTCCACGTTTAAGACCAAAGCATTTGCTTTATAAACTTCCACAAGCTCCTTTACGTTTGCGTCGAAATCCGACCAGTCAAATTCTACTTTCGGGGTCTTCGACTTGTCGCCTCCGGGATAAACCAGCCTGTATCTTGGCCGAGTATCTTCGCGTGCATACGGCGATATTTTTGCGCGCGCCATCATAGAGCGCAACCGCTTTTTTATTCCATCGCGCGCCGATTTGAAATCGCGGTAATAAGGCGCAAAGCTATAAACATTGTCGCCGAATGCCGTGCGAATTGACGGAATATCCGGAAGAGAAAAATTAAACACTTCCAATTCAACCGGAATTTTTGATTTCACCTGTCCGCATTCTACGCTTAAATAACCTCGATATATACCCGGAACGGCGGAATTTGGAACCGAAACCGCAACCCAAACCGGCTGAACCTTTCCAGCAGGTGCGTCGAAAATTCCATCTCTTAAACGCGGAAGGGGATCGGGCCAATTGCCGCGCTTGCCGTATTTGTCGGTGGTCTTATCTACCGGCACATAATCCACAAGGAAAATCTCCGCGCAGTCTTTGCCTATCTTAGACTTCCCGTCGTCCGATACGAATTCTCCAATGCCGATTTTCACTCTGGCGCCTTCATCTGAAACAAAAGCAATTTGGGCGCTCTCAATCTCGTTTCGCGCACAATGCAATCTTATGGCGGAATCGTTCTGGGATGGAACCGCGCAATTGCGGTCCAATTTGCCCATTGTAGAAGACTGCCATATTTTCAAGCCCTTAAATCCCGATGGCAAAAGCCTCCCCCCAACATCGCTTTTTAATAGGGCGGCATTGTCTGCAACTGCGCGGTAATCCAAAACCCAATCTAGGCTTGGCATCGATATTTTAAGTTCAGAAGCGTCTCCCAATTTAAACGGCAAATCGGCCTCCGCTACATTTTTCCCGCGCTTAAAATTAACCTGTATTTTTTTTGAAAACGCTTTCCCCTGGCGAGTCTTTCCTGAAACATCCATACACAAGCGCAAGTCTTCAGGCGCATCGACATTAATTTTTATCTTTTTCGAATCCTCCCTCCAAGAGTCCTTTTGAACGCCAATAAAATCGCAGCAGGTAATTTTTGCGGCTCCGGCTAATTCCCCAAAGATCTCAATCGACTTGTCCTTAAGTGCGGCTTTGTAAGTCAAGTTGTCTATCTGTACCATGCTTTTCTTGCCTCGGGCTTTCCCGGCAGCCTTAATCGCCATTTTTCCGCAAGGAAACATCCTATTTGGCAACTTTATCTTGCAGTTTGCGCCGTCGGAGATTTCTCCAACCTTCTCAAATTCAGCTCCGTCCGGCGAGGCGAAAACTTCCACGAGCATTTTGTCAGGATTGTAGCAAACATTTATTTCGACTTCGCCGCCAAGCTGTTTCTTATCCTTAATTCCAAAGTCGAACGCAACCGAAGCTCCGTCACCCAAACACCATCTATTAGAATTGAAAAACGGAGAATTTTGAGTTGCCGCAAGAGGTGCAACCGCATTTCCAAAGAGCCCCCATTGGCTGGAAAATTCATACACACCTCCGCGAACCGATTCCATTGGGCCTATTCCCAAACCGGAGCCTAGAGCCAGGGGAAGATATTCGTGGATATTTATATTCTTAAATCTTATTTCGCCATCGTTGCGCCATCCCCCCAGCCTCGCGGTGCGTTCTTGAACTGAAGGATTGTCCGATGTGGCGAAAGCCACTTCAAAATCTTTCCACTCTGCGCCGATTTTTGATATGTCGCTATTGGCAGCCGATGTTCCGGATACAACAAGCCCCTTTGCTGAATCGTTTGCGGCTGAAAAGCTCAAAACGTATGCCGTGTTGGGTTTGAGAGGCATCGGATTGCTATAAAATGCCGCAGCTTCGGCTTCGGGTTTTTTCTTTATGATAAGCCCGCTGTCTGCGACCTTTGAGACTTCCGCCGAATTTTCCGGATAAACGCGCCAACCTTCGGGCGCTTTAAAAACACTGCCGGTAAGAATACCCGCGTTAAACAAAAATGCGATTGCGCAATAAACTTTTGCATTCATCAATATTAATATAACACGCGTCGAGGCTTATGGCAAGCAATTTATCCGGCGGTTTCTTGCACTCTTTCGACTTTTTTAATAAATTTTCATTGTGCTTTTAACACCTCCCCCCATTTTTAGTAAAGCATTGCTCTATCATCCAGCGCGGGACATTCTTAGCACAAACCATAAAAAACCTTGGCGGAGACGATGTTTCCGTGCTGTTTTCAGGAATTTGCATAACTTTTGCAGTTTCCGCTTGCGAATTCCATCAGCAGCCCAAATAGCCTAGAGCAACACTGTCTTTCTAAATGTAAAAAAGCATTTGGAACTATCCAAAGCAAAATGCATTGCGCATGGCAAAAAAAACGGGCAATGCTCAATACTTTCGCGCATTGCCCGCAGATATTGCAGCTCAAGCTCAATCCGCAAAATTTAAGAGAGGCAGGATGTCGGCTGCCGCATTCTATTATATGCGCAAATCAGCCCTTTGAGACCGGCAGATTCAATGTTTGAATCTACCCCTACGCCCCAAGTTTTAGAACCGCTCTCCAGAGATTCCAAACATATGTAAGCGGCAGAATTTGTCGCCGAGCCCCTGCCTATTGCGTGGGAACGATAATCTACCAGCTTAAAGTTTTTCATTCCGTTTGCTTCAAAAGCTTTAACCAAAGCGTTAATAGGGCCGTTGCCGCGGGCGGACACTGTTTTTTCCTCGCCGTTTACGCGCAATTTTGCCTCTATGCAAACTTGATTGGAATCATCCGCGCCGACTCCACCGGGAGAAGACACATTGTACGACTCAAGCTTTACAGGGGATTCGCGCTTCACAAACTCTTTTGAAAAAACGTCAAAAATCTCGGAAGGCTGAAGTTCCTTGCCCAGCTTATCCGCATAAGCATTTATAAAATCGCCAACCTGCTGGTGCATTGCCTTGGGCAGGTCAAATCCAAAATCGTTTGCCAAAATGTACGCCACTCCGCCTTTCCCGCTTTGGGAATTTATGCGGATAATGGCTTCGTAGGAACATCCGATGTCCGTAGGGTCTATCAATAGGTATGGAACCTCCCACTTGTCTAAATGCTCCTTGCGGCGAATATCCATGCCTTTTTTGATGGCGTCCTGGTGTGAACCGCTAAACGCCGTGAATACCAAGTCTCCCGCATACGGATGGCGCGGAGGGACTGACATGCGGGTACATTCCTCGTAAACTGCACGGATTTGCGGCAAATTTGAGAAGTCCAGCTTTGAATCGACACCGTCAGCCATCATATTTAAGGCAACCGTGACAATATCCAAATTACCCGTTCTTTCGCCATTGCCGAATAGCGTTCCCTCAACCCTCTCGGCTCCCGCCATAAGTCCCAACTCCGTAGAGGCTACTCCCGTTCCGCGGTCGTTGTGGGTATGGAGGCTTATTTCCACGCAGTCGCGGTGGGATATGTTTGTGCTCATCCATTCTATCTGGTCGGCGTAAATGTTCGGAGTATTGTACTGGACTGTTTCAGGCAGGTTTACGATAAGCTTGTTGTCTGGCGTAGGCTTCCAAATTTCCATCACGGCCTCGCAAATCTCGAGTGCGAAATCAAGCTCGGTATCGCTGAAGCTTTCGGGAGAATACTCCATGCGGATTTTTGTGCCGTGCTCAAGAAGTTCGTCGGCCATGCCGCGCACCAGCTTTGCGCCGTTTCGGGCGATGTCTATTATTTGAGGGCGCGTCATATTGAACGTCACCTTTCGCTGCAAGGCGGAAGTGCTGTTGTAAAGGTGGACGATGGCGTTCTTGCAGCCTTTCAGGGCGTCAAACGTGCGCATTATCAAATGCTCCCTGCTCTGGGTCAAGACCTGCAAAGAAACGTCGTCGGGGACTAGATTTTCATCTATTAGTTTGCGTATAAATTTAAATTCCGTCTCGCTCGCGGCGGGGAAACCGACTTCGATTTCTTTAAATCCTATTTTTAGCAGCGTCTGGTAAAGTTTCAATTTTTCGTCGATATTCATCGGGATAGCCAGAGCCTGGTTGCCGTCGCGCAAATCGACGCTGCACCACTTTGGCGCAGACGTTATTTTTCTATTGGGCCACTGGCGGTTAGGCAGTTTTACCTCAAACCTGTGTTCGTATTTTTGAGCGTTCATCTTACTAGTCTTTCCTTTTTTCTTAAATTCAAAAAAAATAAAGCGCGGACCTTTTGGGGGAACCGCGCCTGCTTGTAAAAGAAATTAAAGCTACGACAAATTCCCCTTTCCTATTGCGCGTAAAAGGTATCCGAGTTCAAGTAGAAGTCGGTGGTCGAGGCAATTTCTGCCGTCAAATATCCATGCGGGACGCTGCATTGTATCCAATATTTTTTTGTAGTCTAATTCTCTAAATTCTTTCCATTGTGTCAATAAAACAATAGCGTGGGCGCCTTTTGCCGCATCGTAGGGTGTTTTGCAGAATTCTATTCGTTCGTCTTCCCCTTCGACATCCAAGTCCTTGCATATTTGTTTGAAAGAAACCTTTGGATCATAAATCGCCAAATGGGCATTTTCGTTAAGGAAGTTTTTGCACACGTCTATTGCCGGAGACTCGCGTGTGTCGTTAGTATTTTCTTTAAACGCGAACCCGAAAATAGCTAGGCGTTTGCCGCGAATATTCCTAAATAGAGAATCTATCACCAATGCGGAAAATCTGTTTTTTTGGTGGGCGTTCATATCCACGACTGCCCGCCAATAATTTGCCGCCTGCGGCAGATTGAAATGTTCGCAAAGATAAATTAAGTTGAGCAAATCCTTCTGGAAACAAGACCCGCCGTACCCAACCGAACTGTTTAGGAATTTCGAGCCTATGCGGCTGTCTGAGCCAACTGCGCGCGCGACTTGCTCGACATCCGCCCCAGTAGCCTCGCACAACGCGCTTATGGCGTTTATCGAACTTATGCGCTGGGCAAGAAACGCGTTTGCGGTAAGCTTGCTGAGTTCGCTGGACCACAAGTTCATTCTTATTATCCGCTCCGGGCTTACCCATCTTTCATATACGGAAGCCAAAACGCCTATCGCCTTTCTGCCGCCCTCAGTATCCTCATCGCCGCCGATTAGAACACGGTCGGGGTTTTCCAAATCCCGCATGGCAGTGCCCTCTGCGAGAAATTCCGGATTGGACAGAACTTGAAAGCCAAGGCCAGTCTCCGCCAAAATCTTTTTTATGACATCTGCCGTGCGCACAGGCATTGTGGATTTTTCCACGACTATTTTTCCGCTTTTTGAAGCTTTTGCTATGCTGCGCGCGCAATCTTCCACAAAGCTTAAATCCGCAGCGCTGCCGGCGCCATATCCGTACGTTTTTGTTGGAGTGTTGACGGAAATAAACACTATGTCGGCGCGGTCGATTGCTCCGTCTATATCGGTGCTGAAAAACAGATTTTTTCCGCGCACGGCGCGTACGATTTCGTCGAGACCCGGCTCGAAAACCGGCAATCTCGACGAATTCCATGCGGCTATGCGCTCGGCGTTTATGTCCACAACTTCAACAATTATGTCCGCACACTTGCGGGCAATCATCGTCATTGTGGGGCCGCCCACATAACCGGCGCCTATGCAGCAGATTCTCATCTTTTCAGATGCTACTCCCTAACGAGCTTCGTTTTCGTCGCGAAAGCCTCGGCAGGAACGCCCTGCTTGCGCGCGCGCTGGCGCAAGCGCAGGGACTGAAGCTTTATGAAGCCAGTCGCGTCGTCTTGGTCGTATTCGCTCTTTACGCCTTCCATGCTTGCAATATTTGCATCGTAGAGGCTCAAGTCGCTCTTTCTTCCCGCGCAAGTGAGGTTGCCCTTGTAAAGCTTAATCTTTACGGTGCCTGTCACGCACTCTTGGCTCTTGTCGATAAACGCTTGCAAAGCCTCGCGTTCCGGCGCATACCAGAAACCGTTGTAAATAAGTTCCGCATACTTTGGTATAAGGGAATCGCGCAAGTGCATAACTTCTCTATCCATCGTAATTGTTTCCATATTGCGGTGGGCGAACTCCAAGATCGTGCCGCCGGGAGTTTCATATACGCCGCGGCTCTTCATGCCTACAAATCTGTTTTCGACAATATCGACTCTGCCGATTCCGTTTTCGCCGCCTATTTTGTTTAATTCGCGGAGAATGTCGGAGGGCTTCATTTTTTTGCCGTTTATGGCAACGCAATCGCCCTTGACAAAGTCCAGCTCCAAGTAGGTCGGCTTGTCGGGAGCATCCTCGGGAGACACGGTTGTCTTGAACATGTCTTTATTGGATTCGACGGTCGGGTCAAACCATGGATCTTCGAGAATTCCGGCCTCGTAGGATATGTGGAGCATATTCCTGTCCATAGAATACGGCTTCTTCGCGGATGCCTCCACATTAATATTGTGTTCGCGGCAGTAGTTTATCATCTCCGTTCTTCCGGGGAATTTTTCGCGAAATTCGTCAATTCTCCAGGGAGAAATAATCTTGATGTCGGGAGCCAAAGCAGCATAAGAAATTTCGAAGCGGCATTGGTCGTTGCCTTTGCCCGTAGCGCCGTGGGCTACGGCGTCGGCGCCTTCTGCGCGGGCTATTTCAATCTGCGCCTTGGCAATTAGCGGGCGGGCGATTGAAGTTCCCAGATAATACTGGCCTTCGTAAATGGCGTTGGCCCTAATCATCGGGTAAATGAAGTCTGCGACGAACTCATCCTGCAAGTCGACAGTATAATGTGCGACCGCCCCCGTGGCCTTCGCTTTTTCCGCAAGCCCCGAAAGCTCCTCTCCCTGGCCAACGTTTGCCGCAAAAGTGACCACTTCTGCATTGAAGCGGTCTTTAATCCACTTTACTATTACTGAGGTATCCAAACCTCCGGAATATGCGAGTACTACTTTCATATTTATATAAAAAATTTTTCTTATATTAACTGTTTTATTCCGCTTTAAAAGCTTTTTTTGGATCCGCCATCGACGCATGCGCTTCAAGCCTTGAAAAATTCGCATGCGTCTCCGTGAAAAGAGGGAAAAGCAACCAAAACAAGCGCTTGTACCTGCAAGAAATTGAATATTCTCCGGACGGCGCCCCGAGCCTGCATTTCCTACAAGCCGATATGCCTTTTATATGCGTCTAGAGTGTTGCGCATTAGCATTGCCACAGTCATCGGGCCGACGCCGCCCGGGACGGGGGTAATCTTGGAACACTTTGGAGCAACGTTCGCAAAATCGACGTCTCCTACAAGCCTGTATCCGGACTTGGTTTCCGATGATGGAACCCTGTTTATTCCAACGTCGATTACAACCGCACCGTCTTTCACCATATCGGCTGTGACCGTATTTGGGCGCCCAACCGCAGCTATTAGTATATCGGCCTGCGCGCATATCTGCGCGAGGTTTTCGCTGCGCGAGTGGCATACGGTGACGGTTGCGTCCATGCCTTTCTTCATTAGCAGCAAAGCCATTGGCTTTCCAACTATTATGCTTCGTCCTATTACAACCGCCCGCTTTCCGGATGTATTTACGCCGGCGCGCTTTAAAAGTTCGATAATCCCCGCCGGAGTGCAGGCGACGAACGCATTTTCCTCCTGGCAAAGCAGGCCCAAATTGGACGCGCTGAACCCGTCGACGTCCTTGTCGGCGCGCACCCGGTTGAATGTGGCGCGTTCGTCCAATTGTTTTGGCAGAGGCGCTTGAATCAATATGGCGTCGACGGAATCGTCGGCGTTAAGGGTGTCTATCAGACCGTTTAATTGCTCCTGGGAAGTCGATTCGGGCAGTACGTGGAGGCGGCTGGTTATTCCGATTTCCCCAGCTACGCGCTCCTTTTTCTTCACGTACGAAACCGAGGCCGGATCTTCGCCAACGCGTATAAACGCCACACAAGGCGGCCTGGGCTGTTTTATTTGCGACAATTCCGCGCACAATTCCGCATGCACGCTTTTTGCGACAGCATTTCCGTCTATAATTTCCATTTTCAAAAAACCAGAGTTAATGTTTTATATAAATAGCCTCGGCGCGCATAACAGTTTCCCCGTCGAGTTTGACTATCGGTCCCCTCACTACAACATACCTTCCAAGATACGTATCCATGCGCGGTATTACTAGCTTGGAAGAGTCGAGATACGCAACGAACTTTCCGTTTATATCGTAGAGAGCGTATCTGTACGGAGCGTTCCTGTGGAACGGGGCGTATGTGGCTCCCGTATATTTCAATAGGCATAATACCTCTCTCGGCGTGGACGGATCTTGGGTTGAGCTAGAATTGCATCCAGCCAGCGCAAACGAAAGCAATATTAGAATTGTGGGAACGATTTTCTTTAATGCGCACATAACTTTCATATTTTATACCATCTTAAAACGCGCAAAACTTTGCAACTCTTTTCTAAAATCCGCCTAAACATGAATTTTTTACCACAAGCGCTAAATCAAATTTCCCGCTTTATAAACGCGCCGCCCTCTCCCCCCTTTCTCCGCTTTGAAAAGCTCCCGCCAAATGCCCCGCGCACGCTAAGCAAGAAAAACATCCCCCTTCCCGACCGCCTGTTTTCCGGATTAATTCGCCGGATGCGGGAAATCGCGCGACAAGCCGTCCAAGAGCAAGCGCACGGACGGCGTGGCCTGGCTTAAGATGCATCCGCACACTCAAAAGCCGCGCGCCCAAAAGACTTGATAAGCCGCGCCGCCAATGGCGGATTTTTAGGATATTTCGCAGACTTTTCAAGGCTGATGAGACAAAAAAATGTTGACGCGAAAATGCGCCTAAATACCTTTAAAAATAATATGAGCCAAGACAAACCAATGCATTTTATCCGCCAAATTATCGCGCAGGACATAGCCGAAGGGCTTCCACCGTCCGCCGTGCATACGCGCTTTCCGCCCGAACCCAACGGATGCCTGCATATAGGCCACGCAAAGGCGTTTTGCCTAGACTTCGGAATGGCGCTTGAAAACGGAGGCAAATGCAACTTGCGCTTTGACGATACTAATCCCGACAAAGAGGAGACAAGGTTTGTCGACGCAATAAAAGAGGACGTTCATTGGCTGGGATTCGATTGGGAAGACCGCGAATATTATGCCTCCGACTATTTTGAAAAATTGTACGAGCTCGCAGAGGAGTTGATAAAAAACGGCAAGGCTTACGCCTGCACTCTAAGCGCGGACGAATTCAAAGAATACCGCGGCGTTCCGGGGCAGCCGGGCAAGCCCAGCCCGTGGCGCGACCGCCCGCCGGAGGAAAGCCTGGACATATTCCGCAGAATGCGCGCCGGAGAATTTGAGGAGGGCGCGTATGTAATCCGCGCAAAGATAGACATGGCCTCCCCAAACTTGCACATGCGCGACCCCGCCATATACAGGATAAAAAAAGCCGAACACCACAGAACTGGTTCCAAATGGTGCATATACCCGATGTACGATTTTGCCCATTGTCTGTCAGACGCCATAGAGGGCATAACCCACTCGATTTGCACGCTGGAATTTGAAGTCCACAGGCCGCTTTACGACTGGTTTATAGACAACACCAGCATAATAAAAACTCTGGCTGTCCATCCAAGGCAATACGAATTCGCCCGGCTGAATTTGTCGTACACAATGATGAGCAAGCGAAAACTGCAACAGCTGGTCGCCGAAAACATCGTCGAAGGCTGGGACGACCCGCGCATGCCTACGCTTGCGGGAATGCGCAGGCGCGGCTACACCGCCGCGGCAATCCGCAATTTCTGCGAAGCCATAGGCGTCACAAAGTTTAACAGCCTAACCGAACTAGCTCTTTTGGAGCATTGCGTGCGGCAGGATTTAAACAAAGTCGCAAAACGCGCGATGGCTGTCTTTGATCCCCTTGAGGTGGAGATTGAAAACTGGGACGATGGCGAAATAGACATGCTGGACGCCGTAAACAATCCCGAAGACGAGTCCGCAGGAACCCGCAAAATACCTTTCTCAAAACGCATATACATAGAGCGCGCCGACTTCATGGAAAATCCGCCGAAGAAATATTTCAGGCTATCCCCCGGCGGCGAGGTCCGCCTGCGCTACGCGTACATAATGCGCTGCAAGGAAGTCGTAAAGGATGCCGAAGGCAACGTCGCAAAATTAATTTGCACAATAGATCCCGACAGCCGTGGCGGAAACGCGCCCGACGGAAGAAAAGTAAAGGGAACCATACACTGGGTAAGCGCAGGCCACGCGCGCGAAGCCGTGGCGCGGCTTTACGAGCCGCTGTTTACCCGCGCGGATATGTCGGACTTGCCGGAAGGCAGCGATTTTAAAGATTTTCTAAATCCGGCGTCGGTGGAGGAAAAAAAGATTTTGATAGAGCCGTCGCTCGCGGATGCAAAAGCCGGCGAGCCTTTGCAGTTCGAGCGCAACGCGTATTTTATGGCGGACGCAAAACTGCATTCGCCAGACCATCCTGTGTTTAACAGGACAGTCGCACTGAAGGATTCATATTCAAAATAAAATTCCCGCATAAATCAACCAAGCAGAAAAGGCTGAAATAAAATGCAAATAAAAACAGGAATTTCAACGGCGGCATTGGCGTTATCCTTTGCTTTATTTTCCGCGGCTGCGCTTTGCGCGGGCGAGGAAGCCGGCAAAAGCTACAAACGCTCTGAAATGCGCGTCAGAGACCCTTTTGTTTTTGCCGACAAGAAAACAAATTTCTATTACATGCATGCAAACGACAACTCCCAAGGGCTAAAAGTCTACCGCAGCAAAGACCTTGAAAACTGGGAGTTTTTGGGAAGGTCTTTTACGCCCGATTCCGACTTTTGGGGCAAAGCGGACTTCTGGGCGCCCGATATGTTTGAGAGGGACGGCAAGTATTATGTAATAGCGACTTTCAGCCGCAAAGAAAAAAATATTCGCACTCCCAACGGCACGCACGCACTAAGGGGGAGTTCCGTACTTGTTTCCGACAAGCCTGAAGGCCCGTACAAGCCGCTTGCAAATGCGCCGATAACGCCCGAAAACTGGATGTGCCTCGACGCAACGCTGTTTGAGGAAGACGGCAAGCTATATATCTTGTACTGCCATGAATGGATTCAAGTTTGCGACGGCGAAATAATAGCCCAGGAAATAAGCAAAGATTTGAAGAAAACAATCGGCGAGCCCCGTTTGCTTTTCAAGGCGTCGGCGGCTCCATGGGGAAAGAAAAACCAAAAGTCCATGGTGACAGACGCCCCCGTCATAAATCGGGCCGAAGACGGAACTTTATATATGACGTGGTCAACATTCGGCAGCGACGGCAAATACCACATAGGTTTTGCAGTATCTTCCAACGGCAAGCTTTTCGGCGAATGGAAGCAATCCGAACATCCTCTAAACAATGACGACGGCGGACATGCGATGGTTTTTAAAACTTTCGACGGGAAGACCAAGATATCGTACCACGCACCCAATTCAAAGTATCCGGAACGCCCTACTATAAAAGATTTCTCAGTAAGAGGCGGGAAAGCAACCATAGAATAAGCGCGGCAATCGGCGTTAAAAAAGCTCAAGAGCCGCTTTTTTCCAAGACGCCAAGCCCTGTCTAATGCATTACTTTGTCTTCAAAACTCAGTCGCAAAAAGGCTCGCAAAAAAATCGTCAAATCAAAATATTTTAGTTATCTAAAGTTTTTCCGGATGAGAAAGCTTTCCACGCCCCGACGAAAAACGCTCTGCTTTATATTCAGATCCGGCGCTCAATGCCTCCGCGGCAATTCTGATAAAATGCCATTCCCTCCCCTAAAATAAATGGGAGGCGCGCGTTAAGCATTGGCAATAGTTTTCTGACACGCCTTTTTGCCTCGCCAAATCGACAGCGCCGCATTGAAGAGAACAAATGGCTCTTGATTGCGACAAACTTACATGCAAGGATATTTCTTTCAACTTGCGCCTAATGGCGTCCCCTTAAGAAATTCTCCACAGCCGCGCGCAGCGCTTGCCTGGAATTGAAATAGCCTCGGTTTCTTTTTGCATACAGGCGCTCTGCGAATACATAACGCCGCGCAAAAAATGAGGCCGCGCGACATTGCCCAAAGCGGATTTCGGATAGTTTATCCGCGCGGAGCCGTTATCTTAAATCCAAAGCTTTCCCGACATCCCAATCCACCATAAAGACCGCCGCATAAGTAAACGTCAAATGGAATAGCGACGTATTCCACTTTGAATCTTTAGACCAGCCTTCAAACGTTGAAGTTGCGCCCTCTTTTATCATGTTCAGCCATGCGCTGTCGTCGGTTAGAAGCTCGTAAAGTAGTTGTTCCTCGCCGTCCCGCCTGAGGGATGCCAGCATGGGGAACGTAGTAAAAAGCAGGCTCTTTTGCATGCGCTTTTGGCGCACCAATTCCACTATGTTTTTGCTGCATTCATTGTCCGGGCAAAGCCCCAAGAACCACGGAAAAATGTTTGCCTGAAAGCTTGAGTGCGAACTTTCCGCGCTGTCTTTAAAAAGTTTCCTTTGGGAATCGTAAAACGCGTCCTGAAACGCCTGCACCAATTCTGCCTCTCCCGGATATTCGGGTTCACCAAGCTTTCGGGCGGTTTTATTGTAGCATTTTATGGCGCCGATATACCAGGCGTTTATTACGTTGTGCATTGTCTTGCAGATTTTGCCTTCGGCAATGTCAACATCGTATCCGTCGCGCCAATTAGCCGGCCATTCAACTACGCACCATTTGTCGAGATTGGCAAGCAATCCGTTCTTCTGGGCGTATTCGGATTTGTAGTAGTCCAGAATTTTTTTAAATCCTCCCAGTCTTTCCCTTATAAATTCCGCATCTGCTCCGCCCCGCTCCTCAAGAACCGGAAGCAGCAAAAACATCATAAACGGATACTCCGCTATTTCCTGCATAAAAGAGCAATTTGCGCATGTCACTAAGCCTTCATTTATAAAACTCGTCCGCAGAAAATCGTCTATCATCTTTCGCATCGGAGCATAGTCGTTTGTAAGCAGGCACCATGTAAGCATAGTATAGCATCCGTCGCCAAGATAGTAGCCTTTTTCCCTCTCCATGCAGTCCTGTATCTGTTCCTGCACGCCATATTTTATGGAGCGCACGCATAAATCCCAAATCTTTTGAGCTTTTGCGTCGTTTTGATACCGACACTTTGCGGCAAGTTTAAACGGCATATGGCGCGCGATAAGTTTAAACGACTTTTCGTCGGCTTTTGCTTGGGAATTTTCGGGCAGAATTATTTCAGCGTATCTAAATGATTTGAAATCAAATTGGTTTAGATCGTCGCGCTCTCCTCCCGACAGCTCGAAAAATTCTCGGTAGTTGCAGTTTGCCCTTAGCTTATAGCGCGCAGAACCGTCGCTGTTTAATTCCTGCGCATAACGCAATTCGATAACATCTCCGTCTTTGCCTTTTGCGGACATCGAAAAATACCCAATGTACATTCCCCCAAAATCAACTAATATCCTGTTTTTTGAGATGTGCTTTATTTCTATTGGACATACCGTTTCAAACTCAAGCGTCTTAAGCGGAGAGGGGAACAGCTTATAATCAGATTCTGCCAATGCCGCGCCGCCCCAATTAGAATCGTCAAACTCGGGCCGCTCAAACCCAACCTCCGGAGCCCCGGCATCGTAGCGTTCCAAAAATTGCGTATCGTAGCCCGCCCTGCCAACTTCGGAAAATCCCCCGTGCGAGGAAATTTTCCAGTCTTTGCCGGTTTTAACAAGTAATTTTCCGTCGCAGACCAGGTCGCAAATAAATCCGTGTCGATTGTCTCCGCTAACCCAAACCCTGTTTATTAGACCTTGGTAATAGCTGTGCACGGCTATTGTATTTACTCCTTTTTTCAGAAATTTAGATACGTCTATTTCGTGGTAGAGATAATGGGACGGATAGCCTGCCGCGGGCCCCTGGACGGCGAATTTTCCGTTGATGTAAATCTTCGCATAGTCGTCTGCGGAAAAAAAGAGTTTTGCGTTTTCAGGAACGGCGGCAAGCTCAAAAGTTTTTCTAAACAATATGTGGCGGTTTTTTATCTTTGCGGCAGCCGCGACCTCTGCGGCGCGCTTGCTGTCGAGCTGGCGGTGGAACATATCCGTCTTAGGAAGCCTTGCAAATTCGTCCGACGTAATCCAAGAGCCCTCGAAATTATGTTCTGATGACGCTGCAGCTTCGGAAAGCGCGGCTGAAACAAAACTAAAAAACGCGATTATTGCAAATGCCGTTGTTTTTAATATCTCCATATAATAATACCACTTAGCGTTGTGTTGCGCAAATTTTACTGCCATGCAAAACTTGTAGATAACATATATTGGCGAAAAGCAAATTCAAGCTTGAAGTTTTTCCGTGAAGTTTTAAATTCTATAAAGATTTTCGTACGGGATAGGCATTATCCTTCAATACTGTTAATTTTTCAATACTGTTGAACATGGAACGTTTGGGCATTTTACTCGTCGAAATTTTTGTATTTACATTTGCAACAATCGCGGGCGGTTGCGCATATTTTGAAAGAGGGGAAAATTTTGGGGAAACCGGCTCAGAACTTGTAGTCTGCCAATTTAACATGCGTTATTATAAAAAAGACGACGGACATATATTAAAAACAAAAGATTCCTACGGCAAAACTATTGAAAAAACCGACGGCACGCAAACATGGGAAAAGCGTTCCCCTCTAATAAAAAAGTTTTTCGCCTACCACGACATCGACATATGCGGTTCGCAAGAACTCTATAAAAACCAGATAGACTCAATGCGCGACATGCCGGATTACGGAATATCCGGCATACCTTCGATTCCATCTAGAGAAGCCGCGGGACTTCCGAACCACAACAACGTGATTTTCTACAAAAAGTCACGTTTGCAACTTTTGGATTCTGGCACATTCTGGTTTTCGGAAACCCCAGAATCTGAATCGAAAGGCTGGGGCGCTGCATATCCGCGCAATTGCAATTGGGGAAAATTCCTAGATAAGAAAACGGGAAAAATTTTCTATTATTTCAATATGCACTTTCACCATATCGGCGAAAGCGTCCAATGGGAATCGGCAAAGCTGCTTGTAAAGAAAATTGAGGAAATTTCCGAAGGACTCCCGTTTTTCGCCTCGGGGGATCTGAATTCCGACCCTTACAGCCGCGCGATAAAAGAAATAAAATCCTCAGGATTCATGTTCGATGCCAAAGAAATCAGCAAAAAGCCGCCATATGGACCCGACTTTACAGACAATTATGGATATACCGGCAAGAAGAGCAAATGGATAGACTGGATATTCGTATCAAAGTCTGTTGAAATAGAAAAATTCGCGGTATTCGCCGAAAATATAGGTGAAGTTTGGCTGTCAGACCACTTCCCGCTGCTTGTAAGCGCAAAGATAAAATAAAAATTCTACAAATATTTTAACACATCTGTTAGGCGGACAGTTTTGTGGAGAAAAACATCATTGCTATTGCGCTTTAGTGGCTGCGGTTGGCTTGCGAACTTAGCACCTAAACTAAAGTCTCAAAGCTTTACTATTTAATTTCACATCAATGCTGGGCAATGCGCGCATTTCCGCAGAGATGAGCAATCACCACCAACGTCTATCTTGCAAACGATGCAGGAAAATCAAAAATATCGTTAAATGCAGCAAAGCGCGGCGCAAAATGCCCTATGGCATCTTCCGCCAACACTGAGCCTTATTTTGAGCGGGGAAACAACGCCGGAATCAATTATCGGAAACCTCGTTAAAATATATTTTTATATCCGCGAAATCCGTCACGGCGCCTTCGTTGCCGGTCATAACAATACCAACCCAATTGAAGTCGTCAAAATCCGGCTGAGGAGTATTGCGCGCTTGGCGTACCAGCTCGGCCGCGCCATCAGAAATCGACAGAGAATAAATTCCCTTTGAATCGGAGTCCAATACCGGTATTTCCATACGGGCAGTAAGCCACTTGCCGACCGGAAGTGCAGCGCCCTCAAAGCTAGCCTTTATTATGGCAAAATTAGGGCCTTTCCCGCTGTTGCCCTCGCCTTTTCTCACATCAACGTAAAATGTCGAGTTCTTGGAAAGCTTCATTTTAAATTCCACTATCCCCAGAGATTTCTTGGACGCCTTGCAGTTGTAAAAAAAGTACGGCATCCACGCAGGTTCGGCAGGCAAATCCGTGACGCGCATAGCCCGCTTTGTCTGGGGATCTTCTATTACTTCAAACTTGTCTCCCCTTGCCGTGACATCTGCAAACGGAGGCTTCCCCAAGCGGTCGTATTCAAAATTATCCATCACAGTAATGGGGCGAGACGACTCAATCGGCGTGCGGCGAACTTTTGGAAAATTGTAATTTTCAAGAATCTCGGCAAGCCGTTTTTTCATTCCGCCACGAACGCCCGCAGCAGAAGGATTTATTGGCTCAAATCCTATTTTCTCAACCGCCGCTCCGCCTAGAATTGCGCCAATATCCACAGGCTCTACAAACGAATTCTTGTCCCTGCCCGATGCCTGCCATTGGGCAAATGTCATCCCGCCGAAAACAACTTCGCCTCCTCGGTTAAAATATATGTTTTTATCGAACCGCACAGAGTCGGGATTGGGCGGCGTATTTAACCTAAAGAGTATAGCAGGAGATGAATAGAGCACAATATTGCGCTCAAATGAAAACGAATTCTTGCCCTGCCTTCCCAAGCCTATTTGAAAATCCGAACTATTGCACAATAGGTTATTTTCAACTTTGCACTCCGAACCGTAATGCATGAAATATCCGCCCTCTTGGGCATCGCTTACATAGTTTTTTGAAATGAGAAATCCTCGGCTGCCTTCGTCGTTATAAATACCCCATCCACCGTACCTATGGCAATTTATTCCGTAAATGACATTCCCTATTATCTCTGAATTGGGAGATGTGCCAAGCGTGTATATTCCGCCCAGATCGTTCATAAAAGCGTAAGAAAGATCGTGTATGCGGTTGTAATTTATCTTATTGTTTTTCGTGTGGGTTGGACCTCCGCCCCACACCCAGCCGACCGATATCCCGGAATAGTAGCCGTCGAAAATATCGTTGTTGACAATTTGGGTATCCGCTACGTCAAAAGCCATTACACCAACCCCGGATTTATGCCACCTGCCATATTTGCAAATTATATTGTCCGATACAATCAATCCGCCAGATGTCAATCCGTCGAGTTTCGGATTATCGGAAGGTTTTGCCACAGCGGGAACTCCAAGGCGCACGCCGCCCGCGCCAGTATCAAAAATCTCGCACTCTTTTACGGAACTATTCCATACCGACTTGCCTAGTTCAAGCGCATATCCGTCTGTATGCCTTATTTTGCATCCGGAAATATTTATGTTTTCAGCAAACTCAAACCTCAAAAACGCAGGCGCGCAAGTCGCTCCCTGGGACGAATTTTTCCACGAGTCTGCATCGGGCGATTTCATTATGTCGGCGACTCCAAAAGCGGGAACTTCGCCCGAATATCTCGACGATTCCACATCAGGTCGATAGCTGCCGTATTCAAAGGTTATATTTTTTATAGAGATATCCCTTATGCGCGAATTAACCGACTCTCCAGCGCCATACAAAGCAGTGTCGAACAACGGATAAAATACTTTTGCCGTTTTCATATTTTCGCCCTTTCTGGGCTTGTACCAAACCGTTGACGACGACTTGTCGAAGAAAAACTCTCCGCCGCGGTCGATTGCGCCGGCGTAATTTAATATTCTAAAACGCAGCGCATTAGCCCACCTGAACAGAGGCGAAGACGCGCCAGGCTTTTTAAAATGTATAACGGTACAGCCAGGTTCTTTGGCGTAAGGTTCCAACTTTTCAATGGCGAGCGTATGCTGAATCCAAGCCGGATACACCAATATTCTAACATTGGCAAGCTCCTCTACGGACATCTTTAATAAAGGCTCTATATCTTTGTTGTCCGCGACAAAAGCCGTCCGGCTGCCTCCGCTAGAACCTATTTCCGGCACTTTATACGCGGCAAAAAAGAAATCATTATTGGGAGTTCGGGCGGTCGATGCGCGCACTCCGTTCACATATAAACTGCTTATAAACGATTCTCCCTCAACGCGCGCACGCCATAGGCCGCCCGATTTTTCCCAGCCTTCGATACGCTTCCCGCAGCTTATAACCGTGCCGCCGCCGGAAGCTCCCTCCAAGCAAAGCCCGTTATGCTTGACATCTAAAAGTATTGGGGAATCAATAAAATATGTTCTATTCTCAAGAACAATTTTTTTCTCCCCGCTGGCAGCCGCGGCGTCTATTAACTCCGATAAATCATCCGCTCTAGAATTTGCGCATGCAAAAACAAATAATGTTAAAATTGGCAGAAGAAAACTTTTCATATCATTACTCCATCCATGTTTCATATATGAAAATACATTTAATATAAGCATAAAAATGTGTCAAGACAATAGCCTAAAGTTCGCAATAGCGAAAATCATTTTTTTATAAAAAGCATACCTCGCGCATACCCGCATTCCATAAATACCTATCGCGAAAGCTGGCAATTTGTTTAAATACCGAATGCGTTTTAACCAAAAAAGCGTCTTCGATGATAAATAATTTACTTGCCAATATGACAATACACGAAAATAGGCTCGCACTTTAATTCCGACAAAAAAGCCGCCGACATAGGCAGTATGCGG
>FR901565.1:6726-8481 GCA_000438015.1 Coraliomargarita sp. CAG:312 | reverse complement strand
GGAGGAGTAGGCGGCATAAATTACGCATACTTTGCCTTGTCTATAAATGGAATAGGAATATAAATTTATCCCAGAATTAAGCGGAAAATTAATAGTATATAAGATTAAAAAGCTGTCCACGCGATATGTGCAAAATAAATTTTCACGGAGAAACGCAAATTGCGGGTATACTCGCATTAAAAGTTTTTTATTTTTAATGTATCAAATGTATTTTCGTGCGCGTTCTTATTTACAATATATATCTGCGGCTCAAAGCAAAATTTCATTAAGTTATAACGAAAATATAGTATGGTGTTCCGATTTGCATATGCGCTATTTCATATAGAAATATTTGCTGCAAATCAAAATAAAGTAAAATCTATATTCAATTTTGAATGATATAGACGCAATAGACTATAAAAGGTAAAAAATTTAATATGCATTTACAAGTTACTTGTTATGTGTCTATTGCAAAAAAAACGCATTTCTATATTTCAGCCGGTTAGAGGATTCCATTCTTCCGCGATTAAGAATATAAAACTGTGGCATTTTACATTTTTTCAGAATAATTACGTCGAAAACATATATTAAAAATTGACGCGACGGCGAAAAAAGTTTTTTAATATTCTACGAATATGCCAAAACGCACTGATATAAAATCCATTTTAATCGTGGGGTCAGGTCCTATTGTAATAGGACAAGCCTGCGAATTCGACTACTCCGGAAGCCAAGCCTGCAAAGCCTTGAGGGAAGAAGGCTACAAAGTAATATTGGTCAATTCCAATCCCGCCACAATCATGACGGATCCTCAAATGGCCGATGTCACATATATTGAGCCTCTCGTTCCGGAAATTTTAGAGAAAATAATAGCCAAAGAACGCCCCGACGCCCTCCTGCCTACATTGGGCGGACAGACTGGTTTGAATCTTTCTTTGGAGCTGTACAAGCGCGGTATTTTAAAGAAATATAATGTCGAGCTTATCGGGGCTGACGCGAAAGCAATTGAGAAAGGCGAAGACAGGGAAAAATTTAGGGAGTCGATGATAAAAATCGGGCTGGACGTTCCCTTGAGCATTGTCGTCCACTCTTTAAAAGAAGCCCTAGATTGGGCGGACAAGCATAAAAAATATCCTCTTATAATACGACCCAGCTTTACTCTTGGCGGTACCGGGGGAGGAATCGCATACAACCGCGACGAATTTGAGCGGATGGCGGCGTTTGGATTGAGCGCCTCGCCTGCCGGTGAAATTCTTATCGAAGAATCGCTGCTTGGGTGGAAAGAGCTTGAAATGGAGGTCATGCGAGACTGCAAAGACCAATGTATCGCCATATGCTCAATAGAGAATTTCGACCCAATGGGCGTTCACACCGGAGACTCCATAACAATCGCTCCAGCTCTTACCCTTACAAGCAAGGAGTATCAGCTTATGAGGGAGGCCTCTTTCGCCATAATTAGGGAAATCGGCGTAAAGTGCGGGGGGTCGAACATACAATTTGCGCTAAATCCGACCGATGGGCGCATGATAATTATAGAAATGAATCCGCGCGTTTCGCGCTCCTCGGCTTTGGCCTCTAAAGCCACGGGATTCCCTATAGCTAAAGTGGCTGCCAAGCTTTCTGTTGGCTACTCTCTGGACGAACTGAAAAACGACATTACGCGCGAAACGCCGGCGTGTTTTGAACCTGCAATAGACTATGTCGTGGCAAAGATTCCAAGATTCGCGTTTGAGAAATTTGCGGGATCTGACAGCACTCTGACAAGCTCCATGAAGAGCG
>FR901565.1:0-6692 GCA_000438015.1 Coraliomargarita sp. CAG:312 | reverse complement strand
TGATGTCGATAGGAAGGAGTTTTAAGGAGTGCTTGCAAAAAGCCTTGCGCTCTCTTGAAATCGGAGCACGCGGACTGGGCGGAGGCGGAAAATTCGGAGGGAATGAAGTTTCCGATATATCAGCTATCAGCAATGGCCTGGTCCGCCCGACAGCCGAAAGAATTTTCTATATACGCTATGCGCTTCTAGCCGGAATGAGCCATGAACAAATAAGCGAATATACAAAGATCGATCCGTGGTTTATCAATGAGGTTGCCGGAATCGTTGAAATCGAAAAAGAGCTCGAATCTGCCGGAATACAAAACTTGGGCGCTAATCTCCTAGATAAGGCAAAAAAGGCAGGATTTACCGATTTGCAGATTGCTACCATATGCAATACAAAAATCCGCAATATAAAGAAACTGCGCGAAGAATTCGGAATAAATACTGTATATCGCCTTGTGGACACGTGCGCGGCCGAGTTTGAAGCCTACACGCCCTATTACTATTCGACCTACGGGACGGAGAACGAGCTTAAGCCCAGCAAGCGAAAAAAGATTATGATAATAGGCGGCGGCCCCAATAGAATAGGGCAGGGCATAGAATTCGACTACTGCTGCGTACACGCGTCTTTTGCTTTGCGCGAAGCAGGATACGAAACAATAATGGTGAATTCAAATCCAGAGACAGTTTCAACCGACTATGACACATCAGACAAGCTGTTCTTCGAGCCCCTCACGCTTGAAGACGTTTTGGAAGTTTATAAACAAAATAATTGCGACGGCGCAATAGTCCAGTTTGGAGGACAAACGCCCCTTAATTTAGCCAGTGAATTGCAAGAAAACGGCGTAAACATAATAGGAACTTCCCCGGAATCGATCGACGCAGCCGAAGACCGCGAAATATTTAAGCGCATTTTGGACAAGCTGCATTTGCGCCAGCCGCTCAATGCTACAGCCACAACACCTGAAGACGCCTACAAGCTTGCCGGCCAAATAGGATTTCCGATTCTTCTTAGGCCGTCTTTCGTCTTGGGAGGCAGGGGAATGTTCATTGTCTACGGCATGGAAGACATGAAAAAAGTCGTGCGCGAAGCATTTGAAGCCGCCCCCGGCAAGCCTGTTCTGCTGGATAAGTTTCTTGAAGATGCGATAGAGCTTGACGTAGATGCAATATCCGACGGGGAAACAACAGTTATAGGAGGCATGCTGGAACATATCGAGTATGCCGGCGTGCACTCAGGAGACGCAGCTATGGTATTGCCTCCGCATACGCTCTCAGAAAGAATTTTGGACGAAGTTCGAAAGGCAACTTACGACTTGGCAAAGGAATTGAAGGTCATAGGCCTAATGAACATCCAATTTGCGATTAAAAAGGGCGAAGTTTACATACTTGAAGTAAATCCCCGCGCATCAAGAACTGTTCCGTTCACATCGAAGGCGATAGGAGTTCCGCTTGCAAAAATCGCCGCAAGAGTTATGGCGGGTGAAAAATTGAAGGATTTGGGATTTACCAAGGAAGTGAAAATTCCTTATATTGCCGTAAAGGAAAGCGTTTTCCCGTTTGTCCGTTTTAACGGAACCGCAATTATGTTGAGTCCCGAAATGAGGTCGACAGGCGAAGTAATGGGACTAGACAAAGACCTTGGTATGGCTTTCGCAAAAAGCCAAATAGCTGCACAGCCGGGCTTGCCAACTTCTGGAAATGTCTTCTTGTCGGTTAAAGACCACGACAAGGAAATGGCGGTAGAAATCGCAAAGTCGCTCGACAAGCTAGGATTCAAAATATTTTCAACCGAAGGAACCGCAAAAGTTCTGCAAGCAAACGACATCCCTGTGACGCGCACCTACAAACTGAACGAAGGAGCGCGTCCAAACGTCGTGGACATGATAAAGAACGACGAAATGGCTCTTATAATAAATACGCCGTCTGGCATGTACCCGCGCTTGGATGAAAATCATATCCGCCAAGAAGCTTTATTAAAGAAAGTCTGCATGATAACCACCATAATGGGGGCATATGCCGCAATAAAGGGAATTGAAGCGATGAAAAATAAGGAATTGGACGTGAAATCGCTCCAAGAATATATGGCAATTTTAAACGAAACAAAGAAGTAATGCAATGAATAGCGCAGTATTGGCATTCGAAGACGGCACCGTTTATAGGGGAAAACCCTTTGGCGCAAAGAAGACGGTTTTGGGCGAAGCTGTATTTAACACCTCTATGATGGCGTATCAAGAGTTGCTTACAGACCCGTCCAACTATATGAATATTTTGGTTATGACTTTTGTCGAGATAGGCTGCTACGGAATAAACGGCGAAGATTCCGAGAGCGACTCCATAAAAGCTTCCGGATTGGTTGTGGCTGGAGATTGCGAAGTTCCCAGCAACTGGAGAAGCCGCATGAGCCTTGGCGAATATCTCGAAAAGAACGGAATTCCGGGAATAAGCGGAGTAGATACTAGAACAATAACCAGAAAAATCAGGATGAACGGCTCTCTGAAAGCTTGTCTTTCAACAGACGATATATCTGACGAGGAAGCCGTAAGGCTCGCGAAAGCATGGTGCGGGATTGATGGCTCCAATTTCCTTAAAGATATTTCCTGCCCAAAGGCATATCATTTCGACGACTCTGCCGAAAACATCAAGCCATTTGAGTTGGGCGGAGTGCATATAAATACAAAGCCAAGAACTCTTCCGCTTTTTAAGTGCGCCGCCGTAGATTACGGCGTAAAAAAATCTCTTCTAAGCAGCCTGGCATACAGCGGGTTTGACGTGACTGTTTTCCCCTCCGGTGCCTCCGCCGAAGAAATTCTAGAAATTGCGCCACAATGCGTATTTCTTTCTAGCGGGGCAGGCGCCCCGTCTGCAGCACCCGAAGCCGCGAAAACCGCGGCAAAGCTGATGGAAAAATTGCCGGTGTTTGGCGTTGGATTTGGGCATCAAGTAATAACCCACGCCCTTGGTGCAAAAACCTACAAACTTAAATTCGGACACCATGGGGGAAATTACCCTGTAAGAAATCTCGAAACTGGCAAAGTTAAAATCACGTCGCAAAACCACAGTTTTGCCGCCGACGCAAAGTCTCTGGAAAATACCGGCGCGATCGTAACGGAAATAAATATAGAAGACAACAGTGTAGAAGGTTTGCGGCACAAGGATTTGCCCGTGTTCTCCGTGCAGTACCATCCGGAATCCGCTCCGGGCGGGGCAGGCGCGCCATATCCTTTTGATGTCTTCTATGAATTGGTAAAAAAGAACTCTTAAAATCCCATTCCATAAACGGTAAAAAGTTCCGAAAGCAACAAACTTTCGGAATTTTTTTTAACGTTTTTTGCATGGCAAAATAATAATTCAATTTGACTTCCCCATGCCTGGTGTTAATCTTTGCCGCATAGAAGACAGTAAAAATCCATTGATAAAAACAGTGTCAAATAAATTTAGCTAAATATGATTAAGATTGTCCATGGTTTGCTATTGCTGTTTGGGTTGTTTAATTTGTCATACAGCCAGTCGTACGATAATTTAAAAGAAATCCAGTCTATTGCTTCCAATAAAGATTTTATAAAATTGCGCGAAACCATAGAAAATTCTTCAGGTTCCGACAGAATAATAATACGTTCCGGAATTATATGCGACGGCAAAGTTGAGGAAGACAGGCTATTGGCGGATATTTCAAACAATCAAGTCGAATATTTTAGATTAAGTACAAAACAGCCGGGCCTAAATATTAAAGGAGAAATTCAAAATATTGAAAGAGAGATTCAATTACCACCGGAATCCGTATATATAAAAATCAAAAATATATACAATTCTAGCGGATTTTTTTCAAGAGTCTGGCCCGAAGAAGCTAAATATAACCGCATGCTTTCAGGCGGAAATTCGTATGAGCTTACTTTATTAAATAATGCCATTTTATACAAGAATGCGCCATGGATGGAATATTTAAAAGAGGCATTACTGTATAACTATAACCAAAGCAACGCTAAAAAAGATTCGGCTAAGGCAGTTTATTATAAAAGCGAGATGAAAAAGCTTGAAACAATTCTTCCGGATTTGAGGCAAAACGGCGAATATTCTGGGCAAATCGGAGATTTCACAATAAAGATAAAAACTAAAAACAAAAGCATATTAGATTCGGTGTATTACGAAAACAAATTCGGATTCTCCGGATATGTTAAAATTGAGTTTCCTCCGGAATTAAAACTTACGCAGGAATTCTATTGCGACGACTTTTTTAATTGGACCAACTTAAAAGGCAAAAATCGTTCTTTTGAAGTCTCTTTGCGCGAGTCGGGCGGAAATGTTTTTCTTGAGCCGAAATCTAAATATGGCAAGTATTTGTACGCGGCGGACACCTTTGCAAACTTGTTTAAAATTCCGTTGAAATCGATAAATGGGATAGACGTTAATAAAATATCGCCTAAGGATTTCAAAAAAATAACGGCTGACTCCGAGGAATTAAATGTAGTAATGCAAGACGGCAGTTCTCACAAAATAAGGAAACTCGATTTATACGACAAAGTTATCTTGAAAGGAGCCAATCGAATTGGAATTTCTCCAAATATATTCTTTTAAAAATCTTTTCTATTTGGCTCTGCAAAAAATCCTGAAATGCGCATTTTCCGCGTATACAGTAGTATGGCAAATTAAAAATTTGCGCTCATTTGCCTTTAAAAGGCCTCTTTAAATATCTTTTGAATGTTCAATATAAAATTTGATTTTCTTGCTGACTGGATTTCTTTTTTACGTTCCGTATTTAACAATTCTTGTTTTTGAGGGTCTTTTAACGCGCTTTCTGCTTCGCTTATATTGGGAATTGCATGCTTGAAAAAATAAGTTCTTGGAGGATTGAAACGTCCGTCTAGAATTTTGACGGCGCCTATTGCGTCGACGTTTAATAGGTTGGCATCGAATTTATTAAAATCTCCGGATATAATGCAAAAAGAAAGCGTCTTTCGTATGGCGGCTTTCCCTTTATAGAAGTATTCTACATGCGCAATGTCGGGCAAATTGCCATTGCCGTAATTGAGCGTTGTGCGCGTAAGCAACTGCGATTGGCTATTTTTTGATACATCGATTTTAGTTATCTTTTTGCCAGAAAAATAAATTTTATAGGAGTAGTTGCCGCAACAAGAATTTATTTCCATTTCCTCACCAGAAAAATCCAATTTACAGTTATTGCTTTTTGCGCGCCCTAAAAAGAATTCTAGAGTGCTTCTAGGATTTATAGATAACGCCACTATGTTATACAAAGACGAAAAATCAAATAATCCCGATGCATCCATTATGGGAAATACGTTTATGAATCTTACGGAGTCAATATAATCCGCCCAATAATCTGGGAAGGAATAAAGCGTCACGTTATCGGGATTCTTCGTGTCCATAAACAAATATTTGCCAGAATTATATACAACTTTGCATTCTTTTATGCGTTTTGCAGGCTTTTCCGTTGGAGCAGGGAATTCCTGTGCCGAAACTATTTCCTCCTTTATCAAGATTGCAGTATTTGGGCTGTAATAGCCAGGCTCTGCCAAAAATTCGAGAATTGGCTCGCCATAGGCTAAATTGAGAATGCCCGCAAAAAAAATAAAAATCTGAACTGCAAACATTTTCATACTAGAAACATTAAAATTATAAGTATTTCCTATAAATTGAAAAATAAAAAATCCGTAGAACTAAAATGTAAATTTCATAATGTGGAGTTTAAACGCTTTATTTGATAAACAAATATACAAAAAAATGGCGGAAATAAAGTTGAAATGCGATCGCACGCATGTACCTTATTCGGAAGAGAGTATATAATAATAGAGCTTGTGGTTTTGAGGATGTTAGATTGGAGCAAAATATACTGGATGCAGGCAATAAAAATTACAAGGAAGATTTAAGCATAACATATCTTAATGTGTCTGTGAAAACATATCGAACAAATTAATTAGAAACAGAACTTTTATAACAATATTCAAAGAAACATTTGATGATGGAAAACAATGTATTCCTATTCAGGGAAGGCGACTATTCAATTCTCGGATACTTTTACAGATCCTCTTTCTGTTATAGAAATGATGTATGGTAGTTCAACTTCAGAACAAGCACCAGAATGGCTTGTTACTGCAATGAATTTGGGAGGGACTTCGTTTAAAATAGAAGGAAGTTATTCATGGTCTTATTCCGGCTCATTCGAAAAATAATTAATGCAATGAAATATGTTGTATTATTTTTTATATTACTTATCGGATTTGCTTATTTCACCAAAATAAGAATTCCGCTACCTAACGGATATATATTAGAGGGAAAATACTTTGGGTTTGGAGGCGATTCAGATATTTCTTCCATAATATCTCCTAATAGAAATGAAAGTGTAAAAAATATATTAGATTTTTATGTACAAAATCAATTTGTTTATGGCTGGTTTCACCCCAAAAAAGAAGGGGAATCGAGATATTTCATACTAAATACAGCTACACATCAATTATATAGATATTCTAGTTCAAAAGAATATGCAAATGCGTTAAATTCATATTCTCTCAAAAACGGATTTATATCAGATTCAATAAACATACTTGAAATTAGATCTGGATTTAAAAAAGTTTATTGGTAGTTATATCGCATAAAAATATCGATACAGAATGTAACATTGTTGAACCAATTATTTATGCCGTAGATGCACGGCGGAGAGGCTGAACAATTCATACGCGAGACGCTTGAAGAAC
>FR901564.1:6168-11834 GCA_000438015.1 Coraliomargarita sp. CAG:312 | reverse complement strand
GGTGTCCGGGCAAAATTTCCTGCAGGGCGCTGAGGCTCACAAACGAAGGCGAACGCACTTTTACGCGGTACGGTACGCCGCCGCCCTTGCTCATCACGTAGAAGCCGAGAGCCCCTTTAGGATTATCCGCTTCAAAATAAGCCTCTCCCTCCGGAATATCCGGCCCCTGCGTTATAAGGACAAAATTGTTTATCAAGTCCTCCATATTGCGCAGTACATTGTCTTTCTTAGGGAGGGAAATCATTTTATCGGATACATTCACCGGGCCGTCTGGCATTTTTTCTATTGCCTGGCGCACGATTCTCACGCTTTGCCGCATTTCCTCTATGCGGACAAGCCAGCGGTCGTAGCAGTCTCCGTGCATGCCTATGGCCACATCGAACTCGTAATTCTCATATCCCAAATACGGAACATCCTTGCGGAGGTCCGTTGCAACGCCGCTGCCGCGCAGATTCGCCCCGGTTAGCCCCCATTGCATAGCCTGTTCGGGAGTTATTACGCCTATTCCCACGGCTCTGTCCATAAATATCTTGTTTCGCGTAATAAGAGAGTCTATTTCGTCCAAAGCCGGAAGGAACTGGTTGGCGAATTCATTTACATTCCCAAGCCACCCTTCGGGAAGATCGCGGGCAAGCCCCCCTATGCGTGCGTAAGAAGATGTCATGCGCGCGCCGGTGAGCTGCTCAAATAGCGTACAAAGTTTTTCACGCTGCGTATAGCAGTACATGAAAACCGTCCAAGAGCCGGAATCCATTCCGTAAGCGGCGAGGCCAACAAGATGGCTCGCCATGCGGGAAAGTTCGCAGCAAATAACGCGTATAGCCTTGCACCTTTCCGTGACTTCGATGCCCGCAAGCTTTTCGACGCACTGCGCGTAGGCTATATTGTTGCACATCGGCGCTAAATAGTCCAAACGGTCCGTAAACGGTATAAACTGATTGTAAGTCAGGTTTTCCGCCATTTTTTCCTGTCCGCGGTGGAGATAACCAACCATAGGGTCGCAACGGGTGATTAAATCTCCGTCCAATTCAAGCTTTAAGCGCAAAACGCCGTGCGTTGCCGGATGCGAAGGCCCAAGGTTGACAATCATTTTTTCTCCGATTCTGCCTTCCGCAAGCCCTGCGGGTTCCGGATATGTAAATTCTTTATTTTCCATAGAAAAACCCCCTATACATTGTCCGCGCCGCCGCACTGTCCATCCAAACTGCGAGGTTCGCGCTCCGTGCAAAATTCCGCCCCGCACGACGGAGAATGGAAAGGCCCGCCGTTTTCCGGCGCGGGAACCACTTTTGTGACGTTCTCGTTGCCTTCAAAAGTCTCAGGAAGCGGAGCATCCTTGCCCGCCAGCGGGAAATCCTTTCTCAAAGGATGCCACGGATACGCATCCCACATGAGAATCCGCTTTAAGTTGGGATGCCCGTCAAATACTATTCCCATCAGGTCGAACGCCTCCCGTTCCAGCCAGTCAGCTCCCTTATAAACGGGACACAGCGACGGCAGCACGGGATTTTCCGCGCTCTCGCACATGGAAACCAAACGAATGTAGCGCTTCTTTGTATGCGAGAAAAAGTGATATACCGCCCCGAATCTCCGTTCCGCCACATCAGGGCCCATGTCGATTGAAGCAATATCAGACAACGCCTGAAATTCATAGCCGTCGCGCAAAGTTCTTGCGGCCTTAACCAAACTCGCGGGAGGGCAATTAAAGGCGGGCACACCGTCCCTGGACGGCCTGGGAGTTAAAAAATTCAATTCAGAAACAAGTTTTTCTAGATTCATCTTCAACCTTTATTTCGACGCGAAAAGCGCCTTTGTTGAACGCTCTGAACCGATTTTTTTCTGGAGGCTTATCAGCGCGTCTAAAAGAGCCTCGGGCCGAGTCGGGCAGCCGCTCACATATACGTCAACCGGTATGATTTTATCAACTCCCTGCAACACCGAATATGTGCGGAACATTCCGCCGGAAGACGCGCAAGCGCCCATTGCCACAACCCATTTCGGAGCCGCCATTTGATCGTAAATTCTGCGTATCGCGCCCGCCATCTTATAAGTTACAGTTCCGGAAACAATCATGCAATCGCTCTGGCGGGGGGAAAAGCGCATGACTTCCATGCCAAATCGTCCGATGTCGAATCGCGACCCGCCAACCCCCATGAGTTCAATTGCGCAACATGCAAGCCCCATTGGCTGCGGCCATATTGAATTAGCCCTGACCCAATTTATGACGGAATCGAGCTTTGTATATATATAGCCCTGTTCTGAATTCGGGTCGAAACCTTGCTTTATAGAGTCGTCCATATATAAAAAATTATGGAGAAATCTATTACATAAAAGTTAAAACACAATACTTTTTTCGCCCGATAAAATTATCCAATAAAACGATAGTTTATATATAAAACTTATTGTTGCAGCGCGAACATTTCCGCGGCAAATACTGTAAGCCACAGGCAGCGCGGCGAAGTTCTAGCCACGCGGTGCTTAAAATGGGGCGGAATAACAACCCCTTCAAACTTTTCAAGTTTCACTAATCCGCCGCTTTCAGATTCAAGCTCTGCGAAACCATCTAAAACAAGCGCAAACTCAAATTCCGGTTGGTCGTACCAGAATCCATCTGCAGACGCTGAAGATTTTGACAATATGCGCTCCAGTCTGAAGTTTCCACCGCCGCCAATTACCGTATCAATAATTTCCGCCCCCTTAAGGTCTCCGAAATCGCCGAACTTTATTTTTTTCATATTTTCAAAAGTTGGATTTTAACTTCATAAAAAACAAAACCCGCTTTTGTGCAAGCGGGTTTTGTTATAACAGAGCTTTTGCCCAGAAAAAATTCAAGAACTATTTGGAAGCCTTGAAAGCAGCGCCGGGCTTGAACTTTACAACCTTGGACGCCTTGATCTTGATCTTTTCCTTTGTCTGCGGATTGATGCCAGTGCGAGCCTTGCGTTCAACAACGGAGAAAGTGCCAAAACCGATGAGCTGCAATTTCTTGTGCTTCTTAACACCAGCCTTGATTGCGTCGAGAACCGTGTTGAGAGCTTTTTCAGCGCACGCTTTCGTAGCGTCTTTTCCGAGTTGCTTCTGGATTTCTACAATGAGTTCTGCTTTATTCATATCTTTGTTTTTTTATTGTTTATGTTAGATTAAATCTACCAATAAATATTCGTAGAATGAGGGAGCTTCTTTCATACAAAACCGCAGCTTCGATAAAGGAAATGTACGGATGCAACACCCAATATAATCTCCAAAAAAAATGCGGCTCTGTTGCGACTCGCTGTCCTTATTGGATTTCAAAGTAGGATATTTCCCCAAGTCGTCAATATAAAAAAACAGTTTTTTAAAAAAAAATACGGCGCGAACTCTTTATTTAAAAGGAATCGGAAGTATAATCTCCAAGCGAATGTTCAGGTGTAAATTATTAACTTATGAAAAATCTTCCTGAAAAAAGTGCTGCGCGCTACCAAACAAACCGGTTCTCCTTTCTTCCGACGAGTTCCATCCTGGAATATGAAAATCCCGACGAAGCCGCATAATTTGCCAATGCCAATGCCCAAAACCTGTCTGCATGTCCGTCGGAAGTTCTCTCCGCGCAGAAACGGATTCCTCCGGCGGCGGTAGTTTCTTTTCTAACGGCTCGAATATCGGCCCGGATGTCAATATCGTCCGGGATGCGTATTGCAGAATCCTCGAAACGCGTACGCAAAGGGTATGCCAGCATTTCTTTTGCGGAAGAGGTAAACGACACCCCCTCAATCCTCGAGCTGGAATACCGCTGCTGCGCGCGCTCTGCAAATTGCCTTCCCAGCCCGCTTTGGTCAATTGCCGCGCGCCTAAGCGACGGCAGGGAGAGATACGAATGAAGCGCAACCTCCTGTTCGCTGAACGGCACTCCGCAAAACACTTTGACGTCGCGCGTGTACAATACGTCGCCGCAAAGCTCCACTAGCCAGAAAACTGTAAGATCGCGGCTGCGCCCGACATCAACACCCAAGTATAACGGATTTTCTGAGCTTATTATTTTTTTCCAGTCTTCACCGTTTTTATATACGCATTTTTGGACGGCGTCGTACGGGATAAATCCGGCATTGTCGTCGGCGGGTTCGCACATGTATTCCTGTAAAAAGCTCTCCGTGTCCGCGCATGAATTTTTTATGTAGTCAAAATACTCGCCTTCGTCCATGGAAGACACTTCGTGTTCCTCTGGAAGGCTTTCTTTTAGCTTTTTCAAAAATCCCTGTTCAAGGGCGTCCTGCAGGGTCACCCTGTGCAGGGAGATATTTTTCGGATTGCCGTTGTACCTGGCCTCCTCCACCAGCTTATGGAAAAAGTTCTCGCTGCCGCGGTGCGTAGAAATTATTTCAAGGCTTCCGCCCCAAGTTATTCCCGGATAAGCCACCGAATAGAGTCTTGCGGGATCGGGATGAAGGGCGAATTCGTCCAAGACGCGCGTGCCGCGCTTTCCCGCCTGGGCATCCGGATTCGACGAAAGCGACCATATGCGGGTGGCGTTTGCAAATTCAAGCGTGCGCGAATCCGAGGCTGCAATAATTCCGCTTCCGGATATGTCCTCGCAGGCTACATTTAGTATGGACGCAAATTTTTTACAGTCGTCGATAAAAAGCTTAGCCTGCATTTCGTCGCGCGAACTCACCCAAGAATCAAGCTTGCACCCGGAAAGCGCATGCCTGCGCACCAGCTCGTACGCAGCAGTCCAACTCATTCCAATTTGGCGGGATTTCTCCATGAGTTTTATTCTTGATTTATCCCGCAGCCAGGCTTGTTGGTATGGCAAAAAAAACGCGTCCATTTTACATAAGGTTTAATTGGCTCTCTATTTTCTCCAAGGTCTCAGGAGAAAGCCCCATTTCGGAAAAATCGCGCCCGCCGCGGCGAGACTTTGCGTTTTCTATTTGCGCGCCGGCGGAGGACAGCTTCTGCAAGACTCCCGCAAAAGTATTAAACTCGGATGGTTCCAGGCTCTGGGATGAGCAAAGCCTATCGAACAGCATTTCCCAAAGCAATTCCAGGGTAGCACTAGGCGTGTCTATTGGCGTATTCTCGGCTCCGACGATACCGAGAATTTTATCCGAAGCAAGTTTGGCTGCGCGGATTCTAGACAGATATTTTTTAAAGTGCCCCGAAGCTTCGGAACAATCTTGAAGATCGGATGCGCAAGATTCGGAATTCAAATCTTGCGCAACTGAAGATTTCTCTAATATGGATTGTTTGCGCGTTTTGCGCATCTTTTCGGCAGGGGATGCCCCAGCCTCCTGAGCCGCCGCGAAACCGACTATCTGGTTTTCCCCGCCCTTATTGGAGCCGGACAGAACGCCTGCCTCCGCCGAAATTCCGCATGGGCAACCAGATTTCATAGTGCGCGGGGCGCGCTTTTTCCTGGGAATTTTAAGCGGCTCTTCCCCGCTGCAATCTAATTTTGGTGGATTATCGGGCTTTTCGGAAAGATTTTCCCCCATATTAAAATCCCCCGGACTCTAAATAATCCCTTCCCTCCGCAGTAAGCTTTGCGCGGACGTGAGCGGACGATATGCGGGAATGGGAAAGCTCCACAAGCCCCTTCTGGCGCAGATAGTCTAGCGCCGCCGCCAAGGTTTTAGGATCGGAAGGCAAAGCGTATATTTCCAATCCCGCCGACAGCGCATCAGGCGGCA
>FR901564.1:0-6139 GCA_000438015.1 Coraliomargarita sp. CAG:312 | reverse complement strand
GGCGGCAGGCTGGCGGGGCTGGCGGCTTCCAGCTGCAGCAATATGGCGCGGCGCAGCAAAAGCGCTTTGTTCCCATCGATAAAGTCCGCGCTCATTCACCCTCCTTTAGCTTCATTACAATCCTATCGGTTTTAACCGAAAGCTCGGCTATGCGTTGATTGGCTATTTGGGCCTGGGCTATAAGCGAACTTATATTTTGGGCGTTGCGGCTGATCAACTCGCGCGTTTCCGACAGGCTGCGCGCGTACTGCTTTTGAAGGCTGCGGGTTTCCTCGCGTATTTCAGCGCGCAAAGAGCGCAAATCCTGCAGGCTTTCGCCTATCGTGCGCATTATTTCAGCGCGCGTTTTGTCCAGTTGGGCGTGCGTCACATAGGTAAGCTTAGGATCGGGATTTTCCATATGGAATTCCCTTATCCTCAATACTAAATAATAGGCCCCCAACAAAGATGTAAGCGTTATTAACCCAACGCCTAATGTTCTTGCGTTTTCTATGTCCATACGCGGCAATATTAGCACCAAATTCAAATGCAGGCAAACGAACTTTTGATGTTTTTGATATTTGCCGGTTCGGTAAAATATGGTTGACGATAAAAAGCGCCGGAATATTGGTTTTTTGCGTATGAAAAAACTATCAACATTATTTGCATTAACCTCGGTCGCATTACTATCTGGATGCAACTGCGGTCAATCCGACAATGAAGGTTGGACAGACCTCTTTAACAAAGACCTCTCCAACGCGATATATCCTGCGGGAGTCTGGAGCGTAACCGAAGACGGTGTCTTTAAGGCTACCAAGGACGAAATCATTTTCTCGAAAAATGACTACGAGAATTTTGAAATTGAGCTTGAGTTTAAAATCGAGCCCAAAAGCAATAGCGGCATAGTTATCTACTGCACCGACACAAAAGACTGGATTCCAAACTCGGTTGAAGTTCAAATTGCCGACAGCTCCTGCGAAAGCTTCTCAAAACCCACATGGACATGCGGCTCTATTTTTGGACACGTACCGTCTGAATTCGACACAAAGCTTCCGTTTGGGGTATGGCACAAAATGCGCGTAAGATGCGAAGGCCAAAACATAGACGCATGGCTCAATGGCAAGCATGTCTCGCATATGGATATGTCAAAATGGACTGACAACAAAGTCGGCCCCGACGGAACCGTAATTCTGCCGTGGCTCACAAAGCAGAAGAAATGCGATATGCCCACAAAGGGAAAAGTCGGTCTGCAGGGCAAACATGGCGGAGCCGCCACGGACTTCCGCAATATAAAAATCCGCCCGATACAAAAGTAATAATCTCGGAATTTATAGAAATCCGCCGCAAAAAACGGCGGATTTTTTTTTGAACTAAAAAGCCGCATCCGCGTGCAAACATCTAACAATGCGCAGCATGGCAGAAATCTCTATGCGGAAGCAAACCAGGAAGCCACCAATTCTACCTTATTAATCTTCGCAACTCCAAGGCGGAATTTACCAACTAACAATATCAATGGCTCTGATAAAATCCGCCGCGCCGCAGACATACAAACGCAGCCTAGCGATATAGGCAAAGGCAAATCTCCACACAACAGCTAGAATCCAATCAGCGAGCTTCCTCCCCCCAAAAAACGATTATTTTCCCATGCAAGATTTGCAAAAAAACGGTATTTAAAGTTGCCCATCAAAAAACGACCCGTTTTATAATAAAGCATAAGGCGGAAAAATAAAACTGCAAAAACTTCCTTGCATGCCGTCACTCGAACGCAATTCAGGAGAATTATTGGATTCTTCGAGCAATCCAGACAACGCCTATTTTAATTTTGGCGCAAAAACAATACGCACTTTTCAATATCTTCTATAAGGCTTGGAACGTCCTCTTCATATTCAACGACATAATATCCGCTGTACCCTTGCCTATCAAGCTCCTCTAGCATGGATTTATTGCCAAGAACCCCGTCCCCCAATGGAACGCATCTGCCGTTTGGATTGCCAAATTCAGGCTGGTCCTTAAAATGCAGCGAACCAATGCGTCCGGAAAGAACCTTTAAATAATACATGGGCTCAATTCCAGAAAGCGACAGATGTCCGATATCGGGATTGCCCTTTATATGCTTGTATCCATTGAGCTTTTCGCGCATATAGTCGGCATCATAGTACCGGTTTCTACTGTCTTTTTTGTGGTGGTGTATTGAAACTGTAAGACCGTATTTGTCCGCGTATTTTTCCCACAATGGAAACAGGTCTTCCCTGTCCTCGGTTATTACGCTCCCGCATCCAAAGTCCTTTGCGAACTCGCAAATTTCACGGATTCCGCTTTCGTTATGGCCGAAGCAAACGCCGTAGCTTGCCATTTTCAAATTGTGCTTTTTAAAAAGAGATTTTAAATAATTGCGCTGCTCTTTTGTCATTTTCGGAGTTATTCGGACTTCCGGCATAGACTTGCTCAACACTTGTTCGGGATAGCATTCCACGCCGTCGATTCCCATAGGAGCCAGAATTTCGAGAGCTTCCTCCAAAGTGTACTTGTGCAACGAATATGTTTGCACCGCAACCTTGCGCCGTGAATCCGGGCGGGAATCGCCAACCGAACACCCGCATAAAACCAGCGCGCAAATAAAAATCGCAAATATTTTTTCCATACCGTAAAGAATCCTATAACTGCCCATAAAACGGGCAACAATAATTTCAATATAAGAGACAAAATTTGGCATAAAAACCAATATATTACAAAATACCGCCGAAAGGCTCTAAGATCTTTCGCGGAATTTTATACGCGCAAAAAAATTTACCGCACTAAACCCGCCTCCCATAAGCCCAAATAGCGCGCAATTTAGATGGAACTACTTCAATTCGCCAAACTCAGCTGCGGCGACGGCGAACCATGCAATACAACGAAACCACGCCTAATATAACAGCAAAACCCGCAGGTTCCGGAACTGGCGTCGCGGCAAGATAGCCGTTTTCATCGATATAAAAGTCCTTCCAACCATCCGCATAAATTGCCAGAAATCCGTCGGCATTTTTATCAGCTTCCCCTGGAGCTTCCAAAACTCTTATCGTATTTTCCTTGAATCCGACAAGGGTCAATTTCGCAGTTTCATACGCCAAGCCATCAATGCAATTGCTATCCAGCTGAGATATAAATTTTCTTATTGTCACAAGATTTACATCCGCGCCTATTGTGACCGTTAAATTGGATTTTTTTACCATAGCAAATGAATTGAAAGAGTTGTCGGCAAGAATATCTATAAAAGTATTTCCGGAGTAAGCCCAAAACACATAGTTAGACTGTTCGCCAGTTTCGGAATTTGATATTGCGTCAGTCGAGCGCAAAATAAGCCTTCCGCCGTCACGAATCCGCAGCCCCCAATTGCCGGAAGTAATAACTGAGTTCTTGCCTCCGGAAATATCCAATACTCCGTCTATGTGGATATTGCCGTACCCTCCTTTGGCGGAGAGTTTGCCGGTGGAAGAAACCTTTACTGCAGCAGCGGAGTCGATAAGAATGTTTTGGCTGATATTTTCAGAAACGCTCTGGGCGACTGTTCCATTTATAGTTAAAAGCCCTCCGTATGCATAAACTGCCTCCGCATTGATAATTCCGCCTTGCTCCACAATTGAATTTGACGCCCTGTTATTAAACGCCAAAGCGTTCACGCGCCCAGTTGAAGACACTATGAATCCTCCGCTATTTGCCTGTATATCAATTGAATTCCCAGAAAGAGAGCCATCCACCGTAAGTTTTGCACCGTCTTCAACGGAGACATGATCGTTGTTGCACGCGACAACACCGGATGCGGCTATTCTAAAATCCGAACCTCCCCATAGAGCAAGTTTGCCTATATTCAAATTTCCGCCGACCTCGGCGCAAGTATAAGCCACGGCAAGCTGCTTGTAAGAAGTCCCGTCGAACGCGTTGAAGGTTCCGTTTAACACATAATTGCTCTGCCGATAAAGCTCTTTGTTTCTGCCGCTAATAAAAGTATTTTTAATTGCGGAAACAACTGTATTTTCGCCAAACTCAACCACTTTAACTATCCCCGAAACGATGTCTCCGGAAATCGTGTTTTCCTCTGTGGTAAACTTTATTTCGCTAGAGTCGGTCTTAAATACGTAATTGCCGTTTAAGAATGTCAGACGGTTTTCCTCGGTAGAGGTTCCGCTATTTGAACGCAACCGTATTAAAGTTCCGGTTTCAGAACCTCCATCGACAGTAAAAGTATAAAATTTTGCCGGATCCGTTATTTCAAAGCCGTTGGAATCGACCATTCTTACAGTCTGCTGGCGGGATCACCAATTCGTCCCAAAAACTGCGGTATTTATATCTCCGCCAATGGTGTATTCTCCGCTCTTGTCTAGATAACTCGTATTGCCGAAAGTCGGCGCTGTTCCGGTACTCCATATAGTTGGATCAGTCAGGTCTCCCGTGGATTTAGTGTACTGTTCCGTAAGTCCAAAAGTCGATGCTGAAAGAGACAGAAAAAATAGCGGCGCAAATATTTTCTTCTTCATAATAGTTATTATTTCAAACCGAATCCCGCCCTGTCAAACTGGCTTTTACTATAACATTATAAAGTCAAAATAGTTTAAAAAAAACGCAAAACAGGAAGAAAATCCCCCCCTTAAAAGCCAAAAGCGCAAAACCATCCTGCGCTTAGAAATTCCGGATAGTTTTGCGCCGAATCAATTGGGAGCCGCGCGAAAATTAGAATGAAACCAGCAACTGCGTTCCTATTACTATTGCGTCGTCAATATTTGAATTTCCGTAAGGCTGCATTATATATTGGAAGTCCGGCTGAATTGAGACGTTTTCGTTTAACTGCACAACATAAGTGACTTCGACCACATTCTCGCACGAAGCCCCATCCGGCTGGCTGTCGGAATAATCTTTGCTAAACCATCCTCCCAGCCAGGATACGTAAATTCCGTCGTTTGGGCGGTACGGAACAAAACCTTGAAACTGCAGTCCAGCGTACGCCATCCAAGTCATTTGCTGCACGCTCGCAACCGGCGCATACTGCGCGCCCGCCCAAACGGCGACATAATTATCCGAGTTATTCTCATTTACCCACACAGTTTGCTGCCCCTGTATATAAAATCCGTAGGCATTCCCGCGCGAGCCCGCTGAATTAAATTCTTGAACTTCGTATCCGCCGTAAAAATAACCGCCAATCTGATAAACTCCGGACAACCCGCTATCTTTGCCAAATAGCGCCGGAGACCATGTGGCCTGAAAAAGCATCATATAACCGTCGTCGGAATTGATTGTGAAATTTGTGCCGTCCCACCCGGAGGAATTTATATTGGGCGGGACTTGATACAATCCTGCTGCAAAAGAAAGATTTTCTATTGTGTTGTATTGCGCCGTAATTCCCCAAGTTGCTATAGTCGACGCTGTAAACGGGGAGTTTGCAAAAAGCGCCTCGGGGTTGGCGTCTATCCCCCCGCTCACCAGATATCCAAAAGCCGGCAAAGAACAAAACGTATCTCCCATAGACATCCTTCCGAGACGGACTTTAAAAGTGTCGTTCCAGGGAAGGTTTACCGTTTGAGCCAAATACATCTCGTAAAACATTGCTCCGGTTGCAACGCTCGCCTCGGAGGCGGTAAAAAAATTTCCAATGCTGTCGGATAGGTTTCCCCCCGCATTGTAAGCTCCAGACACTACAAACTTCGCGCCTTTCCATCCAAGGATTTTCTGCATATCCGCAGTCAAGCCGTATATCATAATGTGATTGTAAGTTGTAGCCTGGGATGCCCCTCCGTATGGATTTGACAGAAGCGTTGCGTAATAGTCGAAGAAGAAGTTAAAACCTGTCTTCTCATATAAGCCGTTTTGAGCCTTTGCGATATTATCCGACAAATAATTTACACCAAAATTGCCATATGGCAAATCTATCTGGCGCGGCTGGGTTTCCTGGGATAAAACGGAATTTGCCGCAAAAGCGCAAACGCAAAGCGCGATAATTTTTTTTTATTGAAGATTTCATTTTTTACCTTTTTTACGAGTTTCGCCGCAACTACCCCAAGTAAGCTTTCGCCGATATTCAAATCGGCTTTACAAAAATGGAAATCGTACAATTGCGTAAAATTATTAGATTAAAACATCAAAGGATTTTCAATAATAAAACCATCCATAAAAAAAACGGCGCCGGAGG
>FR901563.1 GCA_000438015.1 Coraliomargarita sp. CAG:312 | reverse complement strand
AGAAGCAACTGTGGCTTCCACCCCTCTTATATGATATGTACTTTTTTCCATAATAAGAGGAGTATAGGAAAACCTCGCGTGTTTTTTTGATTTTTTTTAAATTTTTTAGAAATTTTACCTCGTAGGGGTATTATAGGGGCACTTTTTTGGCAAAATGCGGAAAATCGCCTTCGCTTTTTTCACTTACTGCGGCTTTGTTCATAAATTGAATTGAACGGAACTGCGCGATTTGTAATAATTTTGGAAGATTTGTATTATATAAAAATGGATTTGAACTCAAAGATTACAAACAAGGCCGCGCTCATATGGGCAATAGCCGATAAGATTACCGGTGTATATAAGCCCCACGAATACGGTAAGGTTATTTTGCCGCTTACAGTCATAAAGCGTTTTGATTCCATATTGGAGGAAACAAAATCCGATGTTTTGGCAGCCTATGAAAAATGCCGCAACATGGATAACGATATAATGCGAAACGAAATTTTAACAAACGCTTCCGGGCACCCTTTTTATAATACGAGCAAATATACCCTGCGCACGCTTCTTGACGACCCCGACCATATAGACGACAACTTTGCCTCTTACATTAACTCCTTTTCGCCAAACGTATGCGAAATCATTGAAAAATTTGAGTTTGCAAAAGACGAGCTGCCTAAAATGCGCGAATACGGACTCTTATTTACCGTATTGCAGGAATTTGGCACCGAGAAGGCCGACATGCATCCTTCGCGGGTGAGCGATATAGAAATGGGCTACATTTTTGAGGAGCTAATCCGCAAATTTTCCGAAAGCTACAATGAGGAGGCCGGGCAGCACTATACTCCGCGCGAGGTCATAGAGCTCATGGTGCACATACTGTTAAATTTTGACAACGCCATGCTTTCCAGTAAGGAAGCCCGCACAATCTACGACCCCGCCTGCGGAACGGGCGGCATGTTGAGCATAGCAAGCGAATACATAAAAAAGCACAATAGCTCAGCGGCTTTTTTGTGCTTTGGGCAGGAAATCAACCCCGAAACCTACGCCATAGCTAAGGCCGATATGCTCATAAAAGGAGAGAACGATAGCCTAATACGCAGCGGCAACACTCTTTCCGACGACCAGTTCCCAAAGCAGACGTTCAATTACATAATATCCAATCCGCCATTTGGCAGGGAATGGAAGAAGGAAAAGGCGAGCGTTGAAAAAGAGGCAAAACTTACCAGAGAAAATGGCGGGCGCTTCTTTATGGGGCTTCCTGCGATAGGCGATAGCCA
>FR901562.1 GCA_000438015.1 Coraliomargarita sp. CAG:312 | reverse complement strand
TTCCTGTCTCCCGTGTACTCAATGCCGAATTTTTTGCGGTCGGTCGGCGTAAGTCCTAGCTTGCTTGCCGAACTCATAATGTCCTTTTTGGCAAGCTGTCGGTTATTGTAGAGATTGTAATACTCGGTCGGCGTCAATGAATCCGACTGCAATTTCTCATTGAACTTCGCGTAATCTACACAAGCCTGCGAGAATATGCTTAATACCGCAAAATCGAGCTTCACTTTGATATTTTCGTTTAGGTTCAGCTCTTTCAGCACCGCTTTAAAAATCGTCTTCGCTTCCTCCGATATGCCCAACATAAACTTTTTATCGATATTTTCTGTCATAATAGCCTTTCTTTTCTAAATTTTCCCCTCCCCTTGCGAAAATCTCCAAAATATTTTTATCGACTCCCCTTGCCGAGGTATTTTTCTTATTCAATTTATTTTTTTGCTATCCCCTTGAAATTGTTGGCAACCCTTGCAAGCAAAGGAAAGCACTAAAAAAACTTGCAAGAGCCTGTGAATTTCAGCCCACATCACATTTAAAGACTGTCTGGGTTTCTCCTGTAATAGTTGAATTTTCCTTTTTCCGATTTTATTCGCTCGCCAATTACCGCCCATAAGTCGGGGCGCAAGCGTTCGAGCATTTTGAGGTAATCAATCAATGCAAGCGATATAACCGCCTGCCCGCTCGCGTAATTGCTGTTTGTTTTTTCTTTTTTGTTCTTCATGTCGTTATTTAGTTATAAATTTCAAATTTTGTGAGTTCTTTGTTGAAAATGAAGTCGTCTTCACCGACTGAGCCATGCCTATTTTTTACGATATGTACCTTTATAATGGGTTTTGATATACTCGCGCTGTCGGGTATATTATAGGTGGTAATCTTTTCTTCTCTTCCTGCGATTGTCCGAGTGTCTTTAACTACTCTGCTTAACATGATTATGTAATCCGCGTCTTGCTCTATGCTCCCACTTTCTCTGATATCGCTTGCTCTCGGCGGTCGATTTTCTTTTTCGGTTTCGCGGTTCAGTTGGGCAAGTGCAATAACCGAGCATTCCAAATCTTTGGCAATCGCTTTTAGGTTTCGGGATACTTCGGCAACTTCCTGCTCTCGGATACTTTTCTTTGATACTGGCTTTAAAAGTTGCAAGTAATCGACGCAAATAAGCCCAATATCATACCTTTGCTTGTATTTTCGTGCATAAGACAACATCTGCAAATAATTCATGCCCGCCTTGTCTATAATATGAAATAGCTTGCTCTTCCCTCTTAAGAAAGCATACGCGTTTTCTATTTTAGCTTTATCTGTGGCGAGTATTACGCCATTTCTAAGCCCGCTTGCGCTTACTCCGCTTATTAAGCTTATAAGCCTAGATACAAGCTCTTCTCTTGTCATTTCTAAACTAAAAATCAGCATAGGCGTTGGCTTGTCTTGCTTTAAGATATTCGCAACAATGTTCAGCATAAGTGCGGTTTTCCCTGTTGCGGGGCGTCCGCCTAATACCGCCAAGTTTCCCTTTTGAATATGCAATGAGTCCAAAACTGAAAATCCTGTCCGAATGCCTATGTCGCCTCTGTCTCTTATCCTGCGCTTAAGGTCTTCGAGTGATTCATTTAAAATCTGGTCGGTATCGGGAAAATCCGAGATTCTTCTATTCACCTGCATTATCGCGGTTTCAAGCTTAGCCAAATTTTCCCCATGTTCGAGGTTGTCGGGATTCTCTACATACTCTTCACACTTTCTTATTACCACCCGACGCTGTTCTTCATTTCTGAGGAATATTGCATAGGTCTTCCAATGTAGCGAGGTCTCAACGCTGGCGCATATATCGTTTATCCGTTCAAAAATCCCTTCTTCATTTTGTAAGGCGCTGGCAACTTCTACTTCATTCAAAGGTCTGCCTTTGGTCGATAAAGTCTTCATCGCCTCAAAAATTTTCCTGTGAATCGGCGTTAAGAAACAATCTTCTGAAATTCCAAGTGTTATTGCATTGTCGTAAACAGAATTGTCATCGCTTACCATTATGCTGGCAAGTAGCCCTCTTTCGTTGTCAAAATGATTTATGTTCTCTAGCATACCTTAATTTCCTAACTTTAAAATAGCGTGTTTCTTTTCTTCTGGTAAGTCTTCCCACCTTGTCGGCGGTGTATCGAATTGATAAAGCCTGTAAAATCGTCCTATCCAATCTTCTGGGACTTGTGTTGCATCTGTTCGACTGGCGTAATTGCCCTCAATTATCTTCGCAAAATTACTTGGCGCAAAAATCCAATCAAAGTTGGCTCTCCAACCGTTGCGGTTTTCTCCTCTCCTGTTTGTTAAGAAGTCCGAGGCTTCGACAGATTCAAATACCTGCTTCAGATATGCCATATAAGTTTCTGGCGTCTGTTTCATCTCTTTGAGTC
>FR901561.1:4866-11719 GCA_000438015.1 Coraliomargarita sp. CAG:312 | reverse complement strand
ACGGCTTTCTTTGCGGGAGCCGCTTTCTTTGCCACAGCTTTTTTAGCGGGCGCTTTCTTTGCTACGGCTTTCTTTGCGGGAGCCGCTTTCTTTGCCGCTACTTTTTTTGCGGGAGCCGCCTTCTTTGCCACAGCTTTTTTAGCAGGTGCTTTTTTTGCAACGGCTTTCTTTGCGGGAGCCGCTTTCTTTGCCACTACTTTTTTTGCAACCGCCTTTTTTGCGGGAGCTTTTTTTGCTACTTTTTTTGTTGCCATGATTTTTATGTATTTTGGTTTATTTATTCACATTGCCCTTCAGGTAGAAAACATTAAGAGTTCTCCATTGGGATAAAGTGCAATGAAAAATTTTATAGGCAGAAAAACCACTGCGGAAGATTTTACAATTAATCTTTGAAGCGCATTGTGAAATTACTGCATTGTAAAATATAAAATAAAAATCATGAAATCCCGCCAGGGAGAGTGAATCGGCGACGGTATTATTTTTAAATACCTTGCAAAAATTAAAATATCCGATTCGCGTCATTTCAAAAAATATACAACCCTATACTATGCAATTGCCTTAAACGTACTTTATTTATCGAAATATTTTTTTAAATTGGCAATACAAAAATTTATCTACCCAAAAAATTTTTACCTCAACAAACTTTTATTCTCAAAACTCTTTAAAACAGAATTTTTTTCAATTCTGTATCCGCCGAAAAAATCTTTGCATTCAAGCGCTTTCGCGCACGGGCGCTGCAATATAGAACACGCGAGCACGCCATCAGCACACGCTATCTTCAGTCCTCTAGACGTCGACGCTTCAATGATTTTTCCAGGCTCTGAAAACTTTTCCGAACAAGATTCCGGACGCGCTTTCAAAATCTTTATAAATTCTCCGGAATATTCAAATATTCCTGCTCCGAACGCGCGTATCCTGCAATCCAACTCTCCCGCGCTCTTATGGAAATCTAAAAACAAATCGCTCTTTTCCAATTTCCGAACGTATGTTGCGCGCTCGTTTTTTTGCGGAATAAAAACGGCCGAATGACTTTCCACATCACCGATTTTCTCCTTTAAAAGTTCGGCCGCAAGCGCCCCGATTTTCCTCCTTAATTCCGAAGCTGTCTCCGTATTTGAAATGGCAGTTTCTTTCGACGCGCAAACTGCGCCGGAATCCATGGCAGGCTCTATGCGCATCAAACTCACCCCAGTCTTATGGTAGCCCAAAGCAATTGCGCTTTCAATAGGGGATGCCCCCCGCAAATCCGGCAGCAAAGATGCGTGCAAATTAAGGCATGGATACTTCTCTGAAAAATTTAAAACTTCTTTTTTTAAAATGCAACCGTAAGCCATTACAATGATAATATCCACGCCGAGTTCGCGCATTCGCGCCAATGTTTTCGAATCCGGGCCGCGTTCCGGACGCAAAAGTTCAACTTCGTTTTCAAGGGCCCACGCGCTTACGGCGTTGGGCTGCATTTTTTTCCCCCTGCCCTTGGGCCTATCCGGATTGCTCACAATGCACGCCAACCTGCATTCTCGGCTTGAGCGGAGAAACGAAATCGAATCCAACGCTATTGCATCGGACGCCATAAAAGCAACTGTCATCATTTTTTATTTTGGAAACGCTCTTGGATTGTCTGGGAGACTTTCCCGATTAAATCTAGCCTTATGGCTACTCCCCCAAGTTTAAAAGAATCACGAATTCCGTTCACCAAATAGCGCTTATAGGGATCGGTAAACGACTGCAAGCTGTTGCAAAACATCTTTACAGTAAACGGCCTGGATGATGTTTTTACGCAATAATAAACCTTTAAACGCTTTCCGGAAATATAGCGCGGAGGATTTGCATCCAATAGTTTTTTTACAGCAGCGTTTAATTTGCCGGTCGGAATCGTAGAATTCATTTTGGAATACATTCGGAAGGCGGACTCAAGCAGTTTATCTACCCCCTTGTTTTCCAAAGCTGAAACAAAATATATCGGAGAGTCGCCAATAGCTGGCAACTCCGCTCTAACCGCCGCGTCGAACTTTTTGCCGAAATCTGAAATATCCTTGTATCCGTTCAGAGGCCGCCTTGCAAAAGTATGCGTGGCGTAGTCCCATTTGTTTACTACAACAATTACGGAAGCTCCTATGTCCATAATTTCAGACAAGAGGCGCTTGTCCAGCTCAGAAACACCTTCCATGGCGTCGAGAACCAAGAACACGACATCGCACGATTCTATCGCCCTGCGTGTTCTCAATGAGGAAAGATAGTCTAGAGACGTGTTTATTTTCCGCTTGGTTCGCAAGCCTGCAGTATCGAACAGCCTAAACTTCATTTCCGCGCCGCGCTTAGAAAACGCGTCGATGTCAAACTTTACGCTGTCGCGAGTTGTGCCTGCAATTTCGCTTACAATAAGCCTGTCCTCTCCTATAAGCCTGTTTGCGATGGAACTTTTGCCTACGTTGGGGCGCCCCGCCACGCATATTTTTATGCGGTCTTTGGCGTCGTCTTCCGAGGGAGGAATGATTTTTCCGCAGCAACTTTCGATTGCCGCCCTCAAAGAATCCATTCCATAGCCGTGCTCCGCGGAAACTTCAACAACATCTTTAAATCCAAGATTGAAAAATTCTGCGGCGCGCTCCGAATGCATCGGCAAATCCACTTTATTTACCGCAAGTATCACGCGCTTGCCGGAAGACCTAAGAATGGAGGCGATTTCCTCGTCCAAAGAAGTCAACCCTTCCTGGGAGTCTACCACGAATATTATGGTGTCGGCTGCGACGATGGCAAAATTAGCCTGTTCATTTGTGGCGTCGGCTATAATTTTTTCGGTAACTCCGGGCGCTGCAAACATTCCGCCTGTATCCATCAAAAGAATATTGTCGGAGAGCTTTTCAACTACGATATCGCGGGTGACTCCGGGCTTGTCATGCACAATGGAAACCCTGCGCGAAAGCAGCCTGTTGAAAAGCCTGCTTTTGCCCACATTCGGCCTTCCGACCAGAGCTATGCTTTTTTCATCCGATGATGGCATAAAAATTATCGCTTTAATTTAGACAGTACAGACTCCATTCTATCTGCGGCCTCGACAAGATTCTGATAGCTTGTGGAGAAGCTTGCGCGCACAAAGCCCTCCCCCGACTCTCCAAAAGCCGATCCCGGAACGACAGCTACCTTCGCCTTGTCCAAGACCGCCTTTGCGAATTCCATTGACGAAAGCCCGTATTTCTTGACGCAGGGAAATGCGTAAAATGTGCCTTTTGGAAGCCTGCATTCCAATCCCATCTCATTAAATCTTCCGACAATGAAATCGCGGCGGCGCATATATTGGTCGCGCATTTTTTCCATATCAGGCTTGCCGTTTACCAGAGCCTCAACCGCAGCCTCCTGGGATATAATTGGAGCGCACATTATGGCATATTGGTGGGTTTTCATCATTGCCTCTATCAGCGGCTTGGGCGAGCATGCGAAACCTATCCTAAATCCGGTCATCGCAAACGCCTTTGAAAATCCGTGCAAGAAAATCGTCCTGTCCTTCATTCCGGGAAAAGACGCTATGGAAACGTGGGTTCCTTCGTAGGTAAGCTCCGAATATATCTCGTCGCTTATTACCAGCATATCCTTTTCTTTGGCAAATTCGGCAAGTTTTTTAAGCTGCCCTGCCTCAGCAATTCCGCCCGTAGGGTTTGTTGGGAAATTTATAATTATTGCCTTGCACCCAGGCTGCCATGCGCGTTTTACGTCTTCAATATCGAATTCAAAGCCGTTTTCGGCGCGAGTATGAACCGCAACCGGAACGCCGTGGCAAAGCCTTATGTTTGCAGCGTAGGATACAAAACAAGGCTCGTGGTACATTATTTTGTCCCCCGGATTTATTATCGCGCGCAACGCGCAATCCAAAACTTCCGAAACCCCAACGCCAACCAATATCTCGCAAGAAGGATCATACGAGGCATTGAAATTTTTTTCCACATAAGAAGAAATTTCGTTGCGGAGCCTGCGCAGCCCCAAATTGTCGGTATAAGATGTCTTCCCTTTTTCAAGGGCAAATATCGCCGCTTCGCGGATATGCCACGGGGTGACAAAATCGGGCTCGCCTATTCCGAGGGAAATGGCGTCCTCCATAGTTGCGGCTATCGCAAAAAACTCGCGTATTCCCGACTTGGGGATTCCGACGACATGTTTTGCAACAAAGCTGGAAGCTGTATCGTTCATATCAAAATATATAATAAAATTTGTAAAAGGAGTTTTTATCCGGGCTAGCATAACTGCCCATTCCTAATTTCCGCCCGCCCGGATATTCTAATGGTGGCGGCAAACAGCCTCCACGCTAAATATTATTCCGCGCGCCTTCTAGGGGGAATACATCAAACGGTCTCCATTTGCGGAATCTTTTTGGATTATAAACCCCTGCTGTTTGTATGTCTTGAGAAAGAAATGCGTTGCCGTGGATGTGACCCCTCCTATTGTGGCAAGTTTTTCGTAAACAAAACTCGCCACACCCCGCAAAGACTTCGCCTTAACAAATAAAAGAAGATCGTACGCGCCGCTCATAAGAAAGCACGAATCAACCTGGTCGAATTTGCTTATGCGCTGCGCTAGCTTGTCAAATCCCCCGTCGCGCTCCGGGTTTATGCGCAGCTCAATCGCCGCGTGAACCATTGAGTCGTCCACATCAGGGTTCAAAACGGCTCTCCAGCCCAAAAGAATATTGGCGTCGATAAGCTTTTGAAACTCGGCGTCAAGCTCGTCGCGCGTAAGGCCGAGAATCTTTCCCATTTGCTCCGTAGACAGCGCTTCGCCGTCAGTTATAAGTTTTAAAAGCTTTTCCATTCTTTTTATAATGGATATCGGCTTTTTTTTTTAAACACTTTTTTTCAAATTTTTTAAGCCTCGCCCTTAGAACCAATTCAGGCATCCAACTGCGACAAATTTGTCGCAAACTAGCACTCGGCTCTCCCAAGCCCGCTACAAATTCGTAGCGCGGGATTGCCTCCATCAAATACCAAATAGCCCTTCAAGCTTGCAGACAGCGGATTTAGAGGCGCTATAAAAAAATTGGCACGCTCTCTGCTAAAAGAAAAGCACGTCTAAATAGAAAGACAAAAAATGAAACTCGTAATAGCATACATCAAGCCTGAACAATTGGGCGACGTGAAGAAGGAACTCTTCAAGAGCCAAATTTACAGGATTTCAGCCACAAACGCCCTCGGATGCGGAAGGCAAAGAGGATACAGCGAAAATTATCGCGGCAACGAGATAGAGGTGAACTTGCTGAAAAAAATCCGCCTTGAAATCGCCGTGAATGATGAATTCCTTGATACTACGATCCAGGCGATAATAAAAGGCGCCAGAACAGACCACATCGGCGACGGAAAAATATTCGTATTGGACATACAGCAATGTATTCGCGTCCGCACGGGAGAAACTGGGGCGGATGCCATAGGCTAAAAAAACGTGCAATCCTAAATTTTATTTTGTATGAACAGAAAATATTTATTAATGGCAATAGCGGTTGCGGCCGCGAGCTCTCTGTGCGGACAAGAGATGGCGGCTGCGCCAAGCGCGCCGGCAGCCACGGTCAGCAACGAGATGTTTACCGTAAACAATCTGTGGATTCTACTGGGGGCCATATTGGTCTTCGCGATGCATCCCGGATTTGCGCTGGTTGAAACAGGGCTGTGCCGCGCAAAGAACAGCGTCAATATTCTGGCAAAAAATGTTATAACCGTGGCAATCGGGCTTCTGACATTTGCCGTGCTTGGATTTAACCTAATGTACCCCGGAGACAACTGGATTCTTGGGCACTTCCTAGGGTTTGGAGGATTCGGAGTCAACGCCCCTGAAGGTTCCGCCGCGGCAATAGGCTATAACGGTGGACTTTACGGGTATTGGACCGACTTTATATTCCAAGGAATGTTTGCAGCCACCTCCGTGACAATTGTGTCCGGCGCGGTAGCCGAAAGAATAAAGTTTAGTTCCTATATAATATTTGCGGTTATCTACGCGGCATTCGGATACACGCTAATAGGTTCCTGGGGATGGGGCGGAGGATGGCTCAAAGAGCTAGGCTTTTACGACTTGGCAGGTTCGACATTTGTACACTCTGTAGGCGGCTGGGCCGCTCTGGTTGGAGCATTTTTGCTTGGACCGCGCATCGGCAAGTATGTAAACGGCAAGACCCATGCAATTCCAGGAAGCAATCTAGGGTTCGCAACTTTGGGCGTGTTTCTGCTGTGGTTCGGATGGTTCGGATTTAATGGAGCTTCGGTATTCTCGGCAGAACCGGTAATGGTAGCGTATGTATTTACCACTACAGCCCTGTCGGCCGCTGCGGGATTGATTGCAGCAATGGCGACATCTTGGATAGCTCAAAGGAAGCCTGATCTTTCTATGATATTAAACGGATGCCTCGCAGGGTTGGTAGGCATTACCGCAAGCGCGGACTGCGTATCCATTCCATCGGCATGCATCATCGGAATAATATCGGGAATAATCGTTGTTCTGTCGGTTTACTTCTTTGACAAGATTCACATAGACGACCCCGTGGGCGCTCTGTCAGTACACTTGGTTTGCGGCGTGTGGGGAACTCTTGCGGTTGGAATATTCTCTCCTGCGCATACATTGCTCCCGCAAATAATAGGAGTATTGGCGGTTGCAGCAGGGAGCGTAATAATCAGCGGAACAATCTTCCTAACCTTGAAGAAGACAATGGGCATTAGAGTCGGAAAGTCCGATGAACTTAAGGGGCTCGACATTTCCGAACACGGCATGGAAGCCTACAACGGATTCCAAATCTTCTCCAACGAATAAAACCCTTCTACATATTGGCTGGTTGCATTGATTATTAGTAGTTAGACAGGGGCTCTCCGGTTTTCTCCGG
>FR901561.1:0-4832 GCA_000438015.1 Coraliomargarita sp. CAG:312 | reverse complement strand
CCCTTCCATTTTATCCAAGGGCAAATTGGAAATATCTGTTAAAACCAGAATGCGGGAACCGGCCCATTTTTTTTGAAATAAATATTTTGCCGGACCTCTTTTGGCGCGCCAATACCATCCCCCCACCGCTAAAAGCCTTACAACGCGCTTTATTCAAAGGCTTTAACACAAGTTCGGCCTAGGTAAAAAACTGCTAAAAAAATTTTTCAGTTTTGCTTTGACAAAATTTTTAACCGCCGGCTACTATAATCGGCGTTCTTTGAAAAAGGTAGCCTTGTTGCGCAAGGCTTCCGTGCTTTTCACACAAACGGAAACCCGTGAAAATCGGGTGCGGTCGCGCCGCTGTGAATAGAAAGTGCCCATATGCATAAATCCACTGCTAAACGCGGGAAGGAGCATTGCGGGAAGGGAGTAATCCCGATTCTATAAGCCAGAAGACGTGTGTTTGAAAGCTGAAATCCAATGGCTTCTCGCGTAAGGAAGCGTGGAACGTTCAATGGCTGGCAAAATATTTGCCGCCAGCATATCCCCGTATCCGAACGCATAAAGCCGCAACAAGTTTCCGCGCGCAACGGAAACGGGAATCGTAAAAAATGTATTCGGATATAAAATTCACACATATTGTAAAAAGAAGCGGCGAAATCCGCGAATTTAAAGCTGAAAAAATAGAAAATGCCATTTTCAAGGCCATGCGGGCTGTAGGAGAGCCAAACCGAAAAAAAGCCTCCGAACTCTGCGAAAAAGTCCTGGAAAAAATATCGCAAAAACTCCCTTACGGGAAAATTCCCACAGTAGAATGCGTTCAAGATATTGTGGAAAAAATTCTGTTCGAGAACGGCAGCTTCAACCTAACGAAAGCTTTTCTGCTATACCGCAACCAACGCGCCCAAATCAGGAATTTCAAGGAAAAGCTTTCAAATCTTGACTCGGTGGACGACTACCTTTGCAAATCGGATTGGAAAGTAAAAGAAAGCGCAAATTCAGCATATTCCCTTCAGGGATTAAACCAGCACATATCCACAAAAGTAACCGCTCAATACTGGCTTTCAAAACTTTATCCAGAAAGAATAGCAAACGCTCATGAAAGCGGCGACATACACATACACGACTTAGGCTTTTTAAGCGTATATTGCGTAGGATGGGACTTGCAGGACCTTCTGGCAACGGGGTTCAGGGGAGTAGCCGGCAAAGCTCAAGCCGCTCCGGCAAAACATCTTCGCACAGCTCTCGGCCAAATGGTAAATTTTTTCTATACAATGCAGGGGGAAGCGGCAGGCGCGCAGGCATTCTCAAATTTCGATACATGCCTTGCGCCTTTCGTGCGGTACGACAATCTCACATACAAGCAGGTAAAGCAATGTTTTCAGGAGTTTCTTTTCAATCTCAATGTTCCGACGCGCGTCGGATTTCAGACACCGTTTACAAACATAACAATGGACGTGACCGTGCCGGATTTCATGCGAGACCAGCCGGTAATACACGCAGGGAAAGCAAGGGAGGAAACCTACGGGCAATTTCAAAATGAAATGACTCTCATAAACAGGGCTTTCGCCGAAGTCATGCACGAAGGCGACGCATCAGGAAGCCTCTTTTCATTCCCAATTCCAACTTACAACATAACGCGGGACTTTGATTGGAACAATCCGGATTTTGATGCCATTTGGAAAATGACTGCAAAATACGGGATCCCCTACTTTTCAAACTTCGTCAACTCCGATATGAAGCCCGACGACGTGCGCAGCATGTGCTGCCGACTCAGGCTGGACAAACGCGAACTTGCCAAGCGCGGAGGCGGACTTTTCGCCTCCAACCCGCTGACTGGATCCATCGGAGTCGTAACCATAAATATGGCCAGGTTGGGATACGAATCAGATTCTGAAAAAACGTTTTTTGAGCGTTTGCGGAGGCTTATGGAAATAGCCTCGGAAAGCTTGGAGATAAAGCGCAAGACAATAGAGTCATATACCCAGAAGGGGCTTTATCCGTATTCAAAATTCTACCTTCGCAATCTGTACGAAAGATTCGGCCGCTACTGGAAAAACCATTTTTCAACCATAGGAATAAACGGCATGAACGAATGCTGCATGAACTTTCTCGGAGTTCCAATATCGCACCCTGACGCGGTAGACTTCTCAAGAAAAACGATGCTATTTATGCGCGAAGTATTGGAGGATTTCCAGGAAGAAACCGGAAATATCTACAATCTGGAAGCAACCCCCGCAGAAAGCGCGGCATACCGCTTCGCACTTTTAGACACGCAAAAACATCGCGATATAATCGTAGCAAACATGGAGGATTTTAAAAACGGAGCAAAACCGTATTACACGAATTCTACGCACCTGCCCGTAAACCAAACAGACGATTTATTCGAAGCATTGTCAGTGCAAGACGCCCTACAGACACTATATACCGGAGGAACCGTATTCCATATTTTCACCGGGGAAAGCCGCATGAGCGAAAACGCCGCAAAAAATACAATACGCAAAGTTTGCGAAAATTTCAGGCTGCCGTACGTCACCTTATCCCCGTCTTTCAGCGTCTGCCCCTCGCACGGATATATTTCCGGCGAACATTTCAAGTGCCCGAAGTGCGGCGCGGATAGCGAAGTATTCAGCAGGATTGTCGGCTATATGCGCCCGGTTTCACAATGGAACGACGGCAAGCGCCAAGAATTTTTCGATAGAAAACTATTCGATAAAAGCGTATCCGAATGCGAATTTAACAAGCAGAAATGCCAAACATGCAAATAGGAGGATTCGTAAGACAAAGCTCCATAGACTGGGATGGAAAATTGGCTGCGGTAGTTTTCACGCGCGGCTGCAACTTGCGTTGTTTCTACTGCCACAACCCTTCCCTGGTGCTTCCCGGCCTATACGGAGGCTCAAATCTAATCGCTGATGGGGAAGTCCTTGAAATCCTGCGCAAACGCGCGGGATTTCTGGACGGGGTTGTCATAACCGGAGGGGAACCAACCATGCAGCCGGACCTTCTTGACTTCCTAAGGCAAGTAAAAAACCTCTGCGGAATGCCAGTAAAACTGGATACCAACGGAACCAATCCCAAAATGCTATCGGCCGCCATTTCTGAAAAACTGGCAGTATGCGTCGCGATGGATATTAAACATAAATTAGATTACGCCTCTTACAGGCAGATATCTCCAAACCTCACCACGGAGCAATTTGACAAGATTTTGGAAAGCGTCGAAATCCTGCGCGCAGCAGATATTGAAGCCATTTTTAGAACTACGCTCGCAGAAGGCGTCCATTCTCCCGGCGACATTGAGGAAATCGCCGGAATGTTTCCCGGAGCAAAGTTCCAGCTCCAGAGAAAAGATTTTCCCGCAGTATCCGACTACCAAGACACGGTTAAAACACGTTGAACCATTTCAACCGCGCCAATCTTGCCGAAGCGCCCCAAGCGACCTATCTGCCATACCAAAATTCCACGCTGATACGGCGGAATGAATCCCCAAGGGCCAGCGTTTTGATATCATCAATTGAAACGCGTCAAAATCTCAATAGTTTGCCCCATCCAATACCGAACCAAAAAGACCGCGGCGAATATTCCCGCAAATCAAGCATATGAAATCTCCGCCGGGCGAAACCCTCATTTTACGCATGCAACATTCCATCTGGAATAAAAAAGCTGCGCAATATCCCATGGGGAAGCATCCGCTCTGCGCCGCATAACAGAGCTTTGTGCTCCACGCCACGCGCCCTAATGCGCGCGCAAAAATTCCACGCTTTTGCGCATAATAGAATCCAAGTTCTTTCTGTCTCCACCTTCGTACTCCAGAACAAAATATCCATCAAAGCCCAGACAGTCTAATGTCTCAAGCATTCGGGGCACATCGAGCGCGCCTCCGCCCAAATATGTATCCTTGCCTTCCGGCATTATTACATCTTTGAAATGGAGCATGACAAGTTTATTGCCTATTTTTTTATAGGCGGAGCAAATATCCACTCCCGCGCGCGCCCAATGCCCGTTGTCGGCGCATACGCCTATATTTTCATAATCCGAAACTACCGCGGCAATAGTTTCTGGATTCCAATATTCATTGGTTTTTTTTCCGTGGTGATGCAAGGCTATTTTTATTCCGTGCTTTGCGGCGGCGGCATTCCAAAATTTCTGGTCGGAGCGCGGATTTTCCTCAGTGAATACGCCTATTCCCATATCCGCGCAAAAATCGAGATGCGAATCAATTTGAGAAACGGGTATGCTGTAAACTCCAAAACCCGCTATTTCCAAGCCAAAATCGGAAAACAATTTTTTTACATACGCGCGCTGTTCGGGAGTCATTTTTTCGTCAACCCTAGCATTGGGATATTTCCCGCCGATAAACTGGCGCTTTGTCAAAACAACGCCGTCGACTTTCATATCGGAGGCTTTCTTCAATGTCTCGGCTAGAGATATGTCCTGGTAAACGTAACCGTGCAGAGCTATTTTTCTAGCTTTTTTGGGTTGAACCGCATCAGCCCCCGTTCCGGAGCATCCAACAAACAAGGCTGCAAAAATACTCGCCGAAAGAAAAATCAAAAATTTTTTCATACCTTCAAAAAACTAAAACATTTATAAACCTGCAAGCGCCCGCTTGCATTAGACAAAAATTATTGCCACGCTTACAACTGTCAAACCGCAAATCCGAAAACTTGTTGGACAGTTTAATAGTTTCCCCGCACAAGCCGTCCTCTATGCCCCGCAAATAACGCCTGCATACGCCGCAAATTGCAAAGCTACAACAAAAGCATTTCGCGCGCGCAAACAAACAATAGATTTTGTTCAGTTATATTTTGGTTCTTTGTTTTATCGCTCATCGTCAAAGATAGTGGGAT
>FR901560.1:5847-10660 GCA_000438015.1 Coraliomargarita sp. CAG:312 | reverse complement strand
GCGCCGGTGCCGGCAAAATACTGCTTATGGGGGGCGGTTGCCGCAGTTGGGTTGTTGGCTCTCCACGTATGGACTGAATATTCTTTGGGGGTAGTTTCTGAACAGACTTCGTTTTCACATTGGGCTATATTTTCATGGATTGCGGCTGCATTTGTGGAGGAGTTGATTTTTCGAGGGTATCTTGTGGTTCAAAATAAAGGAGTGCTTGCGCTTGGGGCAAGCATGCTGTTTTTTTCGTTATTGTTCGCATTGGCGCATCCATTTGTATGGAACTATGAAATTCCTGAAGGAGCCTCGCTTCTCGACGGAGTATGGGTTTGGGATTTTTCCGCACAGCCTGTGATGAGTACAGTTTCCATTTTTGAATGTTCTGTTTTATTTTACCTTTTGAGGTTTATGCCGCAAAACTCAAACCGCTCCCTATTGCCGTGCATAATAGCGCACGCAACTTATAATGTTGGAGTGTATCTGGTAAAATTGGCGCAGGGTTTTATAGCCTGATGAATTTCCTCAAAAAGAATTTTCTTTTTTTGGCGCCTATGGCGGGATATACCAACGGGGCGTGCAGGAAGATATTTAGGGAGTATGGCGCCGACGGGGTCGTCAGCGAATTCGTTTACAGCCGCGCCGTATTAAGCGGCGCGGAAAGGGTTTTGGAAAAACTCAGAATCGAAGATTGCGAGCGCCCTGTGGGAATTCAGATTTTTGGCTCCGACCCCAGCGAGATGGCAGAAGCCGCTGTCGCAGTGAAAGATTTGTTGCATCCGGATTTTATCGACATAAATTTCGGATGCCCGGCGCCCAATGCCGTAAAGTCCGGTGCAGGAAGCGCCCTTTTAAAGAATCCTCCGCAGATGGCAAGAATTGCGCGCGCAATGGCGGACGCGCTTGGAGATTTGCCGCTGACAGCAAAAATAAGGACGGGATGGAGCGCCGATTCTATCGTCTTGCCCGACGCCGCAAAAATGCTTCAAGATTCTGGCGTGCGGATGTTGACGGTGCACGGCAGGACAAAAGCTCAAGGGTACGAGGGGGAAGCGGACTGGGATTTAATAGAGCTTACGGCGCGCTCTCTGGAAATTCCGGTAATAGGGAACGGGTCTGTTGAGAAGCTTTCTTCAGAGAGGCTTGCGGAATCGCCTTGCTTGGGTTTTATGATAGGACGGGCGGCTCTCGGCAATCCTTGGATATTTTCGCAAATGAAATCGCGCTTGAAAAATCCTGGCGCCGTTCCGGAAGAGCCTTCGGCCTCAGAGCGCGCAAGGCTGGCTTTGCGATATGCGGAACTTGTGGCTTCGGGAAATTATTCCGGGATATCTTCCGAAAATTTGACCCACGCAAGAAGCCAGATTATGCGTTTTTTAAAAAATGCCGAAGGATTTAAAAGGTTGCGCGCCGGGTTGAAAACTGTAAATTCCATCGACGAATTAAGGAAGCTTTTATGCGAATACGTTCAGCAGTGATTCTTTTGTTGATTTTCCCGCTTTTTGCGTGTGCCGAGAGCGCGCAGGAGTTTATGAAAAAGGGTGTGGAGTTTTTTCTGCGCGGAGACTATGACTCGGCTCGGCAGATGTTTATAAACGTCAAGGACGCAGATCCGCAAACATTGGGGGCGTCTGCGTACTATTTGGGCGCGATTGCAGCCAACAGCGGAGACGATGCAGCTTATAAATATTTCGCCGCCGCGATAAAATCCGCGCCCGAAGAAATAAAAAAATCCGCGCTTTTGCAGTACGTAAAATTTGCGATTGCCAACGCCGATTGGAAAGGGGCAATTTCGGAGGTGGAGGCGAATCCTAAAATTGCGGACGGAGACTCGCAGCTTGCCTATCTTTACGCCGACGCGCTTTACGAGTCGGGCAATAAAGACGGCGCCAAAAAGGCGCTTGAAAAAATGCTGGCTGATGGCTTTGAAAAAAAAGATTCAATCGGCGCGGATATGTTCGCAGATTCCTTCGCAAGAGGCATGCCTCTTGCAAAGTCGCTGGATTTGTCAAAGCTTGCGGCGTCGTCTCCAGCGGCTAAGGCGCGCGTGGAAATAGCTTCCGGAAGGACGGTGTCGCAGCCGCAGTCGGAAATAAGCTTATTGGCTCAGGCGGAGCTTGCTGCTCAGGGCGGCAAAATAGACGCTGAACTTTTGAAGTCCGCCGCAAAAGAGTTTAGAACGTCTCCGTTTGCGTGGCGCGCGGCGTTCGAGTTGGCAAAAATAGAGTATAAAAATAAGAATTACGCCTCAGCGGAAGTTTACGCCAAAGACGCCCAAATGCTGGCGCCTCCGGACATAGGGCTGGTCTATCCGGTTGTAATGTTGCGCGCCGACGCGTTGCGCCTTCAAAAAAAATATGACGACGCCTGCCATCTTTATTTGAAAATCGCCATGAGCAAGGAGTGCAGGGGGGAACCCCAGGCGGAGTCGCTTTACAAGATTGGTCTTTGCTGGTACGAACAGGGCGAATGGGGAAAGGCCCACGCATACTTTCAGAGGGTTTTCGTGGGATATTTCAAGTTTGAGTACTGGGGCTCTAGAGCATATTATTACGACGCCCGGGCGCTATATTCGCTGAAGCTTCGCCGCGACGCCAACGCGACTCTGGTTGAGTACTTCCGCCGCGCAAAAGATAAAAATTCCCAAATATATCTGGAGGCTAAAAAGTTTTACGACCAGATATAAGCTTGTTGACAATTCCCCCTGTATGTGATTAAGATGTATGCACATAAACGCCGTTTTTTCGGCGCATAGGGTTATTTATATGAAATACACAAAGGGGAATTTTTTTCATTTTTCAATTTCAGTATTGGGCGTTGGCTCTATTTGGGCATTGTCGGCATGTGCGGGATTCTTCGGTGGCGAAGAAATGGACAGGTCGGCGGAAGTATTGTCCGTCCCAGGGACTGTGAAAATAGCGTCGTCTTGCGGGGGGTACGCAAAAGTAAAGGATTTCAAGTCGGATAAGAAGCCGGGGGAAAAGGTTGATTACAGCGCAAAGTTGGAAATTCCTAAATTTGATAAAATGTGGTTTGCGGCGGCGGATTCAATGTATTCGGAGACGTTCCCTTATACCGCAAACAGGCTTAATCCGTGGATTGTGGACTCGGATTTTTCTGCCGAATTCGACAAGTCTCCGTCGCAGGACGCTGTATATCAAGGCGCGGGTCGCAACGGACAGTACGCGCTATTAAAACTTTCCGGCGGCGGGTATCTTGCTTTGCTCCCGATTACAGCCGGGGAATCGATGGCTTGGCTGTATGCGGACAAGGACAATATTCTGCGGATAAAAGCTTCCAATTTCGGCACTGAAAAACTTTGCGGAGATTTTCCTCTTTTGGTTTGGGCGCGCGATAAGAATCCTTACAGAGCTGTGCGGCGCGCGTGGGAAATAGCGGCAAATATGCCGGATCTGAAGGGAAAAATGAAACTGGTTTCCCAAAAGGAATATCCAGAGCCTTTCAAATATCTAGGGTGGTGCAGCTGGGAACAATACCATAAGGACATAGATTCAAACCTGTTGTGCGAGGCAGTTGACAAGATCCATTCGAGCGGCGTCCCCATAAGGTGGGTGCTTGTTGACGACGGGTTTCAAACCCAGGAAAAGCTCCGCTTGAAAAGTTTTTCTCCAGATCCAAAAAAATTTCCCGACGGATGGGAGCCTCTTATAAAAAAGCGCAATCCCGACGGAGTAAAATGGTTTGGGCTCTGGCACTGCTACTACGGCTTGTGGAATGGAATATCGCCGGAGAACGATTTGGGAGGCTTGAACAAGTCGCTTGTAAAAATTTCAGACGGTGTTTTGATGCCGGGAAAGTCGGCTGATGACGCAGAAGCTTTTTACGGCGCCTTCATCGGGTCGGTTGCAGACTCCGGATTCGACTTCGTTAAGATAGACGTGCAAACGGGGTTTATCCGCCATTTTAAAAACCAGCCAAATGCCGTGCGCGCCAACACTTGGTGCTCTCGCGCGCTCGAAGATGCCTGCGGGGAGCGTCTTGACGGAATAATAAACTGTATGGCGCACAACGGAGCCACATTTTTTAATTCGTCGGAGAGTGCTGTCATAAGATGTTCTGTGGACTATTTTAAAGGAAAGCCGAACACTGCGAAGTCGCACTTGTACCAGTCCTATCAAAATTCAATATGGCTGTCCCACGTTTTTTATCCAGACCATGACATGTTCCACTCCAGCGATGCGGCATCCGCGCGCGACATGGCAATATCGAAGGCTCTATCTGCCGCCCCTGTATATTTGTCCGACGCTCCCGAAGATTTTGTGAAAGAGCTTATAATGCGCCTTTGTTTTGAAGACGGCGAGATACTGCGCCCCCTTGCGCCCGCCGTCCCGCTGCCCGACAGCATATTTTCAAAGCCGCTTTCAAACAGGAAACATTCATACCGTGTGATAGCGCCCCTAAAAAACGGATGCGCCGCGGTAATGCTGCACAATCTCTGCCAATATCCAGACAAAAACCCGAAGTTTTCAAACGGCATGAGCCTGACAACTCCGGAACTCCAGGTTAATTCGGATTCCCCGATTCCCCAAAATTCCCAAATTTCCCCGGCGGATTATATTTACGCCGGTTCAATGATGCCCGAAGAGACCAATTTTGAAATTCCGCAAGAAGGGCTTGCATATTACGATTGGTACGCCAAAAAAGGCGGAAAGCTGGACCGGGAAATAAAGTTTGTGCTTGAGCGTCCGCTTGAGGGGAAGCTTTTGCTTATGGCTCCTATATCAAACGGATGGGCGGTATTCGGGGCTTCGGAAAAATTTCTCTCGCCTGCGGCAGTTGATTTTGTAAAGTGTGGGAAATCCGCTTG
>FR901560.1:0-5824 GCA_000438015.1 Coraliomargarita sp. CAG:312 | reverse complement strand
GGGAAATCCGCTTGCGAACTTGAAATACGCGACGGTGGAGAGTTTGTAATATACCTAGCCGATGGCAGGCCTGCTAGCGGTTCGACTTCCTTCGAGAGCCTAGGCGGCGGTTTGTGGCGCGGAACTGCCCCTAAGGGAAAATTTCTTATCGAAAAAACTATGTAAAAATCAAAACGCTGGCATTTTATGAAATATATGATGGAGAAGTTCCTTTTTTTTGCGTTTCTAGCGGCGCCTCTTGCCGTTCAATCGGCTTCTGTTTTTAAGATAGGCAATCCCGACGGCTATTCTTCGGAATTTAGGCTTTTTAGAAATTTAGGCGACGACCGCCACCGCTACGAGTCGGGATACGACGAGGAGCACCGCAGTTTTAGGGATATAGACGGAGCTAAAAAATTCTTTTCAAAACCGGTAGTATATACTGCCGGCAAGTCTAATGACAGAGACTGGCCTTTTGTGCATCCGGTTGCAAACTGCGAATGGGCGGGAGTAGGTGTGGAGCCTAAATCTTTTAAAATAGAGTTCGATACGCCGAAGAACATTTCCAAGTCTGGGTATTACTTTAAAATGGGCTTTACGGATTCCGCCCCTACCGGAGGCTTTTCCATGAAAGTTTCCCTAAACGGCAAGCCCGTCGGGGCGCGGGGCGGCATATATAAATTCGGATGGCGAAACGGCGGTTTCTACGCCCCTGCGGGCGCAAACCTTTTATCTTTCCCGCTGACTTGGGGTGTGCCAAGCTCGGTCGAACCTATAAAAATTCCCGCCGAACTTCTGAAGAAAGACGGCACAAAAAACGTCTTGGAGATAACTCCGGATTTCAACCGTAAAACTAGGATGAAAATTTGGGCAACATACGATTGGCTGGAATTATCCGACAATCCTGATATGCCCAAGATTCCCGACAGGCGCGCCGAACTTCCCGCAAAGGCTATAGAGGCAATGGGAACAGAGGAAATCGTATTCTGCACGCGCGGCAACGGCAGGGATTGGCATTGGTACGCAAACTACGGCAAGAGCGTGTGTTCCGATACGGGCATTCCGCAAATCGACAGGCATTTTAACCAGGAGCTATTCAGCCGATTGGGCGGCAAACTTGCCGTCTATAACCTAAAAACTGGGAAAATACGCTATTTGATTGACGACCCTAAAGGGTGCGTTCGCGATCCCCAAGTTTCATACGACGGTAAAAAGATAATTTTTTCATACCGCAAGGGCGACGACGATTTGTTCCATATTTACGAAATAGGGGTCGATGGAAAGAATTTGACAAAGTTGCCGTTTGCCGGAAATTGGAACGATATAGAGCCTTGCTACATGCCCAACGGCGATATTCTTTATACGTCGGACCGCCTCAACAAAACCGTACAGTGCTTCTACGTTCCAGTATCCAATCTGCACAGATGGTTTAGAGAGGAGAATTTTATCGCATGCATAACGGTCAATCCCGACGTTGACAACCGCCCAGAAATTATGCCCGACGGCAGAATAATATACATGCGCTGGGACTATAACCACCGCACGCAGCTTGGATACCACAACCTTTGGACCATCGGCCCAGACGGCTACGGCGACATGATTTACTTGGGAAATGAAAAGCCCGGAGGCCTTTATATAGCCGCAAAGCCGCTTCCTGACAAGGATGGCATATTGTTTACTCTCGCTCCTGGGCACGGCATGAAGGACCATTGCGGCAATATAGCCCGCGCTGTCGCGCCGTTTGACCCGAGCGATCCGCATGCGTTTGAATTTGTCAGCGGCGAATACCATCCGCGCTATTACGATCCGTATCCGCTAAAGGGAAATTTAACCCTCGCCACCGACGGAGAAAAAATTGTCGTCATGAGCGAGGGCGGGCAGTTTTACGATTCTTTCCCGCTTCCCGAAGACTTATTGAAGACCGACGTAGAGACGTATTATACCGTGGTTCAGAACAAGCAGGGAAGGGTTCCAAAATGCAAAGTTTTAATTCGCAACCCGCAGCCTCTGGCGCCGCGGAAAGCTCCGCAAATGCGTCCCGATATGGCTGATTTCTCGCAAAAGACAGCTACCGTGTTTATGCAGGATGTCTATCATGGGCGCAAAATGGCGGATGTAAAAAGGGGTACAATAAAAAAATTAATGATAACCCAGATGCTGCCAGAGCCCGTGCATTACCACGGCGGATTCCACCCCATAAATTTTCAAGGCGGATTTGCGCTTGAAAAGGTTTTGGGAACTGTTCCCGTCTATCCGGACGGATCAGCGTTCTTTGAGGTTCCCGCAAGCAAGGCTTTGGCGTTTGTGGCTCTCGACGAAAACGGAAATGCCGTAAAGCGCATGCAAAGTTTCACTGGCTTCGCACCTGGAACTTCCACAAGCTGCATAGGCTGCCACGAGCGAAGAACCGAAGCGCCTATTCGCAAACAGGCAAATCCAATGGCGTATGGCAAGCTTTCAAAAATAGAAAAAATCGACGGCGTGCCGCAAATGATAGACTATATGCGCCACATCCAGCCGCTTTTCGACAAGTATTGCGTCAAATGCCATAATCCGCGCAACGCCAACGCCGGAGTAATCATGACCGGAGACTTAAGCCCGCATTATATCCAGTCGCGTTTTGTCCTTGCGGTGTACGGCCAGCTCAATACCGGATTTAACAAATGGGGCAACCAGTCTCCCTACACTTTCGGCTCTGGCGGAAGCAAATTGATGAGGAAAGCGGAGGGAGGCCACCACAACGAAAAATTTGAGCAGAAAGATTTGAACCTTTTGCGCGCTTGGCTGGATACAGGTTCGTTCCAAGTGGGCACATACGCCATGGCGGGAACCGGATTCTTGCACAACGACTATGAAGGCGGTTCGTGGGTTGTTGAGGCGGATATTCCAGATTCAGTCCGCAAAATAAACGATGTGGTGTATGCCATTTGCGGAAAATGCCACAAAGAGCCAAATTCAAAACCAGCGGCATTTTGGTGGAATCCATATCAAAAGCTGCGCAAGCCAGATGGCAAAGGCGGTTTTACCGATAGCAAGTATATCCGCGACGTGCTTTATAATTTAACTACACCGGAGGAATCGGTGGTATTGCTAGTTCCGCTGGCAAAGGAACACGGAGGTTTGGCTGAGGGGGGCGAAAAGAAATCGCATCCAATTGTGTTTAGAGATAAAAACGACTACGAATATAAGAAGATGCTTTCCGGCATACGCGAAGTTTCGGAACATATGAAAAAGACTTCGCCATTCCAAACAGAGAAAAACTTCTTTCCCACAAAAGGCTACATAAAAGTACTGCAAAAGTGTGGAATAATTCCTGCCGATTACGATTATAAAACGCCCGTTGACGCCATGGAACTCGATGAAAAATATTTCAAGTGGCAGGAGGATAATATAATAAAGAAGCTCGATTGAATATTATTGCCTTAGATTTTTTCATATCCGCCAGCCGATGCAGACATTTTTAAGGAATTCTCGCGCGGTTGGCGGATATTTTTATATTGTGGTGTTGTTAATATCCCAGGGTGCCGGCGGGTGCCGTTTCCAAGCCTCGGCCGGAATGTTTGAGGTATGCTGTCTAGGTAATCATTGCGTTGTTTAATCCTGCCGGAGTTTTTTAATAGCCGGAAAAGCCCTTTTATATATCATTGAAACGGAGCTTGCGCATGCCGGTGGCTTTTGGGGGGGCTGGCAAAGGATTTTGGATTATGCGGTTAAAATTTGGATAGTTATCGCGTTGAGGGATTTAAACGGCGCGAAACTTAATTTCTTTTCCGGTAAATATTTCGCTAGGCTTGATTTTCTAATTGCCGCTTGACGCATCCGATTTCTTGCCGTCTAGAGGTATTTCTATGGACAAAATTAATTTTTGTTCGTTTTTAATGGCTAAAGACGAGTTAATCGTGTCGAAATCATTTGTAAGCCTGAGCGCAATGGAGACGACTTCTTTGGGGGCGAAAGCCAAGCCCACCATGACATATGCAGTTCCGCTTTTTGCGGTTTCCAAATCCATGCCGAAATATCCCTGGTGTTCCAGTCGCAAAAGGTCAGTAATATCCCAGGTGAGGTTTTCTGAAAGAAAAAGCATTGGGATGTAGTGCCTGTCGTAGTCGGCGGCGTCCAAATATCTTCCTCCAGGGCCGGCGGACACTGACCATTCCAACCCTATCGACGGTATTTTAAAGTCGTATCCCAAGCCGATGCTGGAATCCACTTGCAATTCTATTCCCTTTATGGAGTCGTGCCTGTAAGAGGACATAGTGGTAAAATACCATCCGGAATTGTAATTGTTCTCTGGAGAATCTAGAAAATTCCATTTGTATGAGGCGTTTGCGCCGTACTTGTCGGTGACTACACTCTCAACGCCGTCGAAGGTTTTTTGCCATTCATAATTGTAGAATCCGCTGGCGGAAAAACTCATTGTTTTCCACTCTTTTGTAGCATAGCCGGAGAAATAATAACTGTTTTTTCTAAGCGTGGAAATTTCATTGGATATTCCTGCGGTAATTTTCATCTCTAGGCCTTCGGGGAGAATTTGCTCCAAAAATTGCCTATATTCGTCGGTAAATTCCTTAAATCCTCTGTATATTGGGTTATTTCTGCCTATGACTGATTTTTCAGCGCCAAAAAACGGCCGCCATTCTTCGCTGTTCGCATCGTTTGAATCTGAAGATTGGTCGCCGCTTCTGTCTATAGGCACCACAGCGACTTCTTCTGGCGCGTCGGTGGTTTCGTCCACAATTATGCATGTGGGAACTTTTATATTTGCGTAGGAATTCTGTATTTCCACAAAATCGTCGTCGCGCGCGACAACTTCGCCTATAAGGGTTTCGCCAGTGTTAAGTTTCAGTGTTGTGGAGGGATTGGCGCAAGCCGCGCATGCGCCGAGAATCCGGAGGGCTGCAATAATCGCTCCGGCTGCAAATAGCGCGCGAATGTATCCGTCTTTTAACACAAAATATTTTCTATATTGCACAATATTGGTTTTGGGCAATAGAATTTTTATGCCGTTTTTTTTACTTGAAAGCGGGGAACGGTTTTGAGAGTTTAAACGAATGTCAGAGACGGGAAAAATAGATATAGAATACGTTGCCAAGCTCGCCCGCATAGAGTTAAACGCGGACGAAAAAGAAAAATTTTCAAGTCAGCTAGGGCAAATTTTGGAGTATTTTGAAAAACTGTCCGCTATCGACGTTTCGAAAGTCGAACCGAGCGCGCATGCGCATGCTGTCTACAATGTGTGGCGGGACGATATTCCGAGCGCGCCGATGCCGGTTGAGGACGCCCTAATGAACGCCCCTGCAAAGCGCGACAACCAAATATCCGTTCCAAAGGTTGTCGACGACGCTTAAAAAAAGATTTTTTAATTTAACAAAACCATTTCAACACACGATGAGCGAAGATATTTTTTATAAGAGCGTTGTCGAACTTTCAGAAATGTTGGCGTCCGGCGAAATTTCCGCGGTGGAACTTGCAAAAGCCTTTATTGAGCGCAAAAACTCCGTGGACGATAAAGTGGGGGCATTTATTTCCTGCGACGAGAAATCGACCTTGTCCGCCGCGGAGAAATCGGACGCTCGCCGGGCAAAAGGCGGGTCGCTTGGCGTCCTGGACGGCATCCCCGTAGGGCTTAAAGATTTGCTTGCGGTTCGCGGCCAGCCGTTGACATGCGCCAGCAGAATGCTTGAAAAGTACGTGAGCCCATATACAGGCACAGCCATGGCAAAGCTTGAAAGCAGTGGAGCCGTTTTTTGGGGCCGCCTAAATATGGACGAGTTTGCCATGGGGTCTTCCTGCGAAACTAGCGCTTTTGTAAAGACCCGCAACCCGTGGAATTTGGAATGCATAC
>FR901559.1 GCA_000438015.1 Coraliomargarita sp. CAG:312 | reverse complement strand
TTGTAGACGTAGTAGAAAAGCTTGGGTTAGGAATAAAAGGAATATGAGCCAGTTTAACCACAGGGAAATCAAGTTGGAGGAGGCCATTGAGGCGTATTTGTGCTCGCCCGAGGGCGGATTTATCAAGGGTAGCGACAAAAATTTTGACGCCCGCTTGGCGTTGGACACCCAAACTCTGCTTTCATTTGTAAAATCTACCCAGCCCAAGGCTTGGGAGCGCTATCAGGTAATTTATGGTTCCGACTGCGAGCGCAGATTCATAAAGCGCTTTTGCGAAGAGGTTGAAACCGACGGCCTAATTCAGGTTTTACGCCACGGCATAAAAGACAGGGGCGTAAATTTTATGGTAGCGTATTTTGCCCCTGAAACCTCCATAAATCCGGACCTTGCGGTGCGCTATAAGAGCAACATTTTGCTCTGTGTGCGCCAATTCCATTATTCGCCAAGCGATACGCAAAATGCGATAGATATAGTTTTGCTACTAAACGGAATACCCATTGCCGCTCTTGAGCTGAAAGACGAGTTTTCAGGCCAAAACGTCGATGACGCCATATACCAGTACAAAAAAGACCGAGACCCGCGCGA
>FR901558.1:5761-6983 GCA_000438015.1 Coraliomargarita sp. CAG:312 | reverse complement strand
GCCTCCACCGCCCGCTGGCGCTCCTCAGATCCCGCTGGATATCCGGACGGTATCAACAACCAGTTCTATGCGGCGGTACCTACATTAGTAATTGATTCTTTGGGTTTGGCGACTTTGGAAGTTTATGGGAGGCCACTCTCCGGATCTCCTGCTGGAACTCATACATACGGTGTATTGACTGTAAATTCAAATGAATATTCACAATTAACATCAGATCAAAAATCTAAACTTAATTCTAATTCAGACGGGACATATTCTTCATCAATCGGCGGATATAAAAGCGATTCCATGGTACCGAATCTTAATTCACCTGCTGGCATGGGTTATTATATCGATCTAACATATAATAATACGGCTGATTCAGGAGGAATTAAAGGTGGAAACGTAACGGGTGCAGATGGTTCGATAAATTTAAATATGAATTTTGTTAATGCATATTTAAATGCCGCGGATAATTTTAATTCTAATGAAACTTCGAGCCTATACTCTGCCATACCTCTATCATCTGAATTTGGAAACTGCAATTCTCTACTTAGTCAGTTAATTGAAATTGCTGGAGGAAACTTTGATGCATCCAAATTACCTTGGGATGCAATTGGTTGGTCACATCGGATGAAAAGTAATTTATTTGAAAAATAGGTTATGAAATCAACTATTAATATAATTCTGAGGTTCAGTGCACTATTACTTCTATGTATTTTGTTGGCATTTTTATCTTTTCTTGCATATTATTTTTATACAGGTATAGATTGGGGGTATCCTGGTGGAGAAATATCTTTTGTTGGCCTTAGCAAAGAAGATGTAGCAAAAAAGCTTGGAGGTATAAAATCTATCTATAATGGCACTTCAAAAATTGTAGTTGCTATTAACGGTGATAATTATAAGTATTTTGACAAACCTGATGATATTCTAAAAAACGAATTTGTTTCCAAATCAAACTGCTGGGGGGTAAATTACAGGTCCAATAAACGAGTGTTTTATTTACAAATCTTAATATTTGGAGACGATGGAAGAGTAAAATCTCAATATATAAAGAAATCTTGGGATGGATTATAATCAAAATAGGAAATTCTTATTGTTGAAAAGATGCGACGGAAGCACTGAAGTGTGGGTATGGGACGGCTTGGCTTTAATCCGCAGGGGGAGTGACATATATGTGAACGAGCCGCATGTATCGGGCGGAGTTCCGATACTAAGTAAAACCGACGAGGGCGTGCGCTAC
>FR901558.1:0-5710 GCA_000438015.1 Coraliomargarita sp. CAG:312 | reverse complement strand
CTATGGAGTATGGATACCAAGGGAAATCTTGTAAAGGACTACCAAGACACAACAATATTTGGCGAAGGAAGCATCCAAAAAGACCGCTCCGCGCGCTTTACCGGCAAACCCTACGACGAAGACTTGCAGGCGTATGTATTCCCCAATCGAACATACGACCCGGAAATAAAGAGATGGAGAAGTATGGATCCGTCAGGTTATCCAGACGGAATAAATGCACAATTTTATGCAGTTATTCCTACAATGGGACTAGATCCTTTAGGGCTAAAAACGTATTATATCGGTGGTGCAGGAGAACATACATTCGGAGGACCTATGCAAACCGCGACCTGTCCTTATTGTGGATCATCCTTGACAGGTGGACAAACTCCCTACTCATGGGATCAGTACGATGATATCATGGCAGATATAGCTGCAACAAAACAAGCCAATCCAGATGAGCCGATAAATTTAGTGGGACATAGCTACGGTGGAGATACGGCATATTTAGTGGCAAGAGATTCAAATTATACAATAGATAACCTAGTTACGCTTGATCCTGTTAGCCATTTTACATTCGATGTTTCGAAGCCTAATAACGTTGCGAATTGGGATAATGTATATTCAAATCCCAATAATTATGGGGTTAGCGATTTTATTGCGGATATTGGCGGGCAATGGGGCCCCGTAGATGATCCAAACGTTAATAATTACAGCAGTTCCGCAAGCCACGGGAATGTCAATGGACTTTTTAATGCTTTGCCAGAAAGTACAAAATCTCAGGTACATATATGCGAACAGTAAGATATTCAATTATCAAACATGTACTACTTTTCTTAGCGATTTTACTTTTGTCTGCGTGCGCAACAACTAAAATCAAAATAGTTGATGATAGTACAGGGGAATCAATTGCAGATGCTTTTGTGTACATAAGGCCAATGCATCTTTTGCCTTTCCCTATAGGCAAATTAAATATTTTAATCTTATCGGACAAAAATGGAAATGTTTTTACGACGGATTCATCTTTCTATTTATATGCTGGCAAACACGGATACGGATTAACGAATTCTTACGATTATGATTCCAATAAGGATCTTTATATCGTTAGGTTAAAGCGTGAGTCTAATATAAAAATGATTCTCTTTAATGGGAGTAAATATGATTTTGATTCATTAAAAAATGATACAACATGGAAGAGCTTTTTGGATTACTGCAGGGCGAACAATATTATAATAAAATACATAGATTAATTTGCAATTTTTTGTTTCTACAGTAGTATTTAAAGACGAAGGCGTACGCTACCATGAGCACGACTTTCTGGGAACGACGCTGTGGAGTACCGATACAAATGGAAATCTTGTAAAAGATTACCAAGACACAACGATATTTGGCGAAGGAAGCATCCAAAAAGACCGCTCAGCGCGCTTTACCGGCAAGCCCTACGATGAAGACTTGCAGGCGTATGTATTCCCATACCGTAATTACGACGCCTCCACCGCCCGCTGGCGCGCTTCCGACACTGCTGGTTATTCTGGCGGTCCTAACCAGCACTTCTATGCAGGGACACCTACGTTAGGTCTAGATATTTTAGGAACACTCTATTGCTATTACCATGATGGGAATGAAATTATTACTATTCAAATGTCGATTATTTTACTAATGGACAGGTGAAAATGGAAATAAACAATATAAATGACGCATTGCAACACTATCGTTGCGGTGCAGGCGGAGTCGTCCCGGCTGGACAAGGTTTAACTCCATAAAACTGTCCATTGGGGCTTATTCTCAATCGCTTCTGGCAGTCTGTTCATATATAAATCAAATATTCATTCTATCAGACTTTTCCAAAAAAGATTCAAATGCATCCAACTCTTTTTTGAGGTTTTTACGCACTATATTTTCTATTTTGACTTCAGTCTTTTTAGCTTATTGGCTCGAATCATACAGATAATATAAAACTCCTGTCAAACCTGCTATTAGAACTGCTATATAAACTTTTTTCATTTTTTTTACGGATAAGTATTCAACGCTTTACGGTCTAAGTTATTTTCGTTTGCGGCTTCAGAGTATTTGCTCCTCAGCTTATTGTTTTGTGTGCGGAGAATTTCCTTTGCGCCTATTGCAACCTTTTTTTGCGCCTATTACAAACTTTTTTTGCGCCTCAAGAAATGCGTTGTATTTGGGAGATTGACTTGCGCGCATGCAAGCGGCGAAAAATACCACAAACGCAATAGCGGACAAAATGCGCGGCTTAGCGGAGCCTATTTTTTGTGTCCAGATTTTCCAAAAGCATATTTTGCTCTACTGCGTGCTTCACTTTTCGGTGTTCTGGGCTCTTGCGCGATTTTTCAATCATTTTATATGCGCTGCGTAGCTCCGATATTATGCGGCTGTCCGTTCCGCTATTTTCCTTTGCATTTGGACTTTTATTTTCATTGTCGTTCATTTCTCAAGCTCCTTGCGGTATATGTCCTTGTTGAGTTCTTCGCGCAGCCTTTTGACAATTCTGTAAACGGCTTTGTCTACTTTTGTTCGCGGCACCCCCAGTTTTTTGCATACTTCCTTAACAGGTATTTCCTCAAGCTGCGTCATTTCAAAAATGAGGCATGTTTCAGGACTGAAAGCGTGCCTGATGCTTTCCCATACATCCATTATTACTGAAAGCCTGTATATGGAAACTTCGTTTGCCTCCAGCTCTTCAAAAACCTTTACAGTCCCGCTATCCTTGGATTTCAAGGCGTCTACCAGGTCTATGGCCTCCACGTTGACGGTGCGCTTTTTGTTTTTTGCACGCACATAGTCTATCGTCCGCCGCGAAATTATCCGCTTTAGGAATCCCCTGAAACGGTATTCTCCAACTTTGTAGGAACCGCTTTCAAAGGCTTTTCGTAGCGAAATGAAGCTTTGCGAGATTACTTCTTCTATGTCGTTTTCCGGCACGTCCAGCCAGCCGATTTTTTTGAAGGTGTTCAGCGTCATTGCGCGCATTACGACATAATATGTGTCGAAAAATGCGCCCCATGATTTTTGCCATAGCGCATTTCCGCCCGTATTAAGCAAGGCGGCGATTACGCTGTTTGGTGTTTGAGGACATTCCATGTCTATTATTTCGCAAAGAACTCAAATATCTTCCGTTTAATTGAATTTTATTGCGTCGTATTGGTAAATTTTAATTTTATCATCCTTCAAAAGGGAAATGAATTTTGCCATTTTCGGATGTTTGTCCTGAAGCCATTTGCTAAAATCAGGCGAGCTTTTGCTGAGATTCAACAAAGTGTCTCGCATTTTGTTTCCGTAAACGAGATCCGAATCTTTAAAATCTTCTTCAATAGGCTTTCCCAAGTGGTCGCGTTTTGCCAGTACAGTTCTGGCTATTTTATAAGACGCTCCATATTCTTTCAGCGCCAAAGTTAGGCTTTTATAGGCATCTTCAAATTGGTCGAGCGCGTTTATGAGCACAACTTTGTCAAAGAATTTTTCATATTCTATGATAGACCGGTTAATAATAAAGTTGGCTTTTTCGGGAATTTTGGGCTCAGAAATCGTGTTTACGCACCGCCAAAAATAAGAAATTGAATTTGCGATTTCAGTTGCGTATTTCACATCACCAGTTTTTGCATATGCTAAAACCGCATTTCGATAGCATTGAACCGCGTCGTCGCGGTTCATTGAGCCGCTGAGGAGGTACAGATTTGCGCCAAGCTGTACGGATGGCGCTGCGTGAAGTATCCCCGTAAGAATGTCTTGAAGGCTGGAAAATTTTTTTATGATTTCCTTCCAACCGGATTCATTTTTTAGCGCATTTATCTCAATGGCGATGTTGCCGGCAATTTTTAGCGCTTCCTCGCGCGTTCCCGGTTTTGGCACATAAGAATTTTGTGTTGATGGGGGTGGCAAGGCTGTTTCTTTTTTTGCGGCATCCTTGCTTTTTATCGGAAGCCACCACAGTGCCAATCCCGCTATGACGCAAACGGCTGCTGATAAAATCGCGGCTTTTGCCAAAGGTTTTGCATGGCTCTTTTCGCCATGGGGAGCATGGAGTTCTTGTATTTGTTCGTTTGCCAGAATCCGTTTCAGATCCTGCCCTAAATCGTCAATTCGCAAGTATCTGTCTTTTGCCTTTTCGCGGGTTGCGCGCGCTATTATCCGGTGAAAGCTTTCCCATGCAGCGATGTCTTCGGCGCTCATGCTGCTTTTGCCGTGCGGCGGCCAATAATATGCGGCGCGTCCCATCATATCGGGATGGTTTCCCGTAATGAGCGTAAAGAGCGTCGCCGCCAGCCCCCACATGTCGGGGTGCCCAGAGTTTTGCAGATACCATTGGGGCGGGGTATAATCGGGAGTTCCCGCAGAGCTTACAGTCGGGGTATCTTCCGCCATGAGCCCGATGTCTGCCAGGCATGCCTTCCCGTTAAAAAAGAGGATATTTGCGGGCTTTATGTCCCTATGCAGAAGTCCCTTGGCTGTCAGGGCATCGACCGCATCTATTATTGGAATAAAAATTTTTAGTATTTCGTCCTTTGAAAACCAGCTTTCGGATTTCCGCTTTTGTTCAATCGCCCAGTCCAGTGTTTTTGGACGCCAGTCGCCGTCTTCCGGGGGGACGTTTTTGACGCCGTCGGCAAGCGGCATTGTGTAGCAAAGTTTTTGTCCGTTTTGAAAAATGTCCTCTATTGGCACAATCCCGTCAATGGAGAGGTCTTTCAGCGCGTTTGCGTATAATTTTAGGGAACGCGCCTCGTGGCTGTCCTTATTGGGGTTATGGATTTCCTTTAAGGCGCAAAAACACCCGTCCCGATTTTTTGCCAGATATACGGTTCCAAAACCGCCTTCTCCGATTTTCTTTATAATGGTATAACTCTCCGTTTGGTCGCCAAATTTCATGAGTTCCAAAATCATTTAAAACCGTTTTTTAGTCAATTATAAATGCATAAAACATCTATTATTAATTGGAGGTATTGAGTTTGATGTGCAAAGGGAATAAATAACGAGCGCAATCATGTAAATATGCGTTTTTTTCAAATATTTTTATCCGGCGGGGAAGATTTTATTAAAGCTAGCGAATAAATATGTGTGAAAGGTTTTATATACACACCTCTTTTATTTGTTGCAATTGCTTTATTAGCTTCGTGCGAAAAGGCGCCGGTTGACGTGCAAGAAGCTTATATTGGCAGAAAAGGATGATATTATGTCAGGATTGAATCAAATTTTGGGAATAAGCTCTTTTAGCCGTATCAGAGAGTTCAATAAATTAAGCATGTCCTAAAAGTGGTGGGTATATGGATATCTTCTATATATATGTGAATAAATATTCTTTAGAAAGGATAACTATGAAAAAGAAAATTACAATTATAGGTGCGCTCATTCTATTTTCTGTGGCAGCTTTTGCCCAGACAATTTATACATATCACTGCTTGTATTGCGGCAGTGTCAAACAATCCACAAGCCCACTTGCTCCAACATGCTGCGGCCACGTTATGCTAAGGAAGTGATTATTTGATTGTCCTTGGACGTGCCGGCTTGCGGGGAAATGCGTTTCATTTACAGATTCGCATAGCTCTTTCGTTGGCGGCGACAGAGATCTTCCTATCTTCATGCCGCAGGCGTCGGCGAGGCGTTCTGCCGTGTCAACGCGAATGTATTTGTTTTATGCAACCCCAAACACTGTTCGGTAAAAAAACATTAGCTGACAGTGTTATTGGGGTAGCACATTACTTTGAGATGTAATTAT
>FR901557.1:779-1975 GCA_000438015.1 Coraliomargarita sp. CAG:312 | reverse complement strand
TAGGCGGAGAATACCATGTAGATTCCGTACGGGTCGCGGGGACTCGTTTTCATGATGTTTTTTTCGAGGATTTCGCGGCGGGCGGCGGAGAGCTTGTAGCCGGTTGCCAGCATCTGTCCCCACATGATTTCGGAGGCGTCGCGAACGTTTTTTTCGGAAATCCGGTAGACGGGATATTCGTCTATGAATCCCGATATGGCGTCCATGATCTGCGAGAGCTGGATTTTCCTCGCCGCGTTAGGCTCCACATCTCTCACGAGCTGCAGCGAAGCGTTCATTTGCGCCACGGAATACGCCGGCACAAGGTATTTGTAATAAGGCTCTCCCATTCCGATGAACTTGGCGGACCCTTCGGCGATATCCCTGTAAATGGCGTTGTACCAGTTGAGGTATTTTTTGTCTTTCGTGGCGTCGTAGGCGGCGGCGTAGAGCATTCCCAGCCGCGCGGCTTCGTGCGGATGGACGTCGTGCATTTTCGCAACCCCGCGCTTGTCGGGGACGCCCTTGTGGAGCCTGTATGTGTATGGCGGGTCGGTATCGGGGCGGATTTCGCGCTTCATCTTTTCGGCGACTTCCCTGAAAATTTTAGCAATTTCCGCCTTTTCAGAACCGCTTGCGATTTTTGAATGGAAGTACGTCCACAACCCGTGGATGTTGTGCGTGTACTGGTCGCGCGAAGTTTCGGGATAGACGCTTTTGCCGTCCGCCGGCGACACGCCGCGCGCGACAAAGCCCGGGTCGCCGTGCACGGTGTTGGCGAGCATCAGCCCCCGCGCGATTCTGCGCGCCCACTCGGCGGTTTCGGCGTCTCCGGTCAACTCGTATTTGTCGCAGAGCCCCACGAGTATTATTCCGCAAAGCATCGAGCAATCCTCGATTCCCGTATGGCCGCCCATGTAATTCGGCTCGCCGTTCTTTTTGAACGGTTTGTATTCGGCAATTTCCTCCGGAGAGGGCATCTTGTCAACGGGCGCGGTGTAGAAGAGGTTTGTCTTGGGGGAGTAATACGTTTTTACGGCGCCGTTCCAGAGGGCGTCGAGTTTTTGCTCGAACTTCGGGTCGGCGAAGCCGCCGGTTTCGGCGAACGCGAATGGCGCGAGCGAAATAACCGCGGCGACGGCGGCGAGAGGAAGGACAGAGTATATTTTCATCGGGCTTCCGGTTTTAATGCGGGCTTACGATTGCCGGATATCATG
>FR901557.1:0-763 GCA_000438015.1 Coraliomargarita sp. CAG:312 | reverse complement strand
ATGGCGCGGCAGAGCGCGCATGTCGAGATAAAAGCGGCATCTGTACGCATCACGCGCCCACCCAACGAGGCAAGTATCCGGAGCGCGCCGCACAGATATTCACAACCGAAGTTTGCCCCTTCCCTCCTCCCTGCCGAAAAACGCGCAGGCGGCGGCTCCACCCTCCGCGAACCGGAGCGCAAAATTCCAAGTTAACCGTCGCTTCGTAGAGGACATGGACGACAAACAGAGTATTGGGAAATGCTAAGGAAATTCAGCCGCACGCCTCCGCGAACGAACCGCCCGCGAAAAATTCCGGAATGGCCGGCGTACATGCCTGCTCCGTATCCCTTTCGAGCCACCCAACAAATTTCCTTCCGAAACAGAGTGAACCCGCGGCGTAGGCGGCCTCCCACTTTGCTGCGGAGCAGAAACAACTCCCTCTGGACACGCCGCCTCGAACTATCCATACCCTTTGCGCTATCTGCGGTCTCGCAAACGCCATAGTACAACCATAGCCGCCGCGAGCCTCATCGGCTTTTACGCGGGAACCTCCCGCAGGAACTCGAACGACACCCCGTCCTCTGCCTTGATAAGTAGGCGGCGTATCAACGCCAATCCGCGCCATACCCGCGTCTTCGCTTACCACCCTGGAAAGATATCTGCGTAAGCATTCCCAATAAATTATATAAGTATTAATATACTTAATTTTTATTGCCGTGTCATCAGTTAACTATTGGGATCACGGCTAATATAACATTTATTTTCAAAACGCCAGTGCATA
>FR901556.1 GCA_000438015.1 Coraliomargarita sp. CAG:312 | reverse complement strand
CGTTGAACTACAGGGGCGGGATAAAGTAGTCATAAGACCAGATGCCCACTTGAAAGTCAACTATATTTCAACTATTAACACTCATTGCGGCTTTTTTATCTATTTACCTATTTACGCTTTTGCTTTGATGCATAATATCTTGCCTATTTAACTATTTGCCTTATCTTGCCTGTTTAACTATTTGCCTATTTCGCCTATTTGCTAAAACAGATCGTCATCCTCATCGACTTCTATTCCAAGCGCCTTTTTAGCTTCGGAGATTCTATCTTTCAAGACGACGTACCGCCCTTTGCCTTTTTTCACAATTTCGTACATCGATGGGAACGTATGGACGATAAAATTCCACGCGCTCGCTGCGCAGACTTGAATATTGGTCAAAGAAGCTGATTTTTTTGTAGAAACCGTCGTTTTGCCGAATCATGGCGTCCATTTTAGCCCTGTCGTGTTCAATTTCAGGGAGCATTCCGCTTGAGAACAAAACTACCGAAACGCAAATTGAATATGAGACAACCCTGCATGCGCATCTTGTGATGTCGGCTGTGATTCGATCCGCGCCTTCCGCATGCGCGAAAATAATCGCAAGCCTAATCGCGTTTTCCCGCGCCTTG
>FR901555.1:10061-16278 GCA_000438015.1 Coraliomargarita sp. CAG:312 | reverse complement strand
GCGGAATTTTTGCGAGCGGCGCGCAAATTCGCGTGTGTGCCGAAATTATCGCGCCTCCGTAAATTTCCGCTATTCCGTATTCTACCACTCCGATTTTTTTTGATCCTTCAAAGTCAATGGAGAATATTGGAATTCCTATATTTTTCATCTTGCGCATGCGTATAAAGGTTTTAGATATTACGCCTATGGATATTGAAAGTTTCAAGATTTTTATAAACCAACTTGCGGATTTAAGCGGCGAATATATAGCGTCGGCTTTTGGAAAACACCATAGCATAGATTTTAAAAAGGACAATTCTCCAGTGACGGAGGTCGATAGAAACGTGGAGACAATGATTAGGGAGGCCATATCAAAAAAATTTCCCGACCACGGAATTATAGGCGAGGAGTTTGGCAACGCAAATGAATCTTCCGAGTTTCAGTGGGTTTTGGATCCGATAGACGGCACAAAATCTTTCATATCTTCAGTTCCGCTTTTCGGCACACTGATAGGGCTTATGTACAGAAACAAACCGGTGCTTGGCTTGATAGACCAGCCAATACTAAAGGAGAGAATCGTGGGCGATTGCCAGTCGTGCCTTTTTAACGGAAAACCCGTGGCGCCTTCAAAGAAAACCGACTTGGACGGCATAACTTTGCTAACCTCGGATTCGCGGCATTGCTCTAATATGAAATCGGAAAGAGGCTGGAGGGAGCTTGAACGCCGCGCCGCTATTGCGCGAACATGGGGCGACTGCTACGGATACATGCTTCTTTGCCGCGGCTGCGCGCATGTCATGTGCGACGCCGTTTTGGAGGTTTGGGATTTTACGGCGCTTTTGCCGGCTTTGCAAGGGGCGGGCGTAGCCTTCTCGGACTGGCATGGCGGAGAAAACTTCGGGCACGATGGCGGGCTGGTTGCCTCTTGCACTCCGGAGCTCCACGCGAAAGTGCTTGAAGTTTTGAACGGCTGAGCATGTCGGCTTTATGTATTTGGGGCGTTGGGGTAGACTTTGACGCAATATAAAACAAAATCGAGTTTTGCGGCAACTGCATGGGGAGCTATTAGTGCAGGCGCTTTATGGTGCAAACCGTAATGCATATAGTATTGCTCGGCCGTCGGACGGCTTCCTGCAGGATTTTATGGAACATCTTTTTTCCGCCAAACCCGCGTTTTTTCACTTAACAAACTCGCGCAGGTTTCATATTCGCGAAAATTGTCTATTTCAACGAACGGGCTGCCATAAATGCATTTCCGCATAAAGCGTGCCGGCGCTTTCCGCTTAACTTAAATTGTACGGATATTTTTAAGGCTGGGCAACGCGCAATTTAATCTTCATTTTAATTAATGCCGCCTAGCAGACAGATGATAATGCAATTTGTTTAAAAATATTTAAAATTATTGCATATTTAAAAGGTTTGCAACAGCGAACACTTCGCCGAGATTATATCATGTGCCAGTTTCCTTGAAGGTTATTTCTTGCTACAGAGCACCGTTTTTCGCGCTGGTTTATTCTCAAATCCGGATTTGAGTCCGCATAGGGCAATCTCTATTTTAGTCATTTGAGCTTATAAGGGCACATCTAAGACTTTCAATGCAGAGAATCCAATCTGTTTCTTTGTTTCGCTATGTTGGAAGAAATTAAACCGCCAAAGGCTGCGGATTATGCGGGAAATTACATTAGCGACATTGGATCGACGTCCAAAACATCGTCGATATCCTCATCCATAGGGAATTTCTTTTTAAGGCCTAGAATAGCCGCTACAACCGGTTTTACCGAAGGGCAAAAATACCATATATGCCATCTGTAAAAATCCTCCGACTTTTCAAGCGGGGCAGGGGACGGCCCCCTTATTTGGCATATGCCTTCAAGTTCCTTTTCGGCTGCGCGCGCAAACTGCTCAGTGTAAAATGCTAGTTTTTGTTCGCTTCTTGAACGGAAAATCTGCCTTATTAGCCGCATTGCCGGAGGATAGGAAAACTCTGTGCGGTTGCGCAATTCCTCTTCCAAAAACGAGTTCATGTCGTCCCGTTTGGCATATTGAATCGGCGCGGATTCAGGCTTTAGGGTTTGTATTACCACTTCTCCGTTGCCGTCGCCTCTGCCAGCACGGCCGGCAACTTGGACTATAAGTTGGTAAGTTTTTTCGGCGGCGCGGAAGTCCGGCATGTGCAGGCTTATATCGGCGTCTATTATTCCTACGAGCGTCACGCGGGGGAAGTCTAGGCCTTTGGCTATCATTTGAGTTCCGATGAGAATATCCAGTTTCCCCGCCCTAAAGTCTCCCAGCACTCTGCGGTAGTTGTCGCGCCGGTTCATGGCGTCTCTGTCCATTCTTCCGACTCTTGCAGACGGGAACATTTGTGCGACAATGTCCTCTACCTTTTGCGTCCCGTGCCCGCGCCATCTAGCTTTTTCCGAACCGCATTTTCGGCATCTCGACGGCGCTTTTGCTGTATAGCCGCACAGGTGGCACTTTACGATATCCTCGCGCCTGTGCCAAGTAAGGCTTATCGAACAGTGGGGACATTCTTCAACATTGCCGCAATCTGGGCATTCAAATATTTTCGAATATCCGCGCCTGTTCAAAAAGAGAATCGTTTGCTCCATGTTGTCTAGGCGTTGGGCTATTTTCTCGCACAATATCCGCGAAAGAACCGTTCCGGGTTTTTCGCGTTTCATATCGGCGATAAATACGCTTGGGAGTTTTCTCCCGTCGATTCTATTTCTTATTTCAGACAAGAGATACTTGCCGTTTTTTGCGTTGTATAGAGTCTCCAATGCCGGAGTCGCCGATCCCAATACGCACGCGCATCCGCACAATTTTGCACGCAGAACAGCTATATCTCTGCCGTTATACCGGGGGTTTTTATCTTGTTTGTATGCTGTATCGTGTTCCTCGTCGACAATTATAAGCCGCAGATTTTTTACTGGGGCGAATACGCAGCTGCGGGCGCCTACGACAACGCGCGCCTCTCCGCGGGCTAGAGCGCGCCAAGCGTCCAGCCTTTGTCCGTCGGTCAGGTTGCTGTGCCAAACCACTAGCCCGCAGTCTCCAAGGCGGCTTCTAAGCCTTCCAACTGTTTGCGGGGTCAGCGCAATTTCCGGAACGAGAAACACGCATGAACCGCCGTTTTCTAGTACGCTTTTCATTGCGCGCATATAGACTTCAGTTTTTCCGGATCCGGTGACGCCGTAGAGCAGGCGCGTCTTAAACTCTCCGGATTCTATGTCTAAATTTATGTCGTCTAGGGCTTTCTGCTGCTCGCCGTTTAAAATATGCGGAACGGGCGAGACCAGCTCCGCGGACGACAAATCGTCGTCGAATGCAGATCTTACGACTTCCCTTGCTTGCTGTTTTATGACTCCTTTCTTTGAGAGGGCGTCTATTGCCTGCGCGCCAACTCCAGTCATTTTTATCAGGGCTGATTTTAAAATCGGCTCCTTATAATTTTTTAAAAAGGAGCATATTTTAGCTTGCTGAGGGGCGCGTCGGGAAAGTTTTTCAAGCTCGTCGGCGCCGGGAAGTTTTACGACAGATACTTCTTTTAATTCCAGAGCGCCTTTGCCGGTTCTTACTATTGAGGGAATAAGGCTTTCAAAAATAGCCTGAAGCCCGCATCCATAATATTCGCGCATCCAAAGTGATAGCTTAATAAGGTCTTGCGTAAGCACTGGTTCGGGCTGGACCAAGGCGTATATTCTTTTTAGGCTGAATTTTTCTTCGCGCTGCGGCGGATTGTCGCAAATTTCCATTACAACTCCGGTTGCAGTAGACGAGCGCAGGGGAACGCGCACCATAGATCCCTTTGATATTTTAGGCTCCAATTCTTTAGGGACAAGGTAGCTTAGTTCCTTGTCCATGCCGCTGAAAAGGGAAATTTTTGCAATTTTTAGGTTCATTTAGTTTTAATAGCGCCTCCGTTTTCGGCGGCGCTTTGCGCCATAAGATATTCGTTGCATATGGCCAGGGCGGCTTTTAAGATATCGTAATGCAAAAGAGTGCTTAGCTCGATTGAATCTCGCAATGAAGTTATGTCGAATACTGTTTGGGGCAGTTTATTAAATTTTATTGAAGTGGGAATAAACTGTTCTATGAATTTTTTAGTTTCTAAAATAGCTATAATTTCTGAGTTGGTATTGTCGAATTCTTTTAAAGGCCAGTTTTCAATTACAGGGTCTTTTATTTTTTTTAGGGCATCCAAAAGGGCTGCGCGGGAGTTTGAAACGGCTTCAAATCCTTTGGCTGCGGAGATATAAGTCTTGGTTTCGCCTGCGATTTCAATAATTTCAAATCCTTCCGCAAATTCGGTCTTGAGATAGTTTCCTTCAATCCCCGTGCAAGATAATGCGGTTTTATAATGCTCTTTTATGTCTTTGATTGAGCGTTCGGACGCGTACACGGAAAGCGCGGTTCCGGCATCGATTATGCAGGCTCCGGTACCTTTAAATAATTGGCGCGATTTATAGATATCGGCGGGAAGAAGCTCGTATTGTGCGGAAAATATTTCTCCGCCGCCGTATGTTCCAGATGCGGGATTTATTTTTGTGAGAATTGTGACGGCGGCGTCTTGCGGAATAAAGCGCGATTCGTCAAAGGTTCTATCGCGGCAAGGCATAGAATTGAAAAATCTCGCAAAAGGGCTTTTGGGTTCTGCCTTTAATTTGCATTTTAGATTTATAGATTCTTCGCTAATTCTCGCGGAAACTTTTATCGATTCTGCCTGATTTAGCAAGTCTTCAAAACTTTTAAAATCTTCTGGAAAATCACAGTCAGGATATAGCGTTATTGAAAAATCTGCAATTTCAACTTGCCGCGCGGTCTTAACAGCGTATTCCCAATAATCTTTTATATTTTCTCCTTCTGGAAATGATTCGCCGAGAATTAGCCAGCTGTCGGCGCGCATATGCGGAATTTTCATCCTGTCGGCGTATCGTGATATTGCGGATGATTCATCCGCGCAGACGGCGGCTACGCGGAAGATTTTTCCGTCCTTTTGATAATATAAAACCGCCGCGCAGTCGTTTTTTGACACGCCTTCAAAAAAGGGGTATCCGAACGGAGCGAGCGCCAAGGCGGCAGCCATCTCGACTTTGGGGTCTGGGTAAGTCTTTCTCAGCGCGAGGTTTAATTTTGAAAAGAGTTTTTTAGGAGGACATGTTTTAATTATAGCGCATGGATATTCGGATAGTTTTGCGCCTTGGAATTCCTGCGCGGAGAAAGCCAACAGGCAGGGCAAAAAGGCTAGGATTGCCAACAATTTTTTCATCCAGATTAAATTTCTTTTTTGGGATCGGCTATGTCTCTTAGTACATCTCCAAGCAGGTTGAATGCAAGCACTGTTGCAAATATTGCAAATCCCGGGCTTAAAAGCCACCAAAATCCCAACATTAAAACTTTTGTGTCGTTTTGCGCCTGCGCCAGCATTAGCCCCCATGAAGCCGACGGCTCCTGTATGCCCAGCCCCAAGAACGACAGCGCGGCCTCGCCCAAAATATAAGCCGGTATTGAGAGGGTGGCGCTTACGATTAAATAGCTTAGGACATTTGGAAGAAAATGTTTCAATATAATTTTAAACGCGGGTTCGCCCATGGCGCGCGCAGCTTGGACATATTGGTATTTTGACAGCGAAAGCGACATTCCGCGTATGACTCTTGCCGTTCCAGCCCAGCCCAACAGCGACAGAATTATGACAATCATAAGGTACATTTGCGCGCTGTCGAAATGGGGAGCAAGCGCAGATCGCATAGCAAGCAAAAGATATAGGCCGGGAATCGCCATCAGGAATTCCACGAATCTCATCGATATGAAATCGAAAGTTCCTCCAAAATATCCAGAAAGCCCTCCGACTACGAATCCTATCACCATGGTTATTGCGATTCCTATGAAACCTATGCTTAGAGAAATTCTCGCACCGTATAAAAGCCTCGAAAACACGTCTCTGCCTGTGGCGTCGGATCCCAGCAGATATATGCGTGCGTCGGGTTGTGGCGATTCTAGTTGGAAAAGGCGCGTCTTAAAGGGAATCTTTCCGAAAATTTTGTAGTCGCTGTTGGGGTTAGGAGCAAAGAATTTTATTTTTAAGGCTTCTCCTTCTACCGGTTCGTATTTGGCTATGCTGGGGTCGACATTTTGGTAAACTTTTGCCCAGAATGATCCGTCTTTATAAAATATTGCAGTTGGCGGATGGAACGATTTGTCGAGGCACTGCTCGGTGGGGTCATAAGGAGCTATA
>FR901555.1:7668-9949 GCA_000438015.1 Coraliomargarita sp. CAG:312 | reverse complement strand
AATTCTTGCAAAAAAATTTTGCCGCCCATGCCAGCCCGGCAAACAGCAATGCGACCAATACAGCCAGAGCCGCTCCGCCGACCCAGAGCGCGGCTGTCTTTATCGAATCGAAAAATTCTTCCGATGCTTCCGAAGCCCACGTCAAAGCTGCAATAACCGATACTATCGATATAAAGAGTGCTGCTAGTTTCTTGTAGGGAACTTTTTCATTGTCCAGCCGTATGCGCGGGTCTGCAAGCGCAAGCAGGATGTCCGCCAGCAGTTGTCCCGAAACAAGCATTACACAGCCCATTACTACGCCCGCCATCACGACGTATTGGTCCTGCTTTACGATTGCGAAATATATAAGCTGCCCCAGCCCCGGGTAGTTCATTACGTTTTCGACAAGCAACGCTCCCGAAAGCAGCCCCGCGAAAGCGAATCCGAAAGATGTCACAATGGGATTTATTGCATTGCGCAAAACGTGTTTAAACATCACGGCGTTTTCCGAAAGCCCTTTTGCGCGCGCTGTTGTGACAAATTCAAGTTTGGAGTAGTCCAGGAAATTTCCGCGCATAACCCGCATCATTGAGGCGATTCCACCTAGGGACAATACTGCTGTAGGCAATGCCAAGTGCTCTATATAGTCGGCAAATTGCATTGGGCGCGGCATGAAGTCGTGCAATATCGAAACTTGTCCGCCAGTCGGGAACCATCCTGTCACGGCCGCAAAAAGAACCGCAAGCAGCGCGAGAAAAAAGTATGGTATGCTAAGGGCCGCGTATGCCAGGAATGCGCTTAGTTTGTCGAAAATAGAGTTTTGGCGCACTGCAGCCAGGACGCCCAGCGGCACTGACACTACATATATCACAAAGGTGCTTGCCAGCGCCAGCCACAGGGTTGGAAAAAATCTTTGCCCTATCAATTCAGAGACAGAAATTTTATAGCTCCACGAATATCCGAAATTCGGAGCCCCGAAATATATTAGCGAATGCTTTTCGCGTTCGCTGTCGGGCAGGAGCAGATTTGTCTTGACGGGGGAAACTCCGTTGAGCCATCGGCCGTACTGTATGTACCAGGGCTTGTCCAACCCCAGCCTGATTTCCTCCTGCTTTACTATTTCCGGGCTTATATCCTTTGAATTGCGGGCTTCGCTAAGGAAGTCTCCCGGCGCGAGATACATTAGCAAAAACACCAGCATGCTTATTCCAAGCATCAGCGGGATGAGCGATAGCAGGCGTCTGGTTATGAATCTAAACATTTTACCGCGGGTAGAATGGATTGTCGGTTAATTATCTTCTTCGTCCAAATAAAGCTCGTCCAAGTTCCAAATTATGGAGCCTATTGGCGGAACCTTTACGTTTTTCCATTTTTTTGAGATTCCGGAATAGCTCATAGGAGTTGTAAGATATATTAAAGGAAGTTCTTCGGAGAAAATTTCCTGCATTTGCCATATTAGCTTCTTGCGAGCATCCGGGTCCATTTCCACCTCTTGGCGGTCTATGATTTCGTCAACTTGCCTTTCCCATTCTGTGGCGGGTGAAGTTTGGCGCGGATTCCATACGTGGAGAAATCCGTCGGAGCGGTAAATCGCCTTTCCTCCCGAAGGATCTCCGCCTCCGGTAAAGCCCATCATGGCGGCTTCGTAGTCGAAAGTATTGTCGATTTTAGATATTATCGTGCCGAAATCCATGAATTTTAGCCTTACTTCTATGCCTATTGCCTTCATGTTTTCGACAAATGTCGTGGCCGTCACCGTGGAATTTTGCGAGCCGTCAGCGACTATAAACTCAAAATCTACCGTATTTCCTTCCGGATCTACTAGGCGGCCGTCCGCGCGGTATGAAAACCCAATTTCAAGAAGAATTTTTCTAGAATTTTCCGGCGAGTATTCGTATTTGCGGACATTTGGATTATACCATTTTTTGTTTGCAGGGCTTATTATTGTGTCCAGTTGCACAGCGCGCCCGAACCATACGCTTTTTATAATTCCTCCGCGGTCGATTGCGCCCATTATTGCCTGGCGAAATTTTTTGTTTGAGAACCATTTGTATTTATGCGGTGCCAAGAACGGAGTTCCGTTTTCGTTTTTTCCGGGATTTTGATTGAACCACATAAAGAATATATACGGGCTTGCCCCGCGTTCGTATATTTTAAAGTCGTAGGTTTGGGCGTAGTCTTTAACCCACGCATAGTTGTTGGCCTCTATCGACGAGGCGTCGCATTGCCCTGTTGCAAAAAGTATGGTTGCCGTATTTGCGTCGGCTACAAATTTATAAATTAGAAAATCTATATAGGGGAG
>FR901555.1:0-7654 GCA_000438015.1 Coraliomargarita sp. CAG:312 | reverse complement strand
AGGGGAGGCGGCTGCCGTTCTTATCTGCTCTCCAATAGTGCGGATTCGGCTGCATTACAAGGCGTTCGCCAGGCTTGTAGGAAAACAGCATAAACGGGCCCGACGATATTATTTCGGAGGGAGAATTTATAGCTGTTTGCGTCGACCATTCTTGTTGGAAGGTTCCGTTTTTTACTGAGTCGCGGAGTTTGTGCGCAGGTAGGATCTCAATAAATCCTATGTCTATCATAAACGGCGCATAGACTTTTTTTGTCTTGAATTCCACGGAATACTTGCCGACTTTTCGGAATTTTATCGGCTCTCCGCCTATCGTGTACTGGCCCGCATAGCGCGACGGATATCTAAGCAGGGGTTTCCCGGTCTTTGAGTCAAGGACTGGATTCCCGTTAGAGTCCAATTGCGGGGCGAATATTGTTTCAAATGTAAATATTACATCGTCTGCGGTAATATCTGCGCCGTCGCTAAATTTTGCGCCTTCCCGCAAATGGAATGTGTACGTTTTTTTATCTTCGGAAATTTCCCAGGATTTTGCCAGCGCTGGAACTGTCTTGTCTTCAAATGGGTCGTATGTAACGAGAGGTGAGAGCATCATTGAAATGGCATTCGATGAATACGTGTCGGTTGCCATTAGCGGGTTGAAGGTTTTTGGCTCTTGCGATTCGGTAAGCACAAAAACTCCGCCATATTTGCCTGGATTGCATTTTGATATTTCAGCGTCTTTGGGCAGAGGATATTTCCCGCGCTCTATTTGCGGAGGTTTTGAACACCCGAAAAGAGTTGTCAATAACGCCACCGCGCAAAACAGCGTCGCCAGGCTCTTGCGCAATTTCTCAAGGCTGGGTGTTTTCATCTTTTATTTGCGGGCTATCTTTTTGTTGTTCCGGCTTGTTTTCGTCCATGCCTTCGCCCTTGGATTCAGACAGCTCTTTTGCCCCTGTTGTTCCTGAAAGATTTTCTTCCGCCGAGGGTTCGCCTTTTGTTTTTTCGGAGGATGCCTGCTCTAAAGGAGTTGAGTCATTGCCGTCGGACGGCAAAGCCGGCGCATTGGAAGATTCTTGCGGATCGGATTGTTCTTGCGGAGCAGGTTGCGCTTCGTTCAGGCTCCAGTCCGGAGCCATGAAACTGAGGTCGGGTTTGTTAAGTTCCCAGTTTGGCGAGAAATTTGGGACGGGTTTGGCTAAATTGCCGTAATTAATGTAGGAATCCAATGCGTAAGCGCTTTCTTCCCCGTCGGGCATTTCGTCGTAGGAGGCGTATCCGTACTCTTCGGGGGTCGGATGTATTTCGTTGGGGTCATAGTCGTCGGGCAGGGAATAGTGGGACGTGTCTATGGAAGGATCTATTTCGGATTCCTCTGCTTCAGCTTTTTCTTCGGCGAGCCGCTCCTTCGCCATCATTTCGACATATTCCTTGCGCTCGCGCTCGTCGCGGAGTTCAGCTAGCCTTTCGGCTCTTGCTTCTCTTGCTAGCTTTTTGCTGCGGGCTCTTTGGCCCAAGAAAAGCGTTATTTCATACATTAGATATAGCGGAATTGTAAGCGATATCTGAGTAAGCGCGTCGGGAGGTGTCACCACTGTCGCAAAAATCAGGATTAGCAGAAATACTATACGCCGGTTCTTTTTCAGCCATTGTACATTTAAGACTCCCAAATAAATCAAGATAAATTCGAGAAGCGGCAGCTGAAAGGTCACTCCGATTGCGATTGTGACAAAAATCACCATGCTGTAATACGATTGCGCGTCTGGGAACATTTCCAGCTGCATTCCCTGCGAAAGCCACGACATAAATGCGATTCCCATCGGCAGTATAAAAAAGAACGCAAAGCATGCGCCTACGCAAAATAGTATGATAGCCGCTATTACGCCGGGTCGCAACATTTTAAGCTCTTGGTTTGTCAGCCCCGGCGCTATAAACTTCGCGGCAAGATAGAATACCACTGGCAGCGACAAACCCAAGGCGCCTAGGAATCCGACGTAAAAATAGACCACAATAGGCGTAGCAAACGACATTGAGCGCAGTTTAATGTCGGAATACCAGCCGTCTTTTGGGGCGCTTTTAAAATCTTTAAAAATTTCAAAAGAGTCGTCTTTGGGGACGATGTAATAAGGTCCGTCTTTTTTTGTAGTTTTACCGTCTTCGGACTTCATCTCCAAATATACGGGCCCCATTTTTTGCTCAGAAATAGGGGTCTTTTCCTCTGAGAATGACTCCCATGCGGCCAATTTTGCTTTTGCGCTGTTTAGCGGATACAGCATCAATGAGTTGAAGTAGCCGAACCCAATCAAAACTCCGCAGAAAGCTATGACGAATACGCCGATTGCTTTGAGTATGACAAAGCGCATTTCCTCGAGATGTTCGAGGAACGTCATTTCCGCTTCGTCTCTTTTTGGCATAGTGGTTTTTCGACCTTTATTTCCCGAAATTAAGCGATGCGCAATTTGCGCTTTTTAGAGAGTTCTTGGCAGATTGCGTCAAAAACCTTGTTAACTTCTTCTGTCTGCAGGGTTTTTTCGCTCGACCGGAAAGACAGCGCAAACCCTAGGCTTTTAGAGCCTTCGGCCACGCCCTTGCCTTCGTACGAATCGAAAATGGAAAGGTTTTCCAGCTCAAACGATGCCCCCTTAAGCTTTTGTTTTGCGATTCTGGTTATCTCGTTCGCAATTTCCGATGCCTTCTCGTTTTTGTCGGCTATTATTGCTATGTCGCGTACGGCGGGAGGAAACGCGCTGAATGCTTTGAATTTTTCGGCTCCTTTTTTGCGCCCGGCGACTTCAGGCCTAAAGGATATTTCTCCGGCCAGTACGATTTTGTCTATTCCCAATTCGCGCAAGTGCGCCACGCTTACCGCGCCGAAATTGACGCAAAAACCTTCGCGCTTTTCGGAACCGCATGCGGCAGCAAATCCGCTCTGCCATAGAGGAGATTCAAGCTCGGACAAGTTTAGGCGGGAAGCGTCCACTCCCAAGACCGACAGCAAGTCGAAAGCAATTTTCTTAGCCGTGAAAAAGTCAGGCGCCTGGCGGGATTTCCAGTTGCGCCCGCCGCAGTCGGCTGCGATTGCAAAGGCGGTTGACGAGTATTCGTTTATTTCCCCGTTTTTGTCGGCCTTGAAAATCTTTCCGTTTTCAAAGAAGCCATAAAAATCGTTTCCGTTGGACAAGTTGTATTTTACAACGTCCAGTATTCCGTCCAACAGCGACGCCCGCAAGCTGTCTTGGTCGCTAGTAAGCGGGTTTGCCAGTTTCAGAAAATCCGAGTTGGAATGGATTTTTGCCTGTTTTTGGCTGTCTCTTAGAGTGTAGTTTTGGCACTCGTTTAGCCCTATTGAAGACAGATAGTTGGCTGCGTTGCGGTTGTATTTGAACAGCGGATCGTCATCGCGCAGCAGCGCGGCGCAATTCAAGTCGGTTTCCGGGATTTTGTCTGAGCCCCATATGCGTACGAATTCCTCCACCAAGTCTATCGGCCTGTCAACTTCGCTTCTAAATGAAGGCACGGTTATGCTCCATTTTTCTTCGCCCAGGTCCTTGACTATAAAACCGAGCGACGAAAACGCCTTTGAAATATCGTCTTTACCGACCTCAAATCCAAGCCTGTCGATTATATACGCGCGCGATATTTCAATATCCCTGTCTCCGCGGGGAGCGGCGCCAACCTTGCAAGTGGAGCCCACAACCTCTCCGCCGGCAGTTTCGAGGATCAGGTCGACTGCGCGACGGGACGCGTCCAGCAGCGCCTTTGGGTCAACGTCGCGCGCAAAGCGGTATGCGGCATCGGTTGAAATTCCGTATTTGCGGCTTGTGGCGCGTACGTTGCCGGGGTTGAAGTAGGCCGATTCTATAACGACATCTTGGGTATCGTCTTTGACTTCGGAATTTAGGCCTCCCATCACTCCCGCAATGCCTATGGCGGAGTCTGCGTTGCAAATTAGCATGGCCTCGCCGGTAAGCTTGTATATTTTTTCGTCTAGAGTCTGTATTCCTTCTCCTTCGCGCGCTTGGCGGACAATTATCTTGCCGCCTTTTAAGAGCCTGGCGTCGAAAGAGTGCAGGGGCTGTCCATATTCCATCATGACGTAGTTTGTGACGTCTACGACATTATTGATTGATCGCAGTCCAACAGCTTCCAATTCCCTGCGCATCCAATCGGGGCTTTTGCCGATTTTTACGCCCTTTATTGAAACCGCCGTGTAGAGCGGGCAGTTGGGAGTTTCCAATTTTACTTCATTTAGAAATCCTCCGTCGGGAATCTCGACATATTTAGGGGAGTATTTCAGCTCTGGATATTTAAGTTCTTTGCCGAAGCGCGCGGCGAGTTCTCTTGCTATTCCGATATGGCTGAGGCAGTCTCCGCGGTTTGCGGTAAGCTCTATTTCAAAGACAGTGTCGGAATCTGTAAATACATCGTTAATCGGCGTTCCTATTTCGGGGCGGTCTTTAAGAATCAACAATCCGCTGTGGTCGTTGTCCAGCCCGATTTCCCTGCCGGAGCACATCATTCCGCAGCTCTCGACTCCCCGAAGTTTGGATTTTTTTATTTCAAAGACTTTGCCGTCGGGCGAGGGAAGCTTTGCTCCGACAAGCGCCACTGGAACTCTGTCGCCAACTTTGTAGTTTGACGCCCCGCAGACTATCTGAAGGGGCGGTTCAGCCTGGCTTACTTTTACGCTGCAAACTCCAAGATGGTCGGAATCTGGATGGTCTTGGCGGCTTAGAATCTCGCCGACCACTACGTTGTCGAGCTTTTTTAGCCCGTATGTCTCAATGTTTTCGACTTCTATTCCAAGCATTGTGAGGGCGTCGGCGATGCTTTGGGGGTCTATGCCCGACAAGTCTACATATTTATTCAGCCAATTTAAACTTACTTTCATTTTAAAAATCTTTCCTTTGGGGGATTCTTATCTGTTGCCGAATTGGCGCAGAAAACGCACGTCGTTTGTATAAAAGTGGCGGATGTCGTCTATCGAGTGCATAAGCATTGCAACGCGTTCAACGCCCAATCCAAAAGCGTATCCGCTATATGCGTCCGGGTCTAGCCCAACATTTTTAAGCACGTTGGGATCCACCATTCCGCATCCCATTATCTCAATCCACCTGTCGCTGAGCTTCCCGAGGTCCGAACTCATAAAGTCGACTTCAAAGCTTGGTTCTGTAAATGGGAAAAAGCTTGGGCGCAAACGCGTTTTTGCGGATTTGCCAAATAGATTTTTAAATAGGTAGTCCAAGGCCGACTTTAAATCAGTCAGGCGGACGTTCTTGTCTATGTAAAGGCATTCTATCTGGTGGAAGTTTGCCGAGTGGGTCGCGTCGACCGTGTCGCGTCGGAACGCCCTGCCGGGAGCGAGAATCCTTATGGGAGCTCCCTCTTTAAGCATTGCGCGTATTTGCACGGACGACGTATGGCTGCGCAAAAGATAAAGTTCGTCTGCGTGTTTGGCAACGTTTCCGGATTTTGCGTCACGCGGCATAAACAGGGTGTCTTGCGCGTCGCGCGCGGGGTGGTCGGCGGGGGTATTTAGGGCGTCGAAGCAGAACCATTCGGTTTCCAAGTCGGTGGCTTCGGCTACTGTAAATCCCGCGCGCTTAAAAATATCGCATATCCGGCGGATTGTGAGAGTAAGCGGGTGAAGGGTCCCGGCGGGAGCGTCTATATTTGGAAGGGTTATATCGGGCTTAGGTCCCAAAGCCGCCGCCATTTCTTCATTTTCTATTCTGGCGTAGGCCGCGGCTATCATGGGTTCAATCTTTTGCTTGGCCTGGTTTATAAGCTTGCCGGCTATGGGTCTCTGGGCCTTGTCCAAGGTCGGGATTATCTTCATCAGCGCGGTAAGCGTTCCGTTGGGACCGGTTATTTCGGCGCCTATGCTTGCGACGTCGCTTTTTGTTTTTGCCAGAGGCAGAGAATTTTCGGCTTTGGCTAAAATTTCGTTGATTTTCGTTTCCATGATAAAATTTATCCCTTGAGTGCGACCGCTTAAATTTGTCTTGCGTAAGTCGTCTGTTTTAAAGGAATCAAGCAAATTTCATCGGCGCAAATACGCAAGCTTTTTTTGTCGTTTTTGGGGCGGGGCGGGGGTATTGCTGCATTGGGGAAAACCGAGCGTGAACAGTTGCGCCCGCATGCCGGGATGGTGCGTTTTTTTATTGAAAGATTTTTTTTAGTCGGCAAAATTATTTCCGCTATGACGAAAAAATTAAGTTTACTAATGGTGGGTTGGCTTTTTTTTGTGCTTGCTAATTATGCCGGCGCTCAAGAGGCTAAAGAAACAAAAGTTATAACATATCCAGCGCCCGTTACCGAGAAAGTTTTATCTACATACACGGTCACGGTAAACGGAAAGCCACTTGATATCTACAAGGCGCTTTCGCCAAAGTTTGAAGGGGGGGAATATTATTTCACCTATTTCGATTTTGAGGGGGTTGTAGATGTTAAAGTGGTTTCGCGAAAGTCCATGAAAAAGGCAGAACTCTTCCCGGAGATATTCAAGGCCGAGACGAAGGACGGAGTTGTTTCTTTCAAGGCGGACAAGCCGTTTAAGGTTGTTGTAATCAGAAACGAGCGCAGAATGCCTTTGGTTATTTTCGGCAACGCAATTGAAAAGGATGTTCCGTCAAAGGACGATCCCAATGTCGTTTATTTCGGTCCCGGCCTGCATATACAGGATAAAATAGACTTAAAATCCAACCAGACTCTTTACATAGCCGGCGGAGCGGTTGTAAAATCCGTTATAAACGCCAATGGCGACAATATAACAGTTTGCGGCCGTGGTATTTTAAGCACAGACAACCGTGAGCGGTTTTACAGCGGGGTCACAAATTTCATAAAGTGCAAGAATCTCAAAATAAGGGATATAATAATAAAGGACACTATGAGCTGGTCGCTGGTGTTCAGAGACTGCAACGGCGTTCTTGTTGAAGGGCTAAATATTTGCACCGGGCGAATGATTAACGACGACGGCATAGACATATGCAACTCTAGCAATGTTGTTATCCGCAATTGTTTCGTGCGCGCAGAGGACGACATTATTGCGATAAAGGGAATGGATGGAGATTTGCCGTGCGAGAATATGGTTGTTGAGGACTCGATTCTTTGGACAGACTCGGCCAATACTTTCCGAATCGGGTATGAATGCCATACTCCTGCCATGACCAATCTTAAGTGCCGCAACCTTTATGTGCCTTTTTATTCCGAGTATGTTGATCCGGAGGCTTACTGGTCGCATGCCATAATATGGCTGCAAGCCACAAATGAAATGCCAATGACGAACATGCATTTTGACGGAATCCACATCCGTTCCAACGGAGAGGATATGCCGCTTATGATTGCCAATCCCCGCATAACAAATTATAGAGGAAGCAAAACAGCCGGAAGGGTTGCAGACATCACAATAAAAAATGTAAAAGTTACCGGGAAAAAAGGCGCTTTTAAGGGTATGATATACGCAAAGGGCCGCGATGCCGAACACGACGTTAAGAACATTACTCTCGAAAACATAAATTATTTTGGGGAAAAGATAAAACAGGATTCCCCTTCGGTATTCATTGGCGAGCACACATCTAATATAGTGGTTAAATAGCAGATTTTATGGGTTTGGCAGGGCGCTTTTATTAGCGAGCGCTTGCTGCGAATTTCGCGGCGGTTCGGTATGCGAACC
>FR901554.1:17166-21286 GCA_000438015.1 Coraliomargarita sp. CAG:312 | reverse complement strand
CTTTGCCCTCTTTTTTTCCCACCATTCCACAACCTTTGACGTAGAGCGGATAAATACCACATAAAGACAAATATTATAAGGCGCATTCTTAAACTGCCGTGTTAAGTTAAAGGGAACCTGCTTTGCTAAGAAACAGTTTCAAATAATCACTTCAAAACTTACAATGCACGAGTAGGCATAAAGTTTTATATAGCCATATATTGCCAACGGCGCCTTGCTAGATAAAGATATAATTTTTTATCCCAAAAGATATTTAGCTCAAAAAAAATATTAGTTTTCCGCTACGCTACCATTTTTAATTGAAGGCGCATAATCGCGCAATTTTAACGCGCAATATATGGAACCAATGAAGCCATAAATTCTTGCGCTGATTTTTGGAGCGACTTTGATATATTGTCTATTTTTGCGGCGACTTCAGGTTTTGATTTTACGTAATCTTCAAACTTTTCCCCTAAATCGATTTTACCTGAAAAATATTCCCTATTAAAAAATTTCTCGAGTTCTCCGAGTTGATTTCTCACATCTCTTGCAAACGCATCAAATTTTTCTTTAATCTCTGGCGGGCATTTGGAAACATCTATTTTATCCAATCCTTCAATAATTTTATTAATATACACAGAATTTATAGATTCCCCATCAGGAAGATTTTCGAACGTCTTTTTAAAGTCTTCTATAAACTTCATTACCGCCGCTTTATCTGTCTCAGAAGCTTTTCTTGCGGACGCCATCCCGGAAAAAATATCTTGTATAAAAGAATTCTTGGCAACTTGTGCATTGGCAATGCAATGGGCGAATATAAGCGCCGCAAGCATCGGCAGAGACAAAAAGCCTACCATAAATTTGATAAATTTTATTTCCATCGCTACATTATTTATAGTTCTTTATTATTTGTACAAAACAATGAACCCGCAAATTAACATTTGCTTATGTTGAATATAAATCGCCTGTTCGCCGGGTCAATTAAATAGCGCAAATATTACTTGATGAAAAAGTACGTTGTTTCAATAAAAAGCCGCGATAAAAAAATATCGTCCGCAAGTGACATCCCGCATATTAATTTAAGTTGCATAAGGACAAAAATACGCCTTTTAATTATGCTTGAACTTTAAAATCTCGCACAATAAAGATTAAATATGAAACGTAAACAAAGACTTATTAGAATCGTGGCGTTTATTATAACAGCCGTATTGCCCTGCGCATATCTCTGCGCCGGAGAAATCTCAACCGACCTTTCCAAACTTCCGCAGCCGGCGCTTGAATTTGCAGCCAAAATTTTCCCCAATGCCAAAATAGTTGGATTTGAAATAGACAAAGCCTTATTGAAACCTGTTGAATATGACGCCACGCTATCCGACGGAAGTAAAATTGAGTTTGATTCAACCGGACAATGGACTGATATTGAAAGCAAGTTTACCGGTATTCCGCTATCAATATTTCCGGCTGACATTGCAACATATTTGGAAAACAATTATAAGGGACAAAAAATCAAATCCGCATCTAAGGAAAAGTATGGGTGGGAAGTAGAACTTGCAAACGGCTTGGAGTTGAAATTCAACGCCGCCGGAAAATTTGTCGGAATAGAAGACTAAATTACCTTAAAAATAAATACGCAAAATTGCCGTCTGCGCCTGTGTCAGGTTGCATTAAAATAGATGAAGTATTGTTTGACAAAATAAGATGCAGGCAACATCCTGTTTCAAATTCTACAAGAAAGGAAAAAGCATGAAGAATTATTTAAGTATCGCCCTTCTTTCCTGCTTATTTGTATTAGCTTCGGGCTGCGCGCTCTACGTCAGCGAAGATAGCTACGCAATGGCGGGAAGAAACGAATATGTCCTTAAATATCCGGGGCTGGAAGCATCTAAAGACTCCCTTCATTCAAAAGTATTGCAGGCCTTGCAAAGGAGGGGATGGTATATAGAAAGCGACGGAAACCCGATTAAGGCAAAGCTGACTGAAATACGGCAGACTGCAATAGCCTCATTCAATGTCTCTGACAACCGCGTAGAAGTGGATACAAAGGGGTCTATGGTTGATGGAAATAAACCTTATGTCCCCAAACGTTATGTTGACAACGTTATGGCAACTGTACGCGATTTGCTGAAACATTAATATTTGCAATAAACCGAAAATAAGAAAACGCGCGCAATTTCTTGAATTGCCGCGTTTTTTTGTGTTCTATAAAAGTTTTAGCCTAAATAAACGCTCATACGAGAACAAGCTTTGTCAACCTAAGGCCGCACAAACAATATATCCGGATTACAATGAAAGTTGATGTGAGCCTGAATATATCAGACTTTAGACTCCGTATTTATTTTTCCCCAAAACAACCTCTAGGCCGCCAGCATTACCGGAAGCAATAATATTAAAAGGATTTGTTTGTTTTTTTCAGTAAATTCTTGCGGACAAGCATAACTGCAACCGCAAATATACCCAAGACCGCCGCAGCTGCAGCCGGCTCCGGAATTGCTGTGTACGTGACATACAAAGCATTATTGTCTATCTTAAACTTTGCGCCCCACTCATCGTTAAACGTGTTAGCAACGAAATCAGATGCGTCGAAATCTTCAGCGCCGCCTTCAAAGCTCATTATCTGAATCCATTCGTCCAGATAAAACAGAACATCCCCGCTAAATTCGAATTCAGCTTTGGTAAATCCCTCTCCCTTCATTAAAGCGCCAGTCAAATAAAGCATAGCCGCCTGTGCGTTTCCGTCTTGGTCCATTCCGACCGATACGGATATTTTGCCGCTCGTCCAAATCAGATTATCGCCGTGCAGTTGCGGAGGCTTTTGAGAGAAAGACGAATCGGTTGAATATTTGGCGTAGGCTCCCATTATTTTTAGGTTTCCTCCCGTTAGTTCTATATCTCCCACGCTCGCCACGCTAAAAATTTCCATTGTGCCCTTGCGAACTTCCAAGCCATTGAAACTAAAATGCAAATCCGGCTCCCATGTGGGAAGAAGCGATTGCGTGCCTTCTCCGTTCATTATCACCTTTATGGAAGAGTTTTCAGAATTTGTTTTTATAAAACCCTCATATTTACAAGATACTCCTGCCGCATTTGTAAGCTCGACAGTTGTATTTCCGCAAGAATCATAATTTGTAACAAATGATCCGTTGCCGGTTAATCCACCGATTTTTAAATATGTATCTTTTACGACCCCATCTACTTGGTTGTTCACATAAAAATTCGGATTTTGACCGTCAGATCCAGCCATATTAACGATGCCTTTTACAACCATATCCGGATTGTCGCTGCTTCCGCTTCCGGTTCCGACATTTACATAAATACTTGAGGTTTTATTTAGAACGATATCCCCTGCGACTTCAATTTTTGCCAAAGCCCCTCCCGACGTGTTGGCGCCCAATACTAAATTGCCCGATATACCCGATGTTGGATCGTCTGCAGTGCCCACAATAATGTTTCCCGTAGAAGAGTCTCCCTCCGTCCCAGAAACAATTAAAGTCAAGCGATTATCAGCTTTTTCGGATGAAATAGTTGAATCGCCATTACTTTCACCGCGATACTTTATTATATTTCCGGTAACGGTAAGCGTTGGATTTGCATTGTTTGTGGATGTAATAGTATGACCCTTCGACGTTCTTACACCATCAGTCTCGGTATAATGGTTTTGGAATATAATATCTTTAACAGTTTCTTCCGATGTGGATATTTCGGCGTTATTTTTATAATCCATAAAGTTAACGTCAAAAATTGCATTGTCGGTTGCATAGGGCTTATGGGCTTTTTCTACATGGTTTTCATCGGACCAATTGACGCTCCAATTGCCCCACCAAGAACCTTCATTATTGCCCCAATAATAGTCGTCGGAATAAACTAAGAGAGCATATGAAATAACAAATAAAGCAGAAACAAACTTTTTCATTTGGCGGACTCCTTTTATATATATTGATAATTGATAAGATTAATTTATTTTGTGTCAACCTTTTAAAGTTATTGTGACACTTATAAAAAAGAAGGATTCCAGCCCAATTTGAACTGGAATCCTATTTCTACTTGAATAAAATGTACTAATATGCGCCTGCAGCCTTATTTTCTTTTTTTCCATGCCGCAATTCCAAACACGAATGCGCCTAAAATCACCGCCGCCACAGCG
>FR901554.1:13207-17137 GCA_000438015.1 Coraliomargarita sp. CAG:312 | reverse complement strand
CACAGCGGGCTCCGGAACGGCCGTATACTTGACGTACAGGGCGTTGTCTTCTATTTTAAACACCGCGCCCCACTCATCGTTAAACGTGTTAGCAACGAAATCAGATGCGTCGAAATCTTCAGCGCCGCCTTCAAAGCTCATTATCTGAATCCAGTCGTTCAGATACCACAGAACATCCCCGCTAAATTCAAACTCGGCTTTGGTAAACCCCTCTCCTTTTTTCAGCGCTCCGGAAAGATAAATCATCGACGCCAAGGCGTTTCCGTCTTCGTCCATTGAAATGTTCGTTAAAATTTTGCCGCTCGTCCAGATTAGATTATCTCCGTGCAGTTGCGCATTTTTTAACGAGGAGCTGGTTTCAGTCGAAAGTTTTGCGGTTGCGCCAATGGCTTTAAGATTTCCTCCCGTGAGTTCTATGTCGCCCACGCTCGCCACGCTAAAAATTTCCATTGTACCCTTGCGAACTTCCAATCCGTTGAAGCTAAAATGCAAATCCGGCTCCCAAGTTGGGCGAAGAATTTGAGTGCCTTCCCCGTTCATTACTATTTTTATTTTAGTATCGGGGGAATCTGATCTTATAAATCCATTGTACTCATAAGATGTACCGGCAGCATTTGCAAATACAAGAGTCGCTGAACCCTTTGTGCCGGATTCTGTGCACATTACTCCGTTTCCCTTTGCCCCGCCGACTTGTATGACAGTGTTAAATTCATTGCCGTCTGTACAAGATTGCAATCCGAATCTAGGATTATCGCCGCCTGAACCGTTATAATTTATAACACCGTTTATTACAACATCGGGATTTTCTATTGTGCCGCTATTTTGTCCTACATTTAGATACAATGAACCGCCCCAATAGAGGTTTATATTTCCGGCAACAGTAAGTTTTGCGAGTGAAGAGGAAATTGAACTTCCGCCCAAATAAAGGTCTCCTTTGTAGCTGCCAGTATTTGAAGAATCGCCCAATACTATATTTCCGGAGTCGCTTTCTCCTTCCTTTCCGAGCACATTTACCGTTATGCGGTCATCCGCGCTTCCTGACATTATGTAAGAAGAAGCATCGTATTCGCCTCTTTCTTTAACGAGATTTCCCAAAATATTCAGGTTATGTGACCCGAGTCCGCCCCTGACTGAAATAGAAAAACTTTTTCCCGTCTTTACGCCGTCTGACTCCGTGTAATGATTTCTAAAAATTAGATTATTTACCGTTTCGTCGCGCGTCATTGTGGCTCCGCCTGTAAAATCCATAACGCTGACGTCGAATATCGCATTATCCGCAGACCCGGGGGGAGAAGAAGCCCCCGTACCATCTTGATAAGTCCAATTGACACCCCAATTGCCCCAATCTGTTCCCTCATGATTACCCCAATAAAAATCCGTACAATAGCCTAGTCTGCACATGAGGGCCAATATAAGAAAAGCGCAAAAAATATTTTTCATGATGCTTTTATAAAATACTTTCTTACATTATTACAAGTATAAAATTAAGATACATTTTGCAGGAGAAGCATATAAGCCAAAACCGCGCGCAAAATTTTTGCGCCAAGATTTGCAAAAAAAAACTCCGCCCAATTTAAGGCGGAGTTTGAAAAAGTCCTTGGATTTGGAATTAATCGTATTCTGAGACAGGCTTTAACCCTTTAAGCACACGGCTGCGTCCGTTGTTGTTTGCAGCTGTAAAGGAACGAATTATCTTGTTTTGTTCCGCTGTCCATTCCTCCTTTTCACCCTTAAATACGATCATATTAACAACCGGAGGCTTCATATTCTTGTCAAAGTAAACCTCTTTAAACAACTTGTTATAATATTTAAACAGGCCAACCCTGCCGTACGACTTAAATTTTGCCTCGGGTTTTTTAGCCTTTACTGCCGGAGGACGCGGAGTAGGCTCTACATAGAACTTATTCTCCCACATTGCCTGCTCCGGAGTCCCGGTATAAAGCGGAATGTTTTTCTGTTTACGGCGAGCATTTTCTTTCTTAATCCATTCGCGGGCTTTCTTTATGCCGGCAGCGCGGGCTTCTGCAACCTTTCGGTCATATTCCTGCTGTTTGTCGTCGTTCCACCCGGCAGCCCTTCGCTGGCGTTCAACTTCTTTTGCGTAGCGTTCCTGCGCCCTGCGGTAACGCTCAATTTCAGCGTCCGTCCAAGGCATCTTGATTTCTTCCGGATCGACCCAATTTGTGGTCAGGATATAGATTGTGTCGGCCCCCTGCTCCAAAGCCGCCTGGTAAATGCGGTATATGTTAGATTTATAAGGGCTGTATTCGGGCGACTGCGGCGGTTGGGGCAAAAATTCGTACTTCAGCTTGTAGTTGTTAGGTCCGGGGCCTATTTTATTCAAGCTCACGTTTATTGGATTTATCCAGTCGGCGGCAATGCGCTTGTTGAATGCGGTTGCAGCCACCAAACTGCGCTGGAAAAAGTTTATGGTGGTTCCATTGCTGACGTCAAAAGCCATCAAATTAAAAAGAACTGTAGAAGGAAGGCCGTTTACAAGCTTTTTAATATCTTCGCGGATGACCTTATAAGTATCCAAACCGCCTCGTTCGTCAGTCATGAGGTAAGGACCGGCATCCAAACAAATTAAAACTCTTTCGGCTTTGGATTTTATCCCCATAAAGTCGAGAGTCGGAATTGAGATTTTCATTCCCGCGGTCATATCGCGTTCTGAAACCGTTGTAATACCTCCGCCGGTGCCGAAAGATGCCGGAATTTCAATTTTGATGTCGGGAGTATTTACATTTGTAGGATTGGCAATCTCAATGCGCTTTGTGACCCTGCGCGACTTTTTCTGCTGCTGCTGCACGCGAACCCTCTGTTCCTTCGGAGCATTGTCGACTTTTTCCAATGTCGGAGGAGCGTCAAATTTATTTTCCGGCTCTATAATCGACATTGTGACAACATAGCCGCTAAACGTCAACAACAATCCTATCTGAAGTATCGCAACTATAATAAATACTTGATAAAGGAGACCTCGTTTTTCCTTTTTTGGCCTGAAATGATGGAGTTTCATATTTATTTGTTCCCTTTGAAAAAATTATTCTTCGTCTTCGTAGTCCTCGTCGTCCTCGTAGTCTTCATCGTCTTCATCAACAACCTTCTTGGGTTTCTTTTCAATCTTCACGATTTCCTTTTGTCCGCGGGCTGCAAGAGGATCGTCCGGGTAAAGAGCGGCTATTTGAAGAAAGATTTCATTTGAAGCCACAAATTTGCCCATTTTTTTGTAAGCCATACCGGCATTGTAAAGTAGTTCAGGCATCCAAGGGCTGGAGAGATTGCCAAAAACTATGCCTTCGGCGTAAAGGTCCAGCGCCTCGCCAAAATTCGGTTTTTCAGCAGTCGCCTTAAGCATTCCCTTTATCATTTGCAACAACGAGAAAGCCTCTTCAGAGCGCTCTACTTTCATAGAAGATAAATAGACTTCGGCAGACATTTTATTGCCCAATTGCATGTCGCAATAAACCATCCACAACACGCATTCACTCTTAAAAGGATTTCCTTCCATATTGCCGAGTTTTGTATACCAAACCACGCATTCTTTTGTTGCGCCGCATTTGCGAAGCGTCGCCAACAATCCCATCATATCCTCCATTGCAGACATTGTATCTGCGTCGAAAGATATTTTATCGGTAATCGCCAAAGCTCCTTTTACATCCCCGCTTTTAGCCAATGCGTCCGCGACGGATATTACAGACGACAGCAAAGACGGCGGAATTTCCGGAATCGGCATTGCCAGCACCAGCGTTTTTGCCTCTATAAGCCTATTTGCGTTTAGCAGGCAGGAAATGTACATTTCCACAAATCCGTGCACCTTGCATGCTTCCTCGTCAAACGGTGTCAACTGCAGAAGCGGATAAACCATCGGGCGCAAATACACAATAGCCTCGTCCCAATTTCCCGCCGCGTACGCATTGCGTGCGCGCCCCC
>FR901554.1:0-13197 GCA_000438015.1 Coraliomargarita sp. CAG:312 | reverse complement strand
ATTGCGTGCGCGCCCCCAGTTGCTGTCGGTCTTTACGGCAAATTTAAACGATTTAGACTTCTTGGGAACGGTCAGCTCTCCTCCGCTAGAATCTTTAAATTTAAAGTCCTTTTCAGATGCGGAAATTAAAGTCACTGGAGTTTCTTTTCCGGCGCTGGCATCAACCATCACAATGGTCGGCTTTTTATCCGCGTAATCTTCCACGTACGAGCGGTCTTTATTTGCATCCGACTGCACGGAGGCGCCATCCGCCGGCTTTGCGCCGGACACTGCCGAAGCAGACTGCGCGCAAGCAAGAGACGCCGCCACAACCGATGCTAGTATCAACGATGTTGTCTTTAAAGATTTCATAAAGTTTCTCCTTTCGGGGTGTCAAAGAATTATAGTGTCAGGCGATACTGCTTTATTTCGGAGAAATCGGGCGAAGCCTCATTGAGCTTGTTGCCCAAGAATTCATCGCATATTTCTTTAGCTTTGTCTTTGTTGTTTTGGGCCGAGAGCAACTGGGCGGCCGACAACAAAGCTTTCCCGGTCCACTTATAGCAATTTGCGAACCCTAAATAGCATCTGTCGTAATACATCAACGCCGCGTCTATCTTGGAATCCAATTGCGCTATTTTTCCAAGTTTGTATAGAGCCTCCGCGTGCGCGTTGCCGCGCCATGCCGGGGTTCGGAGGACAGACTCGTATTCGGCAATGGCTTTATCGTGCTTCCCCAACTTTGCAAAGGCGTCTGCTTTAGCCAAGGCTGCGTCTGCTGCGCGTTCATCCGAAGGGAAATTGTCTTGGATTTCTTGATATATAGCCAATACCCTGTCCCAATTCGTTTGGCGCTCTTCAAGAGCAGCCTCCCCGAACATTACGTCTATAAGGTAATCATACTCATCACGATTGCGAGCTTCCCTAAACGCCTTGCGCGCTTCATCGGCTCCGTATTTTTCGTTTATCTTGGCAATCCAGACGAGCGTTCTCACGGATGAATTTTTCAAGTCGTCCGCCGTGAACATCTTATCGTACTTTACAGGCTTTCCTATTGAGTCTAGCCCCATCATTATTCTAAAGGCCAATGTATTATTTTTTGCCTTTAAAGCGTCGGAAAGGATGTCGTTAAACACTTTTTCGGTGCCGCCCTGCGGATAAGCCGCAATTTGGGCTGAATAGCGGTCAAAAAGATTTTTTAGAATGGTTTTGTCTTTATATAAGTTGGCGCCGAAAGCTTTGTCGCGCTTAAATTTTTCATACAGGCGCTTGTCTATTTTCGGATTGTCTTGGAAATAGCGGTACCTCTTGGCGGGAACTTCAACCATGAAATACAAAAGCTCCGGAAGCCTTTCGGACGCATTGTTTGCGCGGCGGACCGTCGCCATTTTGTCATCCGTCAAAAGCTTGTTTAAGAATTCAACCGTTGCCTTGAGCTTTTCGAGGTTTGTAGTGCACATTCTATCGAAATCCAATATCATTTTATCTACGCCGTCATCTTTGGGATTAGCGCCGTATTTAACAATTGCGTCTTTGTATATAGCAAGAGCATCCGCGGGAAGCCCCATCATCTCTTTTGCCTTTGCCTTGTTAAAAGAAGCCTCCGACCTTATGCCTTTCGGGAAACGCTCTATATAAACATCCATCAAGTCCGATTCCTCCTCGTACCTGTCCACGTTATGGAGAAGCTTGGCAGCCTGCATATATGCATTGTCGATAAAGCTCTGATTTTTTGTGTATAGTTCGACAGCTTTATAATGCTTTAAGGCGAGATCGACTTCGTTTACATTGGCGTAAATATCGCCCAAGAAAAATTCCGCCTCGCCGCGCAATTTGCTCTTTGGGAATTTAGCTATGAAATCCTCAAGAGTGTCGCGCGCTATTTCAAATTCACCAGCGCCAAATGCGGCCACGCCACGGCGGTATGCGCCATCCTCGGAATAAGTTCCGTTAGGATAGTCGTCTATCATTTTAACGAGAATTTTAGTGGCCTCTTTAAATTTTCCTTGAGCCATATACGCCATGCCCGACCAATACATGCACGCCTCCATAATTGCCGTGTCGGGATAATTCTTTATATATTCGCCAAAGGTCTTTATTACATCGGAATATTTGCCGGTATCAAACCAAGCCTTGCCCATCAGGAATATCATATCAGCCCCCTGCGAGTCATCATTGTATTCCTCGATAAATTTCATCGCCAGTGCAAAGAAGGAATCATAGTCTTTCTTTTGCAGGTAATATTGGGCTGTATACAGCTGGATATCGCGCACATACTGCCCGTCCGGAAATTTGCCGAGATACTCCTCTCCGAGTTTAAACATCTCGTCCAATTTTCCTATTTGATAGGCGCCGATGAAAGCTGCGTAATAGAAATCCTCTATATTTTGATGGTCCGGGAACGCGCGCAAAAGCTGCCAATAGGACCAAAAACTTTCATAACTGCGCTCAGTAAGCATATAATTGCGGGCAGAGCGCGCCATTAAGTCGACCGCATACGACTGAATGCCCTTCATAGCCTCAAGCTGGCTCTCTATCAACTTTACCTTGGCCTCCAAATCAGCTGCATTCGGGCTATTGATGCGTTTTGCGTTTGCCGCGACTTTCTTCGCTCTTTCAAGGTGGAGGGCGAGATTCTTCTCTATGGTTTCTTTTCCGAACACCATACTGTAAAATAAAGTAGCATCGCCATACTTTTCAGCTTTCACAAGGGCGTCGCCCGCCTTTAAGAAAGCCACATTCAACGCGATATCCGAACGCGTCGGAGTGTTGTATACCATATAAGGCAAATATTTTTTTACCGCATCGTAATTTTTCTTTTCGACAGCCGTTTGAATCAGCCCCGATGCGGCAAGGGACTTGTCTTCCGCAGAGGATGACCTTTGAAGCAGCAGGTCAAACCATTTTTCCCCAAGCTTCCATTCGCGCAAGGCGTAAAGCGAAGTTGCTATTTTGCGTATGACATCAAGCTGCTGCTTGTTGTTTAATTTGTCTACAAACGGGCGCTGGAGAAGTTTTCCGCGGGTTTCTGTCGCCTGAGCATATTTTTTCATTCCGTCGTAGCACGATGCCTTTACGTCAATTGCCAGACGCGCAAATTCTCCGGTCGGGTAGTTGTTGATTACCTTATCAAACCCTTCGATAGCCTTCATAAGAAGCTTGTCAGAGGGGTTTGCCTGGTTTTCCTGCAAGTAGCTAAAAGCGTCAAAATAATAAAGTTCTTCAAGCTGAGCCTTTAACGTCGCGTCGGTGGAGTCGTTTATGCGCTTTATAAGCTCATGCATGTACGGGCGAGCTTCGACATACCTCTTTTCGCCGATTAGCGCCGTAGCCTCGTTTTTTAGTTCGAGGGTTCCCATTTGAATAACATCCTGTCCGAACGCACACAATGCAGAAGCCATTGCATACGCACCGAAAGCCAAGAATACCTTTATCGTTCCAAATCTAAATGTCATGGGTATTTATAATATTAAAGTACATTTGAACGCGCACGCAGTGCCGCCCGCAAAGCCGAACGACAAAACGCATATCGTTTTGAAAAAGCAATTGAATACAATTAAGCTATGCATTTCCAGCTTTTTTTTCTCTTTTTTTAGACTGCAAATAAAAACTTTTGTGCGCAAATATAGCGTAAAAACATTTATTTTCTTATAATCCGCCGGCAAATACCCGCCGTTTCCGAGAGATAAAACTCTGCTATAAAAACGGGCGTTGCGGCTCTTATGGATAGAAATCGCACACAGATTATTAAAATTTTTAGAAAAAGCAAAAAAAAGCTTGAAGGCCGAGTTAAAATAAGCACTATGCAATCTTCAAAAATTCAAAGGGCGATTAGCTCAGTTGGTTAGAGCGTCTGTTTTACACGCAGAATGTCGTAGGTTCGAATCCTACATCGCCCACCATTTGGTGAGAAAGCGAACCGCGTTAAATATGGCGGTTCGCTTTTTTGTATTTAAGCGGCTATAAATGGGGTCAACACCAAAGGTTGTGGAATAGGTTGATTTTTTAGATTTGTCTTTCATAGATTCACCCTGCAATTCTGAAGGCACTCTGGAGCGGCAACTTTCGTTGCGCGCCAAAGATTTTGGATAATACCCAAAGCAGCGGAACTTAGCTGCACAACATTGTAGTAAAACTCCAATTTATAATTTAATTTTAAGTTTCTGCAGGCGCAAACCAAGCAGTTGCGGATTTAATGCAACACTGGCTTTCGTCTTGCGGGCAAAAGTTCCGTTTGTTTTATTTCTGAAAGATATCCGGATAAGCGTGTATAAAATATACGGGAGTGCAACTCCAAGCGTGGCAGGCGCTGTTTAAAGGGAAGAAGCCGTAAGGCGAAATATAGTCGTCATTCGGGTCATAAACCTCCCAAAAAGTATCCGCCCCCTTTCTTACCATACCGCCCCAATACGACTCCAACAGCCGGCGGGCTTCGGCTTTCATCCCGCACTTTATCATGGCTTCAATAACATAATGCATAGCGTACGGAGTTCCGACTTTTACCGAATCGCCAGACTCCAACGCTTCGGCAATCGCAATTCGGCAAGTTTCATCGTCGGCAAATCCCGCAAGCGTCGCCCATGCTTGCGAAAGAACTGAAATCTGTTTGTTTTTCCCGCTAATGAAAACACGCCTTTCCGGAGAGTATAGTTTTTCTTTCGCCGCAGCGCGCATTTTTTCGGCAATACCGTTCCAGCCCTCAATTTCCGATTCCCTATCCAGTTTTTTTGCCAGCTCCGCAATTTTGTCCAGCGAGATTGCGCACAAGGCCTGCATAGACGTATTGTAATCAAAGTCTTTGCGCCAGTCAAAAAATATCCACGCATTTTTAGGCGCTTCATAGACACCGTCCGGGCCTACACTCTCCAACACAAGTTCCATCTGCCTCTTGGCCACGCGCCATAAGTCGTTTGCAGTGCGGTAGTCTTGCGTATCCGCAAGGTAGTCGTACAAAACCGATATGAATAGAAGGCTATAAGGAACGCACCTGCTTTGCTGCGAGTGCGGAACCGGCAACTCAAAACAGCATGGATTAACAAAACCGTCTTTTTCCGCAGTAGATGCGAACAGATATAAACAGCGCTTTGTTAGCGCAAAGTTCTTAAAACTGTGTCTATTTGCCAAATTTTCAAGATACATATCCCCAAGCCAAAGCCTGCGATCGCGCTTTGGCCCGTCTTCATAGACTTCCTGCATGCATTCCTTGAGCGTTTCTATCCCTACGTTTCTTATACCCGATATTATTTTAGGACAATCCTTTCCCAAAGATGTTTTAATTTCGCCGGCGGAAGTTTGAGCGTTGACCTGAATATTATCCAACGCGTATTCAAACCACATACATTCTCCTACTACCTCTATTTTTACATATCTAAAAGACATTCTTCTAGGTATAGTCATAATTATGTTTGGTTCTGTGACAGTTATAATTTCGTCCTGCATCCATGAGCGTGCCAAACCGCCTTTCCAAGGGTCTAGGGGCGTGTTTAATTCAGCCGGAAGCTCTGCAAAATGGAATTTTAGCCGAATGGGAGAGTGCATAACGCCTTTTATAATTTTTGTAGAAAATGAAAAAAAGCCGGTGTAATGTTTCCCGAAATCTAAAACAACGCTTTGAAGCTTTTGAAAATCCGTATTGCAAATATCTTCCGGCAATCCAATTTTTTCAAACCGCCACGACTTTTTCAAACCCGCCACGACTGAAAAGCCGATGGATCCTTGACCGCCCCGACTATGGCAATAGGGCGGACCAGCTTGTGTTTCAAATCGGGAGTTAATTCTTTTACATAGCCAATCCAGCGCGCTCTATCATTTTTATAGAGATCACCCGCATGTAGAAGTGACGCCGACAATACAGCTGCCAAAAGGAATGCGCATCTAAATATAGTTTCTAAATATAGTATTTGTTTCATTTATGCCGCCATTGTTGCCCTAATATATTTTAAGACATAGATATACTGCGATAAGAAAAAGTCCATACGCAAATTTTATCCGCACTGCGCTCTTGGTATTATACTGAAATCGCATCTAGCGCCGTCTGCCTGCAAACGCAATTATTGTAATATTTTGATATCTCAAGCCAAATGGGTTTAGCCTGTAAATTTATTCTGTTCCCGCATAAAAAGCCAAAATATCCCTGAATAGTTTAATGCAAGCGACTTAAGCCGCGTAATTTTCAGACGTGAATGCAGCACAAGACAAAATCCAAGGCAAATTCTAATATTTGTTTTTTTTGAGACACATTCGGGACCAAGAAATATCCTCAAATTCTATTGGACAAAACATATACGCACAAAGCAACATGCAAAGCATTTTATTTAAAAGTCGCTTATGTGCGCCAAAGTTTCGGTCCCATTAAACTTTTATTTTATTATTCTTAGTGTCGCCGAACATTTTCTAGATTAAACCGCGTATACGAGACCTTTAAATTACTGCGTTTTCCAAGCAAATTACCGCTGTCGCGCCATCAAACAGCCTCCAAACAGACCCTAAAAGAATCAATTTTCCTAAGCTGCTAGCCCATAGACATATCTAATATAGTCCAGACAAACAGCCATTAAAACTAAAAACCGAAAACTGCTGCAATCAATCTCCGTTTTCTGACTATTTTGAAATTGCGGCCGTGTTTTGCATTTACCTCAGATTTCTCCGCGCAGGTATTTATCCATATTCTCGGCAACCTTTTTCGCCTGCACCATTGCACCAACTATTGTATCGGGACCGGTCACGACATCGCCGCATGCAAAAACACTGTCCATTGAAGTCTGCAGTGTTTCAGGATTTACGGCTATAGTTCCGTTGGGATTCAACTTTAAGTGCATGCAGTTTCTTGCAAGCCTGTCGCGCGGTTTGCTCCCCGTAGAGAGGATTACAGTATCGCATAGAAGCTCAAATTCCGACCCTGGTATTTCCACGGGCGTGCGGCGGCCGTCGGCGTCGGGATCGCCCATTCGCGTCTTTACGCACTCTATGCCGTAAACACATCCCGATTCATTGTATAGAATCTTCTTTTGCAGCGTATTTTCCAGCATAACGACACCCTCTTTTTTTGCGGTCGCTATTTCATCCGCGCGCGCGGGCATTTCTTCGATAGTCCGCCTATAAACAATAGTCGATTTGGCTCCGCACCTCAATGCCACGCGCGAAGTGTCTATTGCGACATTTCCTCCGCCTATTGTTATGACATTCTTAGCCCTAATTGGGGAAACCATCATTCTGCTGTCGCTGGACATAGTACTCAGATTATACCGCGCAAGGAATTCGTTTGAAGTATAGACGCCCTTGGCATACTCGCCCGCGATGTACATGGTGATGGGCTTCCAAGCCCCTGTGGCTACAAGTACCGCATCGTAGCGTTCGCGAAGCTCGTCCAAGCTGTACGGAGGCTCCCCAATGCCTATTCCATAGTGTATGCGGACATCCATTTTTTCGAGCCTGGAAACGCGTTCAAATACGATTTCCCTCGGGAGCCTAAATTCTGGAATCCCATACATAGTAACTCCCCCGGGGAGATCGCGCCCCTCAAAAACTTCGACAGCATGCCCCATTTGGGCAAGTTTTTCCGCCGCCGTGATTCCGGCCGGTCCCAATCCGATTATTGCGACATGCTTGCCGGTTGGAGGATTGCATTTCGGGACCTCCGAATATCCGTTTATGCGCACAAAGTCTGCCGCAAAACGCTCAAGCATTCCTATTGCCACAGGCTGCCCCCGGATTCCCAGGACACATGCGCCTTCGCACTGTTTGTTCTGATTGCAAAGGCGGCCGCAAATTGCAGACATCGTAGATTGGAGTGCGAGTTTTTTTGCGGCGTCTCCAACATTTCCGTTTGCGATATCAAATATGAACTCTGGTATATTTATATGGTTTGGGCAGCCTATTTGGCACCTAGGTTTCGGACAATGCAGGCAGCGCGTAGCCTCTGCGATTGCGGCTTTCTTCGTAATGCCGTAGTATGCTTCGCCGTCGTCGGTAATGCGTATTTTGTCAGTACATTCTCCAAACTCTACTCTGGGAAGGCCTGAGGCGGTTAATTTTTTATTTTCCGGATTCATATTGTTGGCAGATTCCGATAATCAATGAGATTAGAAAAGAGAATACCGGACAATGGAATAAATATATTTTGCCCGAAGGCATCCTACAAAAACACCACCGTCCAATTTAGCAAGAAAGAATCACAATCAAGCGATTCTGTAAAGCTTCAAAATAATTAGACACCTAAAAACTTCTATGCGTTCTTAATTTATTCTAATTTTACGGCGAGCGGTTCGCTGTTAAGAAAATATTCGGAGTATTTCCGGACTCTATTAACCTATACTTATCGCATCGATTGAAGCACGCAAGAAATGGCATTTTCAAGTTTTATTTTCTCCGACTTTTGAAATATAAAACGGCTCGCAATTTTAAGGGAAAATCCTTATAAAAGAAGCAATAAAAAGCTTCATATCGCATAGTGAGCATGCAAGAAATATTAATTGTTTTAGAGAACCTACCAACATACACCAACAATCGCAAGATTCTAATAAAAAACAGCATAAAACATTAACCTACGGATCAGGATCCGAGGAAAATTAGAATAATTCCCCACCAAATAACTGCCTCAATAAACGCATATATTTCAATGCATGAAATATAGCCTACTTTGAGGCTAAGCTTTGGTCTTATAATATTTTTACCCCGCCTGGGACATTTGAAAAAATCCATTCGCAAGAAGAAACGGGCCTGCCGAACGTCCCTGCCGTATGCTGTTGGTTAAAAGATTCCTTTCAGCCCCCTGTCTGTTTAGCGATAATAAAATCTATCTCTCGACTCACTTACCATATCTGCATTGGAACAATATTTGCTCTGACATGAAGAAACAAAAGTGGGCACTCATTTCTACTTTCCCCTTCGGGAACATCATAGAGTTGCCTACATTACAGCAAATCTATCAGTCTTTATTTTGCCTTAGGGATTTTTCTCGCCTTGCCCTTCTAAGAGGGCTTCGGCGAAAAATCCCTACAGAAGGCAAAATAATATACAAATAAGATAAATACAAAATTAGGAACTGGCAGAATTGACGCTCCTTATAGGCATAAAAGCCTACTTTGCTAATCTACTTGGGATCTTCGACCTCATATAAAAAGCAAAATAGGGAAAATAGGTAAATAGGACAAATAGCTATTTAGATAAATCGATCCCTTAGAACATTTATAGATATACCATTTTGAACAAATTAGTATGGGAAAAGTAAGGTTTATCTACCATCAGTTGAATGTATGGAACCTATTTACCTATTTGCTCTAAATACCTATTTTCTTTTTACCCACTAATCATTTGGGTTCTATTTTCCTATTTGTTCATGCAACAGGAAAGTACGATTCAAATTCCTTTTTGTTGTAGTTCGCCAGAGCATATTGATTTATCTAATATTTGAGTTTTATATTAAAATAGAAAAAATACTGCTTCATGCATTAACAGATGAATCTCTGGTATAGTGGGAAAAATAGCTGAATATTCACTCCTAAACAGAAAACCCTTTTAGCGTTCGAAATTTTTACAGCCCAAAAACAGGAAGAAAGTGATTAGATTTTTTTTACAAAATTTAGCCCGAATATCAGGAACTTACGAAATTAAGCTTATAGCAAAAATAACAAGTCTAAGATACCAACACGCTAAAGAAGATAAACTTACCCGCGCCCCACGAGGAGTTGAACATTAACTTACACGTCTTTCGTAAAATATGTATATTTAACACCACTTCAACAATAAGAAGTTTCGCTAACGTTTTAATTCGTCAAGTGTTTTCCCTTTAGAGTCTTTCCATTCCGTCCATCCGTTAGAACGTCGCCCAAGGATGATAGAAGAAGCTGACGATACGGACGAAAAAATTTTATTAGACTGCAATACGTAATGGTCTCCGGACTTTTTTAAAGTTCCGTCTTGTATTAGGGCTTCCCGCATTGGCAGAGATTTTGTTCCTTTATGCAGCTCCAAGCTGCATTTGGCGCCTTTATATAACATGAAACCGTCTTCGAGGTATTCGCCTTCGCCGATATTTCCGTACTTGTCCTTGCATACAAATACAGATTCGGACTGGGTCTCCATAATTTGAAAACATTTCAAACCGAGAGTGGAAAGTAAAATTTCAATAGTGTTTATATAATGTTGTAGGTCTGAGAGCGCAGGAGCTGACAATTTGGGGCATTTTGGGATCTGTTTATTCTCGACCAAAGTGGACATTCCTAAATCAGTAGCCTTTTTTATAAAATAATGTTCCAGATAACTATTTTGCGCGTCATCAAAGCCGTTGTCGTTTAGCTTTATTGCAAATATTACATTTCAAAAGTCTTTGTTTTTATCGTGTTGTGAGACTCTGGATTTTACGTTGCCTTTGCCTATGTATATTTCCGGCTTTTCCGATTTCAAAGAGTCTGCCAAAATATAAATTCCGTTGAAATCCAAAAAGTTTTTGTTCTCAGACAAGATTGTTCTTGGGATTTGAAAAACTTCAATTTTATCCGTAGTAATTGCAGCCTGCTTAACGGATTTAGGATCGCCATTCGGCAAATATATTTGAATAGTCTTACCCGGCATGTTCACAAAAACTTACCCGCGCCCCCACGAGGAATCGAACCTCGATTTGGCGTTTAGGAACTAATGGAACATTGCTAAATTGCAATAACTTGCGGAATTTTTGCCAAGCGGATTGGCAATTCCTTACCACACCGCAATTTTGACAGGAAAGGATTTGGTATGAAAAACAGATCTCCTTCCTTTCCCAAAAAAGTTGTCGAGAGAAACCGCGAACGCTGGGTCGTGTACTATTTCGACACCGAAAAGCAAAAACGCTGGTCGCGCAGGTTTTCAACCCAAGCCGAAGCCCTCGAATTTTTCCGCGAGAAAAACATTTACGACGAAAAGCTCGGCGTCGAAGCCGACAGGATTTCGCCAAACGACAGGCGCGAACTGGTCGAGGCAAAGATGCTGCTTTCCCCTTTGCGGGTGTCGCTTACAAACGCCGTCCTCACCTACGTGAAGCTTACGAATGATTTGCAGTCGCTCGGAATCAGCCTAAGCCAAGCCATAGAGGAGTACAAATCGCTCGCAAAGCTAAAGGAACGCTCCGCAAGGTTGGACTTCGCCATCGACAAATACTGCTATACGCTCTTGAAAAAGGAGCTGTCGAGCGAATATGTAACGGGGGTCGAGCGCACTCTTGCCCGCTTCATGGGCGATTTCGGCAAGGAGCGGATAGTCTCGCTCATAACTGGCAGGGAAATCTTCCAATGGCTTATAAACCTAAAAAAGCGCGAATACGACGACAGCGACACGCTGACAGTTGACGGGCGCCCCATGAAGGTTTTCAAGGAGACGCAGAAAGACTTGGGGATTTATTCGAGAAACGAATACAGGCGCACGCTCTATTCCTTCTTCAAATTTTGCAAAATGCAGGACTGGCTCGACGTCAACCCCGTTGAGAAAGTGGAAAGCTGGCGAGCAAGGGGCAGAACGCCCGGAATATTCACGCCCGAAGAAGTGCGCAGGATTCTAAACTCCACGCCGCCGCAAAGCGAAATCCGCGCATTTACAGCCATCGCCGCCTTTACAGGAATACGCAACGCCGAACTGAAAAGGCTGACTTGGGACAAAATAAGGCTCGACGACCGAGAAATCATACTCGACAGCGAAATAACAAAAACGGCATCGCGCAGAATCGTAAAGATTCCTGAAAACTTGGCGAAATGGCTCGAACCGTACGTCTGGGATCTCGGCACAAAGAAAAAGATTCTTACAAGACGAAAAGTTCCAGTGCTAAAAAAGCTTCACGAGAGCCTCGGCAAAGGCAACTGGATAAAGAACGGCCTGCGCCATTCAGCCGCGACCTACTACCTCGCGCTGACAAAGAACGCATATCTTACAGCAGAGCAAATGGGGCATGCTGTTGACGTTCTCAAACAGAACTACAACGGCCTTGCCCGCGAGCGCGACGCCATAAAATACTTCGAGATTCTTCCTGAAGAAGAATGACGAGCATTCCAAAATCCGCACGCTTTTAATCTATGCGTAAATTGAGAATATGTCTAGGAAACGTGGATAATCGTCAAAAACATACAAGTAGCGTACAAGCTATGACAACTTGCGAAATATTCGGGCAAGCTTCCTGTTTTCTTGCACCTTATTAAAGGCGTTGTTGATGTTTTCAGCATTCGCTTTTGCGGAATCCGACAAGCCGCCGTCGTTCCTCGATTTAAGCTCTTTTAAAAACACATTCTGGATTCTTAGCGGCGCATAGGTTATTTTTCTGATGACGGTTTTTAAATCCTCAGTGGAAATCTTCGCAAATATTAGCTTCATTTCTTCGGAATCTTCGCCCAAGGCTACAAGGGCTTGAACGTACATAAAGGCTTTCTTGTCGGCAATTCGGGACAATTTAAGCGGGATATGCCTAAATTCTAAACTCCCGCTAAAAGCGAAAGAATCAAACTCAAATTTTTTATTTGGGCCCGAGCTGGGAAATATTCGGTCGCCAGTTTTGCGCAATGAAAAATATGCAAACGTATCGGACAGCGTCGGAAAAATCTTCCAAGAAAACCTGCGGGCTATGGCGTTTGCCACCGACTCATATTTGGGCTGATAGCCGATTGGGTATTCTTTTGTGCGGATCCGCTTATAGTATAGAGAGTGCCCGAGAGCGTCGATTTTCTTTGCCAGAGTAAGACGCCTTAACGCCGTTCTGATTGTGTTTTGGTTTGCGATGTCTGCAAAATCAGTTGACGAAAACACCCTGCCGCTTTCCAAAAAACTGATTGTTCTAAGAATTTGTTCCTCTACTGTGCGCTTTATCATGAAACGAAAAATACATAAAAAGCGTTTCAAATCAAACGCATAATCCATTTATTTTCAATCCCATTACCATTTGATAATAGCCTATTTGAGAATTTTCATTTGGCTGTTTTTTAATAAGACAAATAAAGGCTCTGAAAAACGGAACGCGTGGCAAATTTTGCGGAAAATGGAAGTTTATATCTTGGAATTCCCATTTGTATTACCAGTGAAACATTTCCCCCGACCAAGCAATTTTTGCCAAATATTTTTGCGCAGTATAATCCAAAAACTACACACTTTTATTTTTGTGTCGTTTTTCCGCCTTCTTGGGGAACCAGTTGCCCAACTATTTTTTCCCTTCCAATCCGATTTTTTGAGCAATCTTACAGCATTTTACATTTTGAGAAATTTGAC
>FR901553.1 GCA_000438015.1 Coraliomargarita sp. CAG:312 | reverse complement strand
GAAATTTCAAGATTATTTTTTATCTTTTTTTCATAAAAAAACCAAAGAAAAACATTGCAAATATTATCCAAGTGTGTTAATATCAATGACATAGAAGAACGATAAACACCTAAAGGACAAAATATGAATAAGAAACTAAAAATACAATTCTGGAAAGCTGAACACGCTATGGCGATACAAGTTTTGGAACATTACGGATTGGAGAATGTTCACAACGACGTGCTCTATGGCAAGGCTTGGACATTAAATACAAATCTAAATTTGGATATTTCGTACTTCGACTCCAATACCGAGCGAGACCAAAACCTCCAGATGACTTTAAACAACATAACCGAAGAATTTTTTAAAACTTCTCCCCGCATAGGTGAATGCGGAAACGTAATAATAGCCACTTGGGAATTATAAATAGCAGAATATGGACACTGAAAAATCAATCCTAAAACGAATACAAAAGCTTCTAACTCTCTCCAAGGATAAGGGAGCAAGTAAGGCGGAAGCCGAAAGAGCAATGGAAATGGCTCAACGTCTTATGACAAAATACAATATCACTATGGCGAATATCGAAAACGATACTCCCGCATCAAAGATAAAACACGAATACTTCTTCTCAAGGGCGGTTCTCAATCCTGCCGACACGGAAATAACCGCAATACTTTGCAGGTTTTACAAGGTAAAAATCTTATATAACGGAAATTCTGGAATGGTGGTTATTGGGACTCCCGAAAATATTGAAATCGCAAAATACGTCCACGGCTATCTAAGAAACGTATTCTTCAAATGTTGGAATGAATT
>FR901552.1 GCA_000438015.1 Coraliomargarita sp. CAG:312 | reverse complement strand
GCGTAATTTATGCCGCCTACTCCTCCGCCCATATCGGGGCCGCGATAGTATAAGATATTCTCGGAAATAGAAACATTTCCGGAATTTTCCGAATACTCGTATTCAATTACAGAAGTGCCGCCGCTGTAAGTATACTTTCTATAATATTCAGCAAAAAATGGTGATTCGGAAATTCTTCTACCTCGATAATCGTAATAGTATCGTTGCGTTATATTGGAATTGTCATTTGTATAAAAAGATACTAAATGAAAGAATCCGTTAAAACTATAACCTGCTACACTTTTACCATCTTTTTTTACTATATTTAAACATCCTTTCCCATTATAAGTATATGTATATGTGTGTATTGCTTCATTATTTGAATCATAACTTCTCATGGATATAATTTGATTCAAACTATTGTAAACATATTCCGTCCTCTCGGAAATAAGATCATAAGTTTTTACTACCTCTACGATATTATTTGCAGAATCGTAAAAATATGTGTTTACCAAGGAAGAGATAGGTTGTTATGCGCGCATCTCCATCTGTTATGGATATTACACGATTATTCGCATCATACAAAAATCTTTGGCGATGTGTACAATCAATACTAAATGGATAAATGCTGTTTTCGTCAAACTCGTAACCGTATTCGGCAAGCATGCGATTGCCGTTTAAGTCGTATTGATAGCGGTGCTCAAAGCCGTTGCTGGTCTCGCTGGTAAGCCTGCCGTTGGAATCGTATTCGTTCCATACGTCTTGGCAATGTACAACGCGACCAAGGGCATCGTAGGTATAATTATATATATATTCAACTTGGTAGACTTGATCCGTCATTCCAATTTCATCGGCACATATAAGCCTGTTTCTGTTGTCGTAATCGTAGCTTACGCCTATGTCCTGCACCAAATTGAGAGCGTCGTAAGCATAGGGGCGCGAGCGCTGGGCGTCGCCGCCGACACCGTAGCTTGCAAGAGTCAGGCGGTTAAGGCCGTCGTAGGCATATTCGGTGCGGTTGCCTTCGCCGTCAACGCGCGCGGTGACATTGCCCTCGCCGTCGTATTCGGCAGTCTCGGTTATGGAAACCGATTCGCCGTAATTGCGCGTGACGGACACGGGCTTGTTTAGATAATTGTACACGGTATGGGTCACCCTTCCCGCCTTGTCCGTAAAATCGGTGAGATTGCCGTTGGCGTCGTAGGAATTAAGCTCTTGGAGGTCTCCAGCAGGAACCGCATTCTTGTACACGACGCGCACAGGACGGTTCATATAGTCGTAAAAATATTCAATTTCATTGCCGTTTGGATCGGTCTTCCTGACTGCATTGCCAAAAAAGTCGTAGGCAGTTGATCTTGTCGGGCGGCGGTAGACGACAGAACCGTTTTCTTCAAATGACATAGCGGGGGCGATTTCGTAAACCAAACGGTTCATGCCGTCGTAAACATAGTCGTATCCGAACCCGTTGGGGCTTATCTTGCGCACTATATTCCCGCGGCCGTCGCAGATATAGCGCTCTATCGGATTTACCGGCGCCGCGCCTCCGTAAATATCGACCGCCGGAAACGTCTTGGACAAAATATGCCCCATGGCGTCGTAAGCGTATTCTACGGTATTGCCTAGCTCGTCGGTCTCGGACAAAACAAGCGAAGCGGAAGTATATGCGGCGCTTTTGAAGTTGCCGTCGGCGTACGTGGTTTTTGTCAAGTTGCGCATGGGGTCGTACTCGAAAAGCGTGGTGTTGCCGTTTGAGTCCGTCTCGGAAACCTTATTGCCAACATCGTCGTAGGCATAGGTTGTGGTACGCTTAAGGGATGGGTTTTTAGAGTATTCGACTTGCGTTTTTGTCAGACGGTACAGCGAGTCGTATTCAAAAGTTGTTTCAAATCCGTTCGAATCTATTGTCTTTGTCGGCTTAAACCCGTCGTTGGCAAATATGCTTGAGCCGCAATTCTGCCCGTAGAAAAGCTGAGTCTGCGCATAGTCTCCGCTGTCGGAACCCGCGGTCTTGTAGAGCTTCTTGGAAACGGGGCGCCCTATGCAGTCGTAGGAGTATGTGATCCAAAAACCATTTGCGTCGACAGAAGCAATTATATTATTGCAGCCGTCGTAAGCGCTTGAAGTGACTGTGTATTCGTCGCCGGATATCGGAGATATTTTCGTTTGTATCAGATTGTCGCGGCAATCGTAAGTGTATTCGCGCAAAACTTCGAAATTTAACGTCTCTGAAATCTTGCGCCCGCGCGCGTCGTAAGCATATGAAATATGTGAGCCGTCGGGGAAGATTTTTTCAGCCAGACGGTTTGCATAGTCGTAAACCCAAGCGAAAGTCGCTCCGTCGGAATCGCTCTGCAAAATTTTTCTGCAGTTTAAATTGTATGCGTATTCAATAGTATATTCGCCTCCGGCGTTATGCCGAATCTCCTTAGACAAGCGACCCAAAGCGTCAGCCTGGTATTCCGCGACAATGTCCGCGCCTGCGCCTGCCCCGTCCTCTATGGTCTCCTTTGTTATGAACGACTTGAATGCTGCGTTTGAATACTCGTACGTGGTTTTTCTTACAATGTTATTCGACGAATCGTAAAGAATTTCAGCAGTGCGCCTGCCTAAGTTGTCCACGGCCCACTCAGTCTTGTTTCCAAGCTCGTCGGTGGATGAAGACATAATCCGGTAATGCGGCGAATATGTAAAAGTGCGAACTTTACCCAAAGCGTTGGTTTGCTTTGTCGCCTCCGGATATTTTGGGCGGCCATAGGTGCTTGAAATATTCCAACGCGCGCTATAGCTGTATGGAAGGTCGGAGTCTGAAAGAATGTCGTCAATAATCGCGTCTGCGTATTCAAACTGAGTGACGTTGCCGTTTATGTCTGTTGACTTCTTTAACGCCATCCCTGCGTCGATGTCGAATTCGTAAATCTCCGAAGCCACCGCCACCGACGGGTTGTCTGCGTCGAAATACTCTATGCGCATTTTGGGATAATACACAATTAGCGGAGAATCGAAATAATATCCGGCGCTCGAGCCGTAATTGTCGCTGAACGATTCCAGCTTTTGCCCGTCTATCTCTCCAAATTCCGATCCTGCGCGGTTGTCAAACCATGTGTATGCCGTAAAGTTGCCCTCTGTATCGCGGATGCGAATCTTGCGGCTGGAACGCTGACTGTCTAAAGCACTTGGAGTATACCTGTTTTGATAGTTGGGCATAGTCCTTAAATAAACCGATGAATCCCCGATGAATTCGGAATACTTCCCGTCGGGAAACGTCACCCGCGAAACTTTGCGCGGGCCACCCGAAGGCGCATAGTAAAAGCCATTTATATTTGATAGGACTCCTGACTTTACAGCGGGATCGTCTAGCGAAGACGGGAACGGTTCGTAGGAAAAAGTTATTGTATTATCCAGATTGTTGTCTATAGAAACCAAGTCTATATGGATATGATTATAATCGTATCTATTGGAGCTTGGGTTGTATAATCCTATGATTTCGTGTTCAAAAGAAAGTTCGTAGCCATAATTCGTAAGCGAAATATCTTCGTCGTCTATTGTAGTCACTCTCACGCGCGACAAAGTTTGGTATGAGCTATTAAATACGTACTGCGAAAATTCAATTTCCGTAGGGGAGTTTCCCATATATGCATATTGAGTGTATTCGTAAAATATTTTTTCTCCGTTTGGAAGTCTTACCATGCAGATTTTCCCGTTGCTGTCGGTAGATATATACATTTCCAAAGTGCTTCCGCTCAGCGGAACATATGTTATCTTGGTTGGAATTAGCAATGGCGGCCCACCATACATTCTGGTATAATCGTATTCCAGCTTGTTTCCAAACCTGTCTTCAACTTCTTCTGCGCGGTAAAAAATCAAATCGTATGTCTGGTTGTTGTTGGCAAATGCCCGGTTTATGTGCAAACCGTTATAGCTGGTTATCTTAGAATATGTTATTTTTGTCCCGTAGCGCTTCTTGAAAACAATTGTGGATTCGTCTTCAGAAATTTCCAAAGTATTTAGAAAGGCTTGCACATCCGCCTTATTTGACGGCATTGGATAAGCTTTTGAAATGCTGTTGCCTGAATAAACTATCCCAAAAACAAAAGGCATCCCGTTCTCATCGTAAACGGTAATCGTGTCCGGCGAGGTTTTATTCCCGGCTGATACTATTTCCATTTTAGCATAGGAACATAAATTGGTCGACCAATTCTCGCCAAATGGTTCCGCAGGATTTTCCGAAGGCCGAAGCCCGCTTACGATTCTCCAAGAGGCCGATTTGTAATTTCTGCGCACAGAAAGAGACAAGTCAGTGTTCTGGAGAGGAATATACGCATCGAGAACATCGTAACGAAGGCTTTGGGTAAACGCATCTATGTACGATTCAACTTTTATTGAATCGGACTCGGGATCAAGCTGCGGTTTTTCGTCGGCAAGCGGCCTCCCGTTAAAGGCTACCTTCCGGTATTTTTGAGAGGAGAATTCCGTCACGTTTACGGAAAATCCTCCGTCGGCAGGACCGGCTTCAAGGTTGTAGGAAACCGACATTTTGTCTGACCAAGCCCCTTCTTTTGAATAATTGTTCGTTAAAGTAAGCACGCCGGTTCCGGTGCCGCTGCTGGGCGGACTAATAATAATCCTATTGCCTTCCAAAACCGCTGAAAAACCACCGCTTACAGAAATCTCATCGCAGTATTCGGTTATCAATTGCCGCGGCGCGGAAACTTTTATTGTTGCAGATTGGTATTCATTAACAGAAATGTTTGAAATCCACGGGGAGTAGTAAAAATATACCTCTTTGTAGAAGCCGTTTGTAGTTGAGCCGACATAAACCCTCGTATCGCATTCCATTCCGCTTCTTCTTAAGTTAGGCTTCAATGACGGAACAAAATCGCCGTAATTTGCGCTTATGCTTTCCTTGTATCCGACTAAGACTTCCCCGGTTGGGCTTTGATAGTCGTAGTCGGGGTCCAGCGGAAGATACCATCCGGTTTCAATAACCATTTTAGTTGGGTAAGTTCCGTATCCAACTACAATATGTGGCATCTCGTTTTTTAGCTGGCTGTATGTGTATTCTTCAAAGTCTTCATTGTTGGAATATGTTTCTTCTACATTATATCCGTATAATATAGTCTTAGGCTCAAGATTATACGCAAGGCTTCCAATTGAATCAAACTCTCCAACCATAAGCCCGTCGTTTACAAATCGATCCGAGTCTATTCCCATATAGGTAAACATAACGCTTTCTTCATAACCAGGGACAGGTTGACTGGCTCTCGATATGGTAAATGTGCATTTTTGATCTTGCGAACCGTCCAAGTAAGCTACGACCATAGCGTAATCGCAGTTCTGAGCAAGAGATGCAGTTATGCTCGCAGATCCGTCGGGAGCGCTAAAAGCCGACAGCGAACTGAGCGATGCGGAATTGTCGTCGGGGGCGTAAAATTTTACAGCCGCATTTTTTATCGCATTACCTCTTGCATCTTTTACCATAACTTTAACTTGGACCGATTCGCCTGTTATGTAAGTGGAACCGATGGGTTCGATAATAAGGGGGCATATATCGCCCAATTCTTGGCTGTATTCTCCGGCAAAGTTGTTGTACCATCCGTTGCCGATTCCGTCGTATGAGAAGCCGGAGTTTTCCAAGACATCCCACGAGAACAAATATTTTAATTGTCCGACAAGGGCTGCTTTGTAGTTTTCAGATATTTCTTCAGCCGACGGATTGGCGGATATTGCGGGCCACGGGTATTTATTGCTGGAAGAATCAGCGCCTCCGCTTATCAATTCCATCCCGTGGGGATATCTAATTTTATCCGTACCCAGCTCAAAGAGCCTGTCATAAAACTTTTTCGCAACGTATTTAAGCTGGCCGATATTGGCTATTTTGTAATTTTCATCCGGAGCAGAAGGGTCGAATCCCGAAAAGGAGTTTACTATGTTTGAAATTTCAGGCCCTGCCCCTCCGGAATCGGAGAGTTTTGAATCTAGAACTTCCGCTGCCCGTTTTGATATATATTTTAATTGCCCTACATTTGCAGCGTTGAAATTTGCCTGATTATCGGAAGGGGTATTGCCTATTCCTTTTTCAATCCACCACGACGGCTCTTGTGCAAATGCGGATCCCAATAAAATACATGCGAATACGGCGAGTGTAGCCTCTAAATAATTGCGAAACAATTTCATGTTATATAGAAATTTTTTTATTCCGACGAAGTTTGCCCAAATTCCCCCATTGGAATGCCACCTGCCGGCGATGATATTTTTATGGAAGCCGCCTCTAAATTGCCCTTAACTTTAGCGTCTCCATTTTTTAAAACTACAAAGGCGTTTGAACGGTCTTCAGTTCCCGTACCGTTGCCAACGACAAATATGGGATCCGAAGGCCTCCATGTGTAAAAATCCGCGGCTAAACCCGACGATGGAACGATAGTCGGATCGTTCCATTGCCCGACTGTAAATTGAGAAACGCTGTTAGATATCACATATTTACCCATAGCCACAGCGTAATAGGCGGCTGTTTCGGAATTTTTTCCAAAGGCAAAAGAAACGTTTGCGTTCGTGCTGCAGTACTCCCCAAACGAAAACGACTGTGCGTAATTTGCGGAATTTCCAAGTCCAGATGCTATCGAATTTTGCGCATTGACTGTATTTCCTGCTCCAAAAGCAAAAGCGTACTCGTTTACCGTGTTTACCGAGTTGCCTCCTCCAAAAATCATACCCCGGGATAATGATCCAAAAGAATTGTCTGCACCCGCTAAAAATTTTGGGCGCGGTGATTGGGACATGTATATCATGTCCGATATGTTCAGCGAAGAAACAGAAGCGTCTCCCGACACATAGAGATTGCCTTCCTCTTGTACGGTATTGGGATCATTTGTTATGTACACGTCCGATTGGTATGTAATCGAACCTTTTGCGACAAGAGCGCATGAAAAAATTACGCACGAAAAAATAAAAATTTCTTTAACCATACAATTGCCTTTCATTTATTTGATTATTACGTTCCCGGACGCCCTTAAAATTATGTTTTTCCCGAAGGCATTCAAATTTTCGGATTTAAACCGCGATCCGTTTTCCTGAAGTACGATTTCAGACGCCCCGGAATTTACAGCTGAAAAAATAGTTTCCTTTGGGTATGCAAAAGAGCCGGAGTTGGAATCGTTTCCCTTTTCGGCGTTTACAAATACCTCCCCGGATGAATTTAGGCGTTTTTCAGGAAGCATTTCTTCTTTTGGGGATGGATGGAAATCGTTTGCAAAATCTTTTTCCATGGAGTCCAGCGGGACTATCACATCTTTGCCGTCCACATACGCATATCCTATTTTGTCTCTTGCGGGTTTCCCCCGTTCCGAGGCGGCGGACTCCAACGCTTTGGAATTTTTTTCCGGAGACAACCTCAGGTTTTTTATTTCCGCATTTATATTTCCCGAAGCGCTGCTTATCTCCAATACCTTAAACGCCTTCAAATCATCCCCGCGAATCTGGAGTTTAAATTCGGTGGGATTCCCGTTGCAGGCAACTGATATCGTTTCGGATTTTAGGTCTCCGGACAAGCATACGTTAAACGCAGCTATCTCGTCCGAAAAAGAATCGTCTAAAAAAATTTCTCCGGACAGCAAATAAGATTGCGCCTCTATTTCTGGAGCTGGCAGATCCGCGGTAATTTGAGTTTTAGCGTTCCCGGCGGATGCGCACATAATGAGCGCCGCACAGCAAGAAGCGGCAATTGCAATATTTATTTTCATTAATTACAGATGTTATTATTATGGACAATATTCACCGCAAAAGAAAACTTAATGCGATTTCTTAACAATCCGTAATTAACTATATTTTATATGTCAATAAATATTTTTATAATAATATATTAATTAATATAGAAATTTTATACAATAAATTATGAATCTATAATAATA
>FR901551.1 GCA_000438015.1 Coraliomargarita sp. CAG:312 | reverse complement strand
CGTCAAGATTTGCACCTGTCAAATCCGCCCTTATAAATGAAGCGTTGGAAAGATTCGCTGACTTAAAACTTGCATTCTCATAAGAAGTTTCACGCCCTTGAGTTGAAAAAATTGTTCCAACAGCTATTGCGTCCACCCAAATCGAATTATTATGGCTGTATCCAGAAAAATCTTGTCCGCTTATATTTTCACCAGAATAATTTTCATAGTCTGCAAGCGCTGAAAATCCACTATATATATACGCGCAAAAAATTAAATAATTTTTTATATTTCTCATCATGTTTTAATTTATAAATCTGTTCTGATTTTTGTGATTATTATTTTGTCATTTTAATTTTCCCATTGCGCGGAGCCTATTTACAAGAAGCGATGTAAGCCCGCATCTATCTTCAAAAGAACGTTCATACATCATGCTTTCTTTTGTCTTAAACAAATCGTAGTAAGTTAGCATATAGTTGCTTATATCAGAAGGTATTTTCCCTTTTAGAGATGCCGGGCACATTACGATAGGTTTTTTCCCGATTGCGATTGCCATGCCTAATTCAAACATGACATTTGGATTGAAATTACAGTAGGTTTTTACAGTTTTATCCCCATCTATTTCCTCGTCTGAAGTGCGCACATCAGCAACATCAAATATTAGCATATCGGAATCATCTATTTTTCTTACGATGTCGGAATATACAAAATCGCCATGCGATGCCCTTAATCGACTTATTTCTATGCGCACGTTCGGAAGCGATTTCTCAACCGACTCTTTTATTTTTTTCAGATAGCGCCTCAATGACTGCCAATAAATGTCCGCCTTTGCGCTAGAATACTCCTTCCACCCATATCCTACACTTATTTTCAAAATACTCGAAGTCCCGATTTTTGAGTATAAGGAATCCAACCACTGGTCAAAATTGGAGCGTTGAGATTCTTTCCAATTTTTATACGCATAATATTTTCCGTCAAAAACATCCTCCCAGTAATTGGCATCCTCTGGCGAAGACTTTATATATTCGTCTTTTATCTTCAAAAAAGGGCCGTCCAAACCAAAAGTATCCTCGGAATACTTCTTATCGCAAAGTTGTTTTATCTGATTCGCATCAAGTAGTTCATCAGCAAATAATTTATACAGAATCTCTTTTATATAAATATTTAACTGTTTCATAATTGATATACTATCAGTATTTAGAATACCCCATGCGTGAAATTTTCTTAACTAACTAACAAACAAAAATGACATATGCTTATCATTTCTATTATAAGTATAGTTAGACCACTCTATTCGCTAAGATTGTAGAGTGTTTATTTGCATTTCATCAAAGACTTCCAAATTATTTT
>FR901550.1:16065-37023 GCA_000438015.1 Coraliomargarita sp. CAG:312 | reverse complement strand
ATGCTCATTTTTTTATCTCCTCTAAGAAATTTGCGAGCAGCCTTTTTCCCCCGTAAGTCAGAATAGACTCTGGATGGAACTGCACGCCCTCCACGGCAAACTCCCTATGGCGCAGACCCATTATTTCGCCGTCTTCGGCGCGCGCCGTGATTTCAAGACATGGCGGCAGGGTCGATTCGTCAACCGCAAGCGAATGGTAGCGCACGACCGACATAGGAGATTCTATTCCTTTGAAAACGCCGTTTCGGCAATGCTCTATCATGCTAGACTTTCCGTGCATAATGCTCTTTGCGGGAATAATATCCGCACCGAACGCGTACGCTATTGCCTGCATTCCCAGGCATACGCCAAACATAGGGACTTTTCCCGCGTAGTTTTTTATAAAATCTACGCAGACACCGGCGTTTTTCGGAGAGCTTGGGCCGGGCGATAAAACCACTGCTTCAGGATTTAGCGCGTACAATTCCCCGGCGCCCATGGCGTCGTTGCGGACAACTTTTATGTCCTCGCCGAGAGTTTGAAAATAATGCGAAAGATTGTAAGTAAAAGAGTCGTAGTTGTCCAATAAGAGTATCATTGCTATCTACCTTCCTATATTGTTTACATCTAGAGTCTCCAGGTTGTGGGCAGCCTGGATGGCCTTTGCGACAGCGCGGGCTTTCATTCTAGTTTCTTCGTATTCGGCTTCGGGATCTGAATCGTAAACTATTCCGGCTCCCGCTTGAACGGACATAGTGCCGCCGCACATCTGCAACGTTCTGATTGTTATTGCAACGTCCATATTTCCGCCGTAGCCGAAATATCCGACTGCGCCTCCGTACGGGCCCCTGCGTTCGGGTTCCAATTCGTTGATAATTTCCATGGCTCTAATCTTGGGCGCCCCGGAAAGCGTTCCTGCAGGGAATGCGGCCGCAAGGGCGTCTATTGCGTCTACGCCTTTTTTTACGCGCCCGGAAACATTGGAAACCAGATGCATAACATGCGAATAACGCTCGACGACCATAAAGTCTCCGACCTGGACGCTTCCTGGCTCGCAAAATCTCGACAAATCATTCCGCCCCAAGTCCACAAGCATAAGATGCTCCGCTCGCTCCTTTTCATTCGAGAGCAATTCATCGGCAAGGCGCATATCCTCCGAATCGTCTTTGCCGCGCCTGCGCGTTCCGGCAATCGGGCGGACTTGCGCTACGCCGTCGCAAAATCTAAGCAGAGTCTCCGGCGACGATCCCACTAAATATTTGTCCGAACATTTTAGGCAAAACATATACGGTGAGGGATTTATCAGCCTGAGAGCGCGGTACGCCGAAATAGGCGAAATATCAAGTTTTGCAGAGAATTTTTGCGAAGGTACAACCTGGATTATTTCACCTTCTTTTATATAATTTTTTGCCTTTTCGACCATGTCGCAAAATTCTTCGCGGTCCATATTTGATTTCAGCCTGATTTCCCCCGGAACAACTTTTTCTGAAAGTTGCGGAAGCGGAGATCTAAATATTCCAACAAGCTTTTCAACCCGCCCAACCGCATTTTCGTAAGCCGCCGCGGGGTCAGCGAACTCGTCGACATGCGCGCAGGCCACAATCTTTGCGGTATGGCGCAAATTGTCAAAAATGATTATATCGTCATAAATGGCAAGGCGCGCATCGTCCCATAGTTTTTCGCCTTTAGGCTCTGGAAGCCGCTCGAAAAGCCTTACGCACTCGTAGCCGAAATATCCCACAGCCCCTCCGAAGAAGCGCGGCATAGAGTTTGTCCGAGCTATCTTGCGGGACGCTATATAATTTCTCAAAGGAGAAAGCGCCGCCAAGCCATCCCTGCCCGACGCTGCAATATCATTTCTGCCGTCCGAGAATGAAAGCCTGCCGTCAAACCCGTTCAACGTAAAGACCGCTTTAGGGTTGCAGCCTATAAAGGAATACCTCCCCCAATTGTCGACGTTTTCAGCGCTTTCCAAGAGGAAACAGTCGCCCTCGGCGTTTTCAAGCTTTGCGAATACAGACACAGGCGTCTGCATGTCGGCAAGCAATTCCGCATATACTGGAACTACATTTGCGTATTTTGCGTATTCTATGAATTGTTTTTTATCGGGTGTCATTTTTGAGGCCAAAAAAAAAGCGGCCAGACAAAAGGCCGCCCAAAGTTTAAAACCGTTTTAAACTCTATGCGACCCCAGACTGTACCACCAATTGTTCATTTTTTTATTGATGACGCATATTTTCCCCGGCATAAAATTTGTCAAGGAATTTTTAAACTTTTTTTGTATAAAATTCTCCGATAATAAAAATATGCATATAAATAAACCAGCCGACATAGGAATTTTCATTCTGAGAACGACAGTTTCAATCTTTATGCTGTCGCACGGAATACCCAAACTTGGGATGCTGCTTTCAGGCAACTCCCAAAATTTTTTAAATCCAATAGGCATAGGCTCAACTACATCGCTCCTGCTGTGTGTAATTGCCGAGGTTTTGTGTCCGGTTCTTATTATTTTTGGAGCTTTTACAAAAGCGGCAAGCGCAGTATTATGCTTAAATATGGCGGCGGCTTTAATATACTTATGCGAATCAGGCGCAGAATTTGGCGGCGGAATCGAATTGGCTGCTCTATACTTGGTTATATTTGCGGCGCTGACTCTCACAGGAGGAGGCGCATATTCTCTCGACGGGCGGAAATTTGGGAGAAATTAGCCTTGAAGCATATGCGCCTCAAAATCTCAAAATGAAATCAAATCCCAAATGCACTCCTATTTCGCCTTCGGCTACGGCGCTCTCTCGCCATGTCTAAACAATTGCTGCAGCGCAAAAGCATGCAACAAAAATCGCCAGCCGAAAGAGCCTGCGAATATACCGCCGGGAGAATACGCGGAGACCGGCGCACTTGGATTTGCAACGCGCTAAACAAGGCGCATTATATCGCTGGAATCTTTTGCAAGCGTACTGCGCAAAAATATTGCCGACCGGCATTACAGCGCTGAAGCCATAAACGAAGGCAGCTTTATTTCCCGGTTTTTTACATAGTCGCAAAGAAGATTGTTAAGCCAAAGCTTGTCGCATTCCACATCCGTCACGACTAAAAACTTGTCTGCGCCCTTGTCGGCTATTTTGAAATTCTTTACGTTTATAGTCAACGGCGCGCTTTCCCCCGCGAGAGTCGCTTTGAATACGCAAGAAGAATTTTCGGAATCCAAGCAAACGCTCACGGCGCCGTCCTGCAAATACTTGGAGAAATGCTTCTTTAAGTACCCTTCCAAAGCCATCGATTTAAATTTATCCAAAAAATTTTCCATGTTTTTTTAACGCTTGCTTTTTAATTCAGATTGAAGCTCCACTTCGCGTTCCGCGCAAATTTTTGCTATGACGCGCTTAACCTGTTTTGTCAATGTTGAGTTTGGCGTGTAATCCGCCTCTGCAACAAAATTAACCCTATTTTCGGAGAGCAGCTTCTGGGTGGATCTGCGCTTTTTTGCGGAAGCCCCGTGCACGGCTATAGAATATCCCCCCTGGGTTTTAACAAGTTTCATCGCCGGAATATCGGTAGATCCGTCGCCGAAGTAAATCATGCGCCTGAAAGGAACGGGACGCTCGTTTTCAGGCATAAAATCGTTTATGGATTTTTGTATTTCTAAAATCCCCTTGTTTATGCGGAACAAGAACTGCATTTTAGTGGTGTAGTTTACCGCAAGAGCGGGCCAACACGCAGCGCCGTAGCGGTCGTACATAAACGAAGACGCGTAAATCTTGTGGAATTTATCGGCAATGGGAGTTCCCTCTATCATTTCTTTTATTCCGGAGGATATAATATAGTGCCTTATTTCCGCTCCCAATCTCCGCGCATATGAATTTATGTCCGAAAACCAATCTACCCCGCCGCTAGGCAAAAGCCCCTTGAACAATTTAACTTCTTTGCCGAAGTCCATAAAATCGCTCTTGCGTATTTTTATATCCGCCTTGTCCGCTTCAGTGTACATAAGGCGCATATAGGCAAGTATTTCGTCGGCATCCTCGTCGGCGGCCAGCTGCTGGGTGCGCTCCCAAAACTCTCTGGGAGACTTTTGCAGACGGGGAATAAAAGAATATTCTTGGATGTTTCCCGCAGAGAGAGTGCCGTCGAAATCGTAGCAAAGGGCGATTATGGTCCGGGATGATTTCATTTCTATTTTACCATCTCTTCAGACGAAAGAATTTGTCCGTCCGAACGAAGTTCTTTAGCTAGCTTTTCGTAATCGACCTTTTGCACCGGAACCGAATCGTCTATCGCAATCGAAGCCGCCGTAGCCGCGCTCTGCCCTAAAATCATAAAAACGGGCTCCATTCTAATAGACCCGTACGCGGCATGGGACGCCGAACACGCAACAGGCACAAGCAAGTTTTCGCACTGAGAAGACTTAGGGGTTATGGAAAGATACGATATTTTGTACGGAGCGTCCAAGTGGACACCGATGTCGCCCTCGTTCTGAACCCATCCGTCGCTGGTGATGTAGCGCTGGATATTGTGCGAGTCAAGAGTGTACGATCCCATACCGACCGACATTGGGGTATCTTTTTCAAGTTTGCAATCGTGTTCGGTCATAACGTACTCCCCTATCATTCTGCGAGCCTCGCGTATATAGAGGTTAAAGGGCCAGTTGTCTGTGGCGATAAATTCGTCTTTCGAAAGGCCATAGTCCTTGAGCGCGTCGCGCGCCTTTTGCGGCACGCGCGGATCGTTTTGAATGAAGTAGAGCCAGCCCATTTGATAGTCTTTATGCGCTTTTATTATCTCGGCGCGCTTCTCGTAGGAAGCGTCGGGATATTCGTAGTTCATTCCAATAAAGTCGGTACTGAAAGCTCCGCAATTATTGCAGTCTGTCTTCATGTTGGGCATGGGGCCTATCGACAGAAAATTCGTCCTTCCGACGGCCTCGAAATAGCGCGCAAAGAGCTCATAGTCGTCAGGATTGTAATTGTCCGGCTTTGAGAAGAAAACGCGGTTTGACGGATTTTTAGTAAGGCACATTCTGAAGCAATACGCCTGTACTTTTTCGTCTCCGGTTCCGTTTGGAGCGTCGAGCTTTTCGGACGATATATACTTCAATAGGCCGCTTGACGGATTGCCTTTTTCCTTGTAGGGGTCTATTTTCTTTTCAAAGAAATGGTCGTGGTGCAAGACTCCCTTTTGCAAGCCGTTCCATTCTTCGCCATATACGGAATTTGACTCGCGCCCGACATGGTAGTCGCAACCGGCTGCCGCCATTAAATCGCCCTCAAAAGTGCAATCTATGAACATTTTTCCCGCATAAGTCTTGCCGCTTAAAGTCCGGATTTTTGCAATGCGCCCGCCCTCAAGTTCCACGCCATTTTCGCGGTCCAAAAATTCCCCTCTGTGGACTAAAACTCCTTTTTCAGCAAGCCAACAATTATAAACTTGTTCACCGACTTTAGGCTCGAAAACCCACATTGTTTCTGTTTTATCGTCGATGGCCTTGGTGCCTTGCCCGAAGCCTTTCCAATCCTTGCGCGACTGCCAGTTCCAAGCATTGGGATCTTGGTAAGCCTTCCATATTCTATGGTAGAATTCCCTTGAAAGACCGCCGATGCTACCTGCTTTGCCCGCGTCGGTAAAGCCCAGCCCGGAAGTTGTCATCGCGCCTAATTGCAGATCAGGCGAAACTATTATAACGCTTTTACCTTCCGCATTAGCCTGGATAGCCGCAGTCACTGCGGCAGATGTCCCGCCGTAAACTATTATGTCGGCATTATAGACTTTTTCTGAGCCGCTTTCTTTGAGGCCCGCGCATGCGCACAATAAAAGAGCGGATATCGATGATATTGCAGTTATAAGTTTGTTTTTCATAAATCTATTTCCTATGGCTATCGCTTAAAATTTGCCCGTCGGCTACGAGTTTGCGGGATAGTTTTTTGTAATCCACATCCTGAACGCATGAATCTGAATCTATTGCAATAGAAGCCGCCGTAGCCGCGCTCTGACCTAGTATCATAAAGACAGGCTCCATTCTAATCGATCCGTATGCTATATGCGACGCAGAACACGCCACCGGAACGAGAAGATTCTCACAATCCTTTTTCTTGGGAACAATGGATCCGTAGGCAATCATGTACGGCTTTTTCAAACCGACCTCGACATCGCCTTCATTTTGCACAAAGCCTTCCTTTGTGACGTATCTGGAAGTATTGTGCGAATCCAAAGTGTACGACCCCATGCCGACCGAATCCGGAGTGGCGCGCTTGCGCTGGCAATCCGCCTGCGTCATAACGTATTCGCCAACCATTCTGCGGGCTTCGCGAATATAAAGATTGAACGGCCAGCCTCCGGTAGCTTCAAACTCGTCTTTTGCCAAGCCGAATTTACGCCATTTTGAGCGCAACCAATTGGGAAGCCTTTCGTCGTTTTGCAGAAAGTACAAAAAGCCCAACTGGTAATTTTTATGCGCTTCTATTATTTTTTCGCGCTCCTGATAGGAAGCCTCGGGATAGGCGTAGTTCATACCGATGAAGTCGGTGCTAAAAGCGTTCTTGTTATTGCAGTCGGTCTTCTTGTTTGGCATGGAAGACACTATCATCTGGGCCGGATATTTTTCGACGCGGTAGTAGCGCTCGCAAAGGTCGTAATCGGATGGATTGTAGTTTTCGGGCTTCTGAATTGGAATCATATTGTCCGGATTATCCGTCAGGCACATCCTAAAGCAATACGCCTGGACTTTTTTGTCTCCTTCTCCGTTCCGCAGCGGACGCTCGCCGGAAATATATTTTAAAAGCCCGCTTGAAGGATCGCCTTCTACCTTATACGGGTCAACATTAGACTTGAAGAAATGGTAATTGTGCTTGTTTGTTGCCCTAAATCCGTTGTAGTCCTCGCCGTAAACCGAATTAGCCTCGCGCCCGACATGGTAGTCGCAACCGGCCTCCGCCATCAAATCGCCCTCAAACGTGCAGTCTATGAACATCTTTCCGCAATATACTTTGCCGCTCAATGTCTTTATGGAAACAATTTTGCCGTCCGATTTATCGACGCCGCTTCCGTCCCTTAACAGCCTTTCTCCCCTGTGGACAACTACGCCTTTTTCAGCAAGCCAACAATTATATATTTTTTCGGCGACTTTTGGTTCAAAGACCCACATTGTCTTTGTCTTGTCGTTTATGGCTTTTGTCCCCTGCCCAGAGCCTTTCCACTGTTCGCGCGGCTGCCAATTCCAAGCATTAGGATCCTGGTAGGCTTTCCAAACTCTGTGGTAAAATTCCCTCGAAAGCCCCCCGATGGTCGAAGCCTTGCCGGAATCAGTAAACCCCAATCCGGAGCTTGTCATAGCTCCCAACTGCATATCGGGGGATACCACTATGACGCTTTTGCCCTCCAATTTTGCCTGAATAGCGGCTGTTGCGGCTGCGGACGTGCCTCCGTAAACGATTATGTCGGCCTCATAAACCTTCTGAGGATTATCCGCAATAGCGGAATTAACCAATAGCGACAATACAGAAGCCGTCAAAAACTTTGAAAACCTGAAAATGTTCATAGATATGGGCTATTCAATGGAATTTCCCTTAAAGGTCAAATTTTTAACGCTTTCTGAATCAAAAAATACGCCGGCGTTGGGAGCCAACCCGTTTGGTTTAAAAACATTGTTTACAATAAATATATCGCTCGCATGCGCCACCCAGAAAGCCGAGCGGCAGTACAGCGGTTTTTCGCGAGGCAATGTATTTTCAAAAGTATTGTTTTTAACCACGACGTTTTTCGCCGAACTTATAAAAGCCGCCAAACCGTAGGTATTTTTAAATGTGTTGTTCTCTATGAGAATATCATGGAATAGCGGATAATCAGTGCGCATGTACGAAGGGTCGGTCATCATATATACGCCAATATAGATGTCGTGAGGTTTTCCGTCGTGCTGCATTCCTCGCGGGTTTACCGCGTCGAAAAGGCAACCGCGCACAATTATGTTGTATGCGCCGTACCCTTCGCTCCAAAGATTGAAAGTATACCCGGATTCTATGTTCATAGCGCCTTTTCCGGTTGCAACAAAACGGCAGTTCTCAACTAAAATATCGCGCCCTAATAAAAGCATCCCGCGCGCTTTGCAATGGTGAAAATAGCAACCGCGCAATATAATGTTGCGGCTGTCGAAACGCCTGTTAAACATTATGAAGCCCTCTTGGGCAGGCTCCGGTAAATCGCGGTCAAATACAAATTCGTATTCGCGCTTAGCCTTGTCCAACAATTTAACGCCGACAATCTTTGCGGTGACTCCGGTTGGGCTGTAGTCCCCGTGTCTCAATTCTATTTCGTCGCCTTTTGCGTAGTCGTGAATATACGCCATGTTTAAAGCTTTCAAAGTCCGGGCGCCGGTTTTAAGGGCGAATCCCGCGCCGTCGTGAATATTTAGGCAATCGTCTCCGCCCCGCGTAAATTCGCAATCAACCATTTTAAAGAAACCGCAAGACGAACTTATATGGCAATGGTCGGCGGTACAGGTTATAACGCGGCGCTTTTTCCCTTTCGGTGGGCGGATATTGACGTTTACGAACTGCCAATATTTTTGCGTTCCTGAAACGGCTAGGCCGTGCCCTACACATGAAAATATGTTTATGTTTTGAAGCGTTAGATGCTCGTTTGAGCGCATTCTAATCCCAACCATGTCGTAGTAATAATGGTGCGCCCTAAACAGCATTCCCTCTTTGAAGGCAAAAAGATTTGGGGAAAATACACGCAGAGTATTGGGGGTTAACCATTTGGTTTCCGGCTTGTTCTTTCCCTTAAAAAACTCGAACTGCCTGTCGAATCCGCCCTCAACCCCGACGGATTTAGTCTTGGGGTCATAGCTCGACACCACCGCTATGCGCACGTCTTTGCGGGGGAACTCTTTGTACTGGTAAAATTCGAAATCAACATATTCCTTTCCGCCGTCCTCGCGTCCGGTGCCAACGACTTTAAGCAGGCTTCCGAGAGGATCTCTTTCCCAATCCCAATCGAAGTTAAAATTGCAAAGCTTCACGCGCTCGCAATTTTTTACGTCAAAGTTTACAAAAGGCTTTTGCTTAAAAAATACGAACGTGGATCCATTTCCGTCAAATTCGAAATTTTTCAGTCCAAAAAAGTTTATGCTCGCCAAATCCTTTACATAATATGTTCCTTTGGGGACCGAAAGCTTGCGCGCTCCGACTTTTTTGCAATGCTCTATCGCCGCATTGAGAATTTCAGCCACATTCTCGGAATTTTCCGAAAGCCCGAAATCCGCTGCGTCCACAACCAAACCGCCGCTTTCGGGCAAAAGGACGTCGAATTCCTCCGCTCCGCTTGGGGCGTTTGGCAAAGGGCCTTCATAAGCAGGAGCTTTTTTTTCTGCGGCTATAAAATCCTCCCCGTATCCTTCAACAAGCTTGAATGAACCTATAGTCCCGCGAAAGTTCCTCGGCAAGTGGATCTGCAAAGAATGGTTTTCCAAGCCTTCAGGAATTGAAAACTGGAATTTATATCCCACGTAGTTTTTGGTGGCGATTATCCCTCGGTGGAGCAAGTCGGTTTTGGGATCCATAGATACGCAATCGCGCACTATTATATTGAACAAAGCCTTTTGCCCGTCGACTTCAGGCTGTTTTAATTCCACGAAAAGAGTATAAAACTTCCCCGGTTTTAAAATGCCCCTATGGGTTGACACAGCCCGCGTCCACGAACGCTGCGCTTTTGTGGTATCGACTTGCAAATCGTTCCCTTCAAAAGCGGCAACTTCCTCGTTTATCGAAACACCGGCGGATTTAAGGCCGTCGCACACCGCAGAATTCTCCGAGAATGCGGAATTTACCGCCGCAAACCAAACAAGCGCAAATATAATAAACTTCATATAAAAAAACTATCCGTGCGCATTAAAGTCTTAAAGCAAAATCAATCCGCAAAATAAAAAAGCCGTTCGTGCGGAAACAGCTCCTGACATTTCGGCGCAATAATGCAGCAATATTCTCACATTAGCGGGCATAGACGCCCAAACTCCCCCTGCAACAGTGAATGCAAAAGCTCTTTGCACGCCATGAATTGCTACTCATGCATGAGATTCCGCATCGACCAATATCCGCGCCGAACGCGAAGGGAAACAAAAGCTAAAATAGTTTTATAAAAAATGAAAATACGGCGTTTTAAATGCGGGCGCGCGCTTTATTTTCCGAATGAAAAAATCCCTGCATTTGCGCAACGCAACGCGGCGCGCAAAAAAATCAGTCCAATTTAGTTAGATATATGTTGCGGTAAAAAATTTCCGCACCCTCCGACTGCAACTGAATTTTGCCTTTTGTGAGAGAAGAGTTCGAAGCTATATTAACAAGCCTTCCGTTAACATATACTTCTATGCGCCCGCCTTTGGCAATGCATTCGACTTTGTTCCATTCGCCGACAGGATTTTCTACGTCGTCGTTCGCGCCCCTAAAGCCTTTTACGTCAACCCAGTTTGGATCGCGCATCAAGCGGCTGACGGACTTTATGGAAATAGTCTGCTCCGCGCCGCCATTTTCAAAAATCAAACGTCCGTCCGGATGCCGCTTTTCTGCGCACGGAACCGTTATGAAGTAGCGGTCCGGGCGTTGGCAAACAACCCAAAAGTCTCCGGTTCCACCCTCGACGATATTGCATTCGATAGATTCCATCCATACTCCGCCGAAAGAGCCGTCCTCTCCAACAGAGTGAATTAGCAGCCCGCTGTCGCGAGCTTTAAACTCGCGGTTCCCGTAGGTTTTGTCCCCCCATTTATACTCGAGCGAAATCTTGTAGTTTTCATACTCGTTTTCCGTTGTTATGCATCCGAACTCCTCGCCAGAAATCCTAACCATCCCGTCAGACACGGTAAAAACCTTTTTAGGGTCGGAATTTTTTCCGCGCCCTTTTATATATGTATACCATCCGTCCAAATTTTCGCCGTTAAACAGTTTTACCGTTTTATTTGATCCGGATTCGAAAACCGAACACGACGCAAATAAAAAAACGCACAGAGGCATCGCCAATAAATTTAATGCAAACTTCATAAGTTTTGTTTTTTTAAAAAACCCGCGGCATTGCAAGACAAAACGTTTTAGCTTGCCTCAAATAAAAATATGCCGCAAGATAGCAAAAGAAAGGCGAGTATTATGAAGAGGCTATTTTACATTTTTTTCACCATTATCGCTTGCGGATACCTATTTGCAGCAACCACCCCCGCGGAGGCAAAAAAGCAATTGAAAGAAAAATTCAAGTCCAATGTTTCCGTTGACCAAACTCTAAACGATGTCGTAATAAACAATATTCCAGTCGGGAAAACGCCGCCGGCCGGAAGGGGAGTTTCGCCGAGGTTTGCGGCATATATTATATATATAGACGACAAATCAGATCTGGATGCACTTTCGAAAAATATAGCAACTGCCGCTGGCAAGCGCAGGAGCAAGGGCGGAGGAACGCTCCTTGCCGACATAATAACCGGAGCTAACAAATATTTGGGTCGCAGCAATATGAATTTGCAGGAAATAAAAATAAGCGGAACAAATGTTTCGTCCAGGCTAGACGACGGCATACCGGTGTTCTGCTGGCTGGCGGTAAACAAGTTCTACAAGACGGACTTTACCGACCGCACAAAACTTCGCGCTCAAGCCTCAAACGCTGCAGACTGGAACAAGCAAATGCGAAAGCTTGAAAAGAAAAACTTCAAAGAAAAAACCAGCACATATATAGATTCAATAATATGCGGATACAATAAGGCAACGAAAGAATATCTTGTAATAGGCCCGGCTCCCGAACCCATATGGCTTACAGAAAAAGAAATAAACGAACTCATAAGCGACGCTTTCGTGCTTAGATTTTAATGTGTTTTCCTTGCATAAATGGAAGAAAAATACCTTTTTGAAGAAACATCGCGCATTTTAGAAAACATTCCTCAACAAAATAGAAGCCGTCGTCTTATTAGCTGGCTGGTGTTTGTTTTAAGTTGCGCGTTATTTATAATATTGGGTTCGATTTTTTGGGATGCTGTATTTGCGCTAATTATATTCATAACAATCCTCGCCCACGAAATTGGGCACTTTGCGGCGTTTAAAATATGCGGGTGCAGAAATGTGTCGGTGATGATGCTGCCGTTTGTGGGCGGCGTTACGATGGCAAGAGACGCAAAAATCTCATCCGCCAACAGGGTTTTTTGCGCGCTTTCCGGGCCTATCCTCGGGTTATTATCGGCTTTCGCGTCGCTCATATTCTTTTTTTCGGCGACGGCTGTAAACGAGGCCGCTCCCATAATCTTTGTTTATTACGCGCTAATTGCCAGTTTCATAAATCTTTTAAATTTGTTTCCGGCAATGCCTTTGGACGGGGGAATTGTGGCGAGGGAACTCGTTACGCGCAACAAAACGATGTTTGCGGTATCGGGCGCGGCATTTATCGTATTGATATGCGCGGTTGTTAACTGGAAAATTGCGGCTATTGCCGGGGTTTTTATTTTTGCGACCCAAATGTTCTCTTTGAAAATCTCAGCCTGCGCCCAAAAGCTCCGCAAGGCTGGAATTTCATTCCGCCCGCTCGACGGCTCTAAAATCCGGACTTTGCAGGCGGCGATGCTTGATGTCGGATTTAGCGCCGCGCAAACAAAAAATCCTTCGATTCTCGCGGCAACTATAGCCGAATCAGAAAAGAAGCCAGCAACCGCATTCCACACATTGCTCCTTTTAGTTGTGTACGCGCTTATTATCGGATTCGGAATGTTTACATATACGGTGGCAAGAGATATCGCGGCACAATTTGAACAAATTCAAACTGTAAAGAGCGAAAATATCGACAAACCCGCGGATGTTATCATTCAGCCTTTTGGAGATGTAAACATGGTTATGATTGAAGACGTATCCGCATATTTAAGCAACGAGCTTGGAATAGTAATATCCGTTCTTCCTCCTGCGAAACTTCCCGAAAACTGCTTTAACTACAGGCGTTCTAAATACATATCGGAAAGATTTTACGACGATCTTGTTCGCAACACATTCGGCAATCCCAGAGTAAAGGTAAACACTGTATACATAGGCATCGTAGACGGCAGCCTATATATGGAAAGCGCAAATTTAAACTTTGTATTTGCGCAATATTACGACGCCTCCCACGCGATGATAGGCATTCAGGATATGCGCGTTATGCAGAATATCGATACGCTGCAAAACAGATTTTACAAGCTTCTAAAGCGCGCAATCGGCATAACGTATTACATGTACCCCCAAACCCAAGAAGATACTATAATGCGTTCTCCGATAATGGGGCTTGAAGACTTGGACAATCTGTCGCCCTATTATAAAAATCAAATCGGCGATAACGCCAATCCTAAATAAATAAAGCGCGTTTCCCCATGGAAACAAAACCTAAAAAAAACAGCCATACCGCTCGCTTGTAATATGCGCTTTTGCTAAAAAAGCATCCCAAAACAAATACTTCCCCATTCAAAAAAAACACTCGCAATAATGCGGCGTTCACCCATAAAATAAAAAAGCAAAGCGACGCAAAAAAAAGACGAACCGCAAGCTAAGTTAAACAAAACTTAAAAACACAGGCGTTTCAAAAAAGAAATGAAGCTGCCTTTAAAAACAATGCGAATTCCATTCCACGTTGATAAAAAATACCCCCCAAATAATGTCTCCTTGGATTAAAAAAAACGGAGCCGACAAAAAACGGCAGCCCCGCGTAAAATGCGCTTACAGTTGAATTGAATGCTCTCAAAAAAATCCGTTATTTCAAGCTCGCCGCATATTGCGATAATGCGGCATTTCGCCTAAATTAAACGCGCCCGCATTTAAATAAAGATGAAGCCTTAAAAAAACGGAGCCGACAAAAAACGGCAGCCCCGAATAAAATGTTCCGCCACACTTAACGCGCACGCCAATTATTTTACCATGTCTTTGTCTATGACAACCTCCTTGCGCGATTTGTCGTCCGGGAGCTTGTACATTATATCCAGCATGAGCGACTCCATAATAGAGCGCAGCGCACGCGCGCCCGTGCCAAATTTCAAAGCTTTTTCTGCGATAGCCTCTACCGCGCCGTCAGTAAATCTCAACTTCGCTCCGTCGAGAGCCAAAAGTTTTGTGTATTGGCGGATGAGAGAATTCTTCGTATTCGTGAGAATGTGGACCAAATCAGACTTTGAAAGAGGATTTAGAGTTGAAACAACTGGAAGCCTACCAATAAATTCAGGAATAAACCCAAACTGAACAAGGTCTTCTGGCTGCACGCGCGAAAGACCGTTTTTTTCCGGTCCGCGCTCGTCCGAAGACGAAGCCGAAGTAAATCCGAGAACTTTTTCGTCGGCGCGCCTTGATATGATTTTATCCAGCCCCACAAAAGCCCCGCCGCAAATAAATAGAATATTGCGAGTATCAACTCTAATATACTCTTGGTCTGGATGCTTTCTGCCGCCTTTCGGAGGAATATTGCAAACTGTTCCCTCGAGAATTTTCAACAAAGCCTGCTGAACGCCCTCTCCACCAACATCGCGCGTAATTGAAACATTTTCGGTGCGACGGCATATTTTGTCGATTTCATCCACGTATATGATTCCACACTGCGCCTTTTCCACATTGTAATCGGCGGCGCGAAGGAGATTTAGCACTATATTCTCAACATCCTCTCCTACATACCCTGCTTCGGTCACGGTAGTGGCGTCTCCGATTGCAAACGGCACTTTTAGCATTTTTGCCAAAGTGCGCGCGAGATATGTCTTGCCGCTGCCGGTAGGACCTATCAAAAGTATGTTGCTTTTTTCTATTTCGACATCGCCAAAGCCGTCGTCTTCCGACGCTTTATCTGCGCCGAGAACTTCTGCGCGCAAGCGTTTATAATGGTTGTAGACAGCTACGCTCAAAACCTTTTTGGCTTCTTCCTGTCCCACTACATATTGGTCTAGGGCCGCCTTTAATTCTGAAGGCGTCTTCAACTCAAAGTCCAACATATCGGCAGTCTTGCGGCGCTTTTCATCTGCTGCCCGCAAAGCCAATACATTGTTTAGTGTCTCAATGCATTGCGGACAAATGAAAGCTCCGTCAACTCCAGACACTAATCCTCCGACTTCGCTCGCCAAACGCCCGCAAAAACTGCAACGGTTTTCTTTTGCCATCTTACTGAATCTCGCGCTTGCTCTCTATGACTTTGTCAACAATGCCGTATTTAAGAGCCTCTTCGGCGGTCATATAGAAGTCTCGATCTGAATCTTTCTCTATTTGCGACACTTCCTTGCCGGTACATTTTGCAAGAATTTCGTTTATCTTTTTGCGCCAGCGCAAAATTTCATTTGCAGCAATTGAAATATCCTTAGCCTGCCCCGTAGCTCCGCCGTAAGGCTGGTGTATCATCACGGTTGAGTTCGGCAATGAATATCTTTTGCCCTTAGTGCCTGCCGCAAGAAGAATCGTAGCCATGCTTGCGGCCTGCCCCACGCAATATGTGACGACATCGCAATGCAGGAAATTCATTGTATCATATATGGCCATTCCCGCAGTCAATGACCCGCCGGGGCTGTTTATGTATATGTGCACATCCTTCTTTGCGTCCTCCATCTGAAGGAACAAAAGCTGCGCGACCACCGCATTTGCAACGGCGTCGTTTATAGGCGTGCCGATAAAAACGATTCTATCTTTTAGAAGCCTGGAATAAACGTCCCAAGAACGCTCCGAACGCCCGTCGCGCTCGAAAACTGAAGGTATGTAATACTCGCCCATTGTGTTTCCTTTTTTATTGAATATGCTATTTTCATGCCTACAACCGCCCTGTTAAAAAAGGCGCGCATTTCTTTGCGCGCCGTTTGCGTATCGGTTTGTAGGACTACGCTTTCTTTATGGTTATTTCGGCTTTTTCGGCGATAAAATTAATCGCTTTTTGCAAAAGAGCGTCGGCGCGCATGCGGTTACCCCGGGCGGGATCCTTCCTAAGCTGCTTTATTAGCTCCTCAGGCTTAGTGCGCGTGCGCATCGCCTCCTGCCAGAGCATGCGGCTCATATCCTCGTTGTCAACCTTCAGGTCGTTTGCCTTTGCAACGCGGTTTAGGAACACGCGCATCTTGGCCCTGCCTTGAGCCTCTTTGCCGGCGCTCTCAAACAACGCCTCCTTATTTTTCTCTATGTCCTCTCTGGATGCTCCGGAAGACATGAAGCGCATCATCATTTCTTCCAAAATAGAATGGCGCTCGTCTTCGACCGCGCTTTCCGGAAGTGGGAAATCCGTCTTGTCCATAAGCTGCTCTACGGCAAACTGGCGTTTGAGAATTTCGTTGTTGGCTTTTTTCTCGTTCTTTATCGTCTGCCTCATTTTTTCCTTTAAGGCGTCCAAGTCGGCTACTTCAAAAGCCTTGAAAAATTCAGCGTCGAGCTCCGGAAGATTCTTCTGGCGCACTTCCTGTATTTCAACCTCGTATTCGGCAGTTTTTCCCGCAACTTTTTCGTTCGGAAATTCCTTGGGGAATTCGTGGGAAAGAGTCTTCTTTTCTCCCTTGCTCATTCCGATTATCCCCTGGACAATTCCCTGAACTCCCGGAGCGTCGGCATTGCCAGCCTCTTCCCATGTAGACTTCTGCTCTCCGAACATCGGCATTTCCGAAAGTATTTGTGCGAGGGATTCTCCGTCCAATTTACCGGAGTAGGCCAACCGGACAAAATCGCCCTTAACAATGGGCCTTGAAACCTCATCATACTTTGCGCGCTGGTTGCGGTGGTATTCAATTGCTTTTTCAACTTCTTCGTCGGTGGCTTCGTCGGATTCCAGCTCAACTTTTGTCTCCAAAGAATCCGGAAGTTTTACGTCGGGATAAACATCCGCTGTAAAAGTGAGGGTGACGCCCCCGTCGGCTTCGTCTTTTTTCACGTCGACAACGGCGTAAAGGTCGAAATCCTTAATGCCGTTTAGAGCCTCTATGGACTGGCTTGTAAGGGAACGTTCAACTTGGTCGGCGATATTCTTTGAATACAGCTTTTCCACCATCGGCTTTGGAGCCTTGCCGGGGCGGAATCCCGAAACTTTAGCGTTGCGGACAAATTCGTCCGTTATTTTTTGTGTTTCGGAGGCTACCTGAGCCGCATCGAAAGACACGGCAATCTTCTTTCTTGTATCGCTGATGTTTTCTATATTTGTATTCATAATTTTAAAGTTTCATTTGCGAACCGCCGCAAAAAATTCTGCAATATGCCGGGTCCGAAATTCGTTAAAAATTGAGGTTGGAATATTGACGCAATAAATTCCCGCGTCAAGCAAACAATAAAAAACATCGCACAAGGCAAATATGCGCTCATACTTTTTCAGCAATAAAATTCAGCATGCCAAACGGGATTGGAAAAATATTTAGAAACCAACGCATAAATAAAAGTCGGCGCAAGCGCCAGTATCCGCCAGCCTTTAAACTGTATTTATAACATACGGATTTTTAACAAATAACGAAAACTTTTATCGAAAAATAAAAAAATTAAAAAAAAAGCTTGCAAATGGGATGGCGAAGAACATCTTCTATGGACTTTAAATAATAAAACCTGCGCCTGTAGCTCAATTGGATAGAGCGTCTGACTACGGATCAGAAGGTTGGGGGTTCGACTCCCTCCAGGCGCGCCATTTATTTACTTTTAGGAAAAAATACAATCATGGCAGAAGAATCAAAGAAAAAGAACGCAGAAGAACTCAACTTTACGGACACTGAGGCTCTCAGCCGCTATGTAACCGAAACCGGCAAGATTCTTCCGCGCAAATTTACCGGCCTCACCGCCAAGGAACAGCGCCACATAAAAAAGACTGTTAAACACGCGCGCAACATGCTTCTTATGAAGTAATTGCCTTGCGAATTAAGCTTTTATAAGCTTGCATTTGTAATGCTTGATAATTTTCAACAGCCGTCCCAAGCCATGCTTGAGGCGGCTGATTTTATTTGCAAAGGTGGAATTGGCGGAGTGCCTACCGAAACCGTTTACGGATTAGCCGCAAACGCTCTGAATCCGCAAGCTGTAAGAAAAATATTTGAGGCCAAAGGCAGGCCGTTTATAGATCCGCTGATAGTCCACGTCTGCGATATGGATATGGCCGAAAGCATAGCGGTTATGGATGCGGACGCAAAAAAATTGGCGGAAAAATTCTGGCCGGGTCCTCTTACGATGGTTCTAAAGCGCAAAAGCTGCGTTCCCGACATTGTCACGGCAGGGTTAGATACGGTAGCAGTCAGAATGCCATCGCATCCTATAACCGCCCAACTAATAAAAATAACCGGATTGCCTTTAGCAGCCCCAAGCGCAAATCCTTTCGGGTATGTAAGCCCCACTACCGCCTCCCACGTGCGCGAACAGCTTGGCGGTAAAATAGATTTCGTACTTGACGGTGGAGAATGCAAATGCGGTGTTGAATCCACGATAGTAATGATGACCGTTTCGCCCAAGAAACTTCTGCGCCCCGGCCCCATACCTCCAGAAGATGTCGAGAAAGTTCTCGGCGAGCCGATTGACCGTTCTCCGAAGAAAAACGAAGCGCATCCTGAGGCTCCCGGCATGTTAAAGAGCCATTATGCGCCTAAATCGCGTCTTGTACTCTTCGACAACCCTTCGGAAATACCGGCAGATTTTAAGGGAGAAATTATATACCAAAAAAGGCCATGTTCGCCGCAAAAAAACGAATATTGGCTCAGCGAAAGCGGCGATCAGGAAGAATCGGCGCATAACTTGTTCAAGCTTATAAGGGCTCTGGATAAAAATTCAAAATTCGGATTTTATTGCCAACGCGCAAAAAATTCCGGGATAGGGCTTGCTATAAACGACAGACTATCAAGGGCGGAAACTAAATTGAAATAACTGCAAAGGTTCCGGCGGTTTGCCAAATTTTGCGTACAAACTGCATTTTGCCTAAAAACGGCAAAATCGCTTGCAAAATACCTAAACAATTATTTTAATATTCAAGAACTTGCATTGGAGACGACTCTACTGCCCCAAAACCGCCCCAATGAAAAATTTTTTATTCCCGATTTCATTTGTTTTTTTTACAACGCTGCAAACTTTGTCTTTCGCGGCGCAACCGTGGCATTTCCCCCTATATCTTGACGGGGGAAATCCATGCTCAAAGCGCGTCGAATTAAAAATAGAAAACACCAACGACTACGATGTAGACGGCGGGCAAATAAAAATAGGGGCAGACGTGCTTGGAATAGCCGGGACTGAAGCCAAGTCTCTTAGAATTGTCGACAAAAACGGACGAGAGCTGCTCTTTAATATTTCAAACTCATCCGATATCCTATCGGAATCTTCAACGGTAAGCATACCCATAAATTGTCCCGCAAAATCGGAAACGAAATTGTGGATATATTTTGACAATCCGTCTGCGTGGAAACTTCCAGCATCCATAGACGTGAAAAATTCATCAGCCTTTGATTCTTTTGAAGATCCCCAAGCCGCAGAAACAGACGTTCCCCAAGGATGGATAAGCGCTTCCACAAGCCCGCTGCACATAAATTTATGGTGCAAGGACACTGCCCGCACAGGGTCTCGCAGCCTTAAAACTGTAGTGCTTGAAGGCGGAGAACAAAGGTGGATTGCATTCTTTAGAAGATTTCAAGTACCGAGGGGCGCCTCATATAAAATAAGCGGGTGGGTAAAAGGGGAAAACGTAGCACAAAGAGCCGGGTTTTACATACACCAAGGCTCACCGGACAGGGGAATCCACAAAGACTCCAATAGCGGAACTTTCGATTGGCGGCAAGTAGTTTTCCAAGGAACCCTTCCCTACGAAGCCGAGTACCTGCAATTCGGCACGGTAATGTATTCCACGAGCGGAACAGCATGGTATGACGATATAGAATTTACAATAGAGGGCGTAGTTCCAGGAATTTCATACACTGTTTCACAGGCTGAGGAATGCGAGTTTTCAATAATTGCCGCAGCTAAAAGCTGGGAGCTTGATAAATCGCTATGGCCTTCCCGCATAACTTGCTCTGCGGTAAATCTCGCGGATTATCCGTCCGAAGCCGCCCTATGCTCCATTCCTATAACACGCCTCGCAAACGGATATTTCGACGCAGAAGACTATAAAATTTTAATAGACGGAGCTGAAACACCGTTTTTATTAGTAGGGGAAAAGCTCTTAATTCCCGTGGGCGGAGTGCCAGCAAAATCCATAAAGCAATTTAATGTATACTTGCGCTCAGGCAGAAAAAATATGAAATTTTCCGCCGTACTTGGGCAATCAAGCTCAATTCTTAGCGACTATGAAATAGTTTCGCAACTTCCGTCCAACCTCGACGCCTATGAGGACATCTTAAATTCTCCGGCAAACTTATTGAAAAACCCAAGTTTTGAAACCCCTTCAGACTGGAAGGTCTCTAATGACGGCGCAAACATATTGGCATACTATTCGTCGGATGACGCTAAATTCGGCTCAAGATGCGCGCAACTGCGCTTTATAAACGGCAGCGGATGGTACGGATTCAGACAGGGAATTCCCGTCCAGCAAAATAAAAGCTACGTGATATTGGGATGGTCTAAAGCCGTAGACGAAGATATAAACGGCAATGCCTATGCGCATCTCGCCCTGCCCGATTCGTCTTTTACGGGATTTAACACAAAAATATCGTCTTCCAAAGAGTGGCGGATGTTTATGATTGACGGCATAAGCAACCCTTATCCGTCCGCTGAGCTGCAAGTGCATTTGACCTCAACTTTTGGACACTGGCAATACGACGGCATAATCCTTGCTGAAATTCTTCCCATGGGACCATTTTCTCACGCTTCGGCAAACGACGAATCCGAAGACGGAAAATCAGCTTCCGGCGAGTTGAAAATCTGGCAAGTGCCATCAATTGTAAAAGTATTTCCTTCTACCGAATACTCAGGTAGTTCGCAATTCAGACTCGATATGGCGGCAAATGAATACGAAAACCTTCAAATCGCGCTGCGCTGCGGGGAAGGCAAATCCAACATTTGCGTCTCTGCAACTCCCGCTTTCCCGATAAATCCCGAAACGGCCGCCACG
>FR901550.1:8712-16053 GCA_000438015.1 Coraliomargarita sp. CAG:312 | reverse complement strand
AAACGGCCGCCACGAGCGGCCTCCCAGAACAATCCTCCGTTATTCCGGAGCCGCAAATCGGAGTTGTAGGCTGCGTGAAAATCGACGCCACAAGCAACTATTTCAATTTTTCGGACTATAAAAGCTACGAAAGCTGCATACCGCCGTCCAGCCTAGGAGTGATGTACCCGGACCCAATATTGCCCATATCGGCATTCGATTTAAAGGCGTCAGAAACATCCGCCGTGCATCTTACATTCAAAACCCCCAAAGACATAAAAAGCGGATTATATTCCGGCAATATAGAAATTCGCATAGGAGGAGAACTTTTAACGAGCATACCGTACTATATAAACGTATGGGATTTTTGTCTTGCGGATTCGGCTCCGATTTCAGCCGTCTTTGATTTTAGGACTTACTCCGGCTCGCAATACAAAAACTATAGCACGCGGGCTGTGGCGGAATTTTTGGCGGAAAGGAAACTGTCGCCCGACATAGTTCCCGTAGACCCGAAAATTTACGTGGACTCCTCTGGCAATGTTTCCGCCGATTTCTCAGAGTTTGAAATTGAAGCCCAATATTACATTGAGGAGCTGAAATTTCCGCGACTCTACATGAACGGATCCGTAAAATTTGGATGGGGGAATCCTCCCGACAATTATCTTGGAGCGCGCCCCTATGAAGGAAATTATCCCTACGACAATGTCGACCGCTACAATCTTTCCCCCGAATTTAAGAAGCGGGCGCAGCAATCCGCCAGGCTCAGAATGGATTTCCTGCGTTCTAAAGGCTGGCAAGACCGTTTCTTAGAATACATATGCGACGAGCCTTTCTATTCTGATCCGAAAATAATCGCCCAGATGAACGGGTTGTGCGACATGCTGCACGAAGCCGAACCGGATATGAAAATATATGTCAGCACATGGTACCATATTCCGGAATGGGATGGGAAAATCGACGTTTGGGGAATAGGCGTGCAAGGACAGGTAGACGAAACTACCCTTGAAGAAATTTCAAAAAGCAGCGAAGCCATCACCACAACCGACGGGCAAATGTGCCTGGACACGCCTTACAACGCCATAGAGCGATTGCTTCCCCTCTTCTGTTTCAAATACAAAATATCCGGATACGAATTTTGGGGCGTTGACTGGTATACTTGGGATCCACTTGAATGGGGAACGCACTCGGTGATATCGCAGACAGAAACTCCCGGCAACGTAAAGCGCACCCGCTATCCAAATGGCGACGGATACATACTTTATCCCGGCAAAAAATACGGTCTTGACACGCCGATACCGAGCGTCAGAAGCGAAGCTTTGCGCGACGGCGTCGAAGACTACGAATACTACGCAAAACTTGAGGAATTGGTATTGAAGACAAAAGACACGCAAGCCGCCGAAACCCTAAAAAAAATAAAAGAGTACGTTTCAATCCCAAACGCAGGGGGCAGAAACTCAACTTATATAATGCCTGACCCGAATGAATTTTTGGAGCTGCGCAATGCGGCCGGAGCTCACATAGACCGGCTTGTGAAATCGCTCCGCGGAGACCTTGGCTACAAGGCATGGATAAATGCGTCAATGCCAGATTTGGACGAGTCTTCCTCGGCGGCATCAGCTTCGCCAATGAACGACGGCATTACAAATCTGGAAAAATTTGCCTTTGGGTTGTCTCCTGAAACATCCGCTTCAGGAGAGGATCGCCGCATACTTAAAATAAAAGACGGCATGCTTACCCTAAAAGGGCGCAAGTCTGCAAATATAATTCCCCAATCCAGTTCAGACATGAAGAATTGGAAAAACATTTCGGAAGTAGAAATAGTTCCGCTCGACTCCACTTACAACACATATAAGTTAAACCTGCCCAAGGGCGAGCCGCAAAAGTTCTACCGCATATTGATAGAGGAGTAGCGGTAAAGATATGCCCCCTACCATACAAAGTCGCAGAAATTTTTAGAATGTATCTTATGAAAGGTTCGCCCTGATTCATACGCTCATACAGGGCCGATATTTTAGAAATTTATGCATTCAATGGCATCCAAATGGTTTACGGCCGCGAAAGCCAAAATACAGGCTGCAGGGCTTCTTTAAATGCGTCGTTTCAACCAACTTTGCCGGCTTTGATGCTACCTACGCAGCTTATGGTCTTGCCCCGCCCCGCTATTCCGCGCTATTAGGCACTTAGCGCACCAAAACGAGCCGGCGCTAAAAGTCGCGGAATGAAAATTTCGGGCTTTAGATTAAAATGGGTTTTCGCCCTGCTTTGCGCGCAAACCGATCCGGATTCAATCCACAAAAAAAACGCCCGGGAAATAATCCGAACGTTTTTTAATACCCAGAAAGGGGGTCGAACCCTTATGACCGCGAGGTCGACGGATTTTGAGTCCGTTGCGTCTGCCAATTCCGCCATCTGGGCTTTTTGATAATGTTCTAAAGCAAGCCTTAAAACCGGTCCGCTGTCAATAAATTTTTTTTTAATACTGCGATTTTTAAAATTCGTTTCGCGTCCACCGCGCCGGAATATTTCCGTAGGAGTATATAACTTTTGTATTGTACTATTTTTAAAATAAAAAAATATATCCCCCCATCAATAAGAAGGCAAAACAGTAAAATATATTCCGGTAAAAATTCTATCCAATTCTATGAAAAAATTTGTTTCATTTCTTTTATGCATTCCTTGCGTTCATATTTGGGGAGCGGTATGCCAAATGCCAGACTCCTCGTTTTTGAATCTCGCCGATTTCTCAGGAATGGACTCGTTCTATGAACGCGGCATCTACGGGCAAAATGTAAACGCTGCAAATATTGAGCTGCATCTCCCAGACACATACAGTCCAAACTATATGCTTTTTTTAGAGGACGCAAGCTATTCCACATATTATCCTTCTGAATATACTACTGAAAATATAGGAATCCACCAGAACCAGACGCTCGCCGTAATGGCGGGATACAATGCCTCATACGGCGATCAGAGCGTTTCCACCGGCCTTGCCCACAAAGCCACTTACACTGCGGTACAAGCAGGAGAAGACACCATGTTGCTATCTGCTGATAAGGTAATACTTTCCACATACGAAAAATTTTTCTCAAACGGCACTGAAGTAATATCCTCGTCTTGGAAGGACTCTGGAGAAAGAGGGCATCTGGCCGGAACCGTTCTGGATTCGTACGCTTGCAATAATCCGTCTGTTGTTTTTGTGGCCGCAGCTTCAAACGACGCATCGGAAGGAGCGGGACACGTTAATTCGCCCTATAAAAACATGAATGTCGTAAAAGTCGGCGCACTTGACGACACAACTTACTTCAAAACAATTTCATCCTCAAGTGCCTACGGGCCAAACGATTTCTACAATCCTATAACCGGAGAAGTTGTAAAAGGCGTTGTAAGCGCAGTTGACATAGCCGCAGCGGGAACGGTTTACACAACAAAAGCCAATGAAACATTGGGAAACGTGAGCGGAACCAGTCTCGCCGCTCCTACAGTTTCGTCCGCAGCGATCCTCATGCTTTCCTATTCCAAAGAAAAAAACATGGACGTTTCGAGCAGAGACGCGCGCCTTGTAAAATCTATACTCCTAAACTCCGCAAAAAAATTGGATTCTTGGGATAACGGCACTCAAATACGCGACTCCGTATCTGTAAACGGCAAAGTTTTTAACGGAGTCTTTACTACGGAACGCGCATTGGACTACTACTCAGGCGCTGGCGCGCTAGACGCCGAACAAGCTCTCGCCGAATACGACAAGTTCGGCTCTACATCCTTTCTCGAAGAAGTCGCAAAATCGGATTCCTCTTTTTACTATTTCGAATCGGCCGCCGACAACGCGGTTCTAAATGCAACTTTGTGTTGGTTTGCCGGTTCTGAAGTTGAAAATGTAATTTACGATTCAAGCTTAAATATATCTTCCATAGACGCAAGTTCTTCATACTTCGCAAACCTCGATTTGCGTCTATGGTATCAAAATGACGGCGGAGAACTTCAGCTTATAGCCCAGTCTATTTCGGAATATAACAACGTAGAACATCTGTATCTAAATTTGGACAAATCCGGAAACTACGCGCTGGAGGTATTTTTTAAAGACTTAATCTACGGAGATACCGCCAAAGAGACTTACGCCTTAGCGTGGAATTTGGCGCAGTCTCAAATTCCGGAACCGTCTTGCGTAGCCATACTTGCAGCCATATCTGCAATTGCATGCATTGCCGCTCGGCGCAGAAAAAATCCCGCAGCTTAAGCGAATAGCGGGCGCTTAAAGGAAAATATTTGCGCCCGCAAGAAAATATTGGAATCCGCAACAAAGTAAAACACCTTCTATCAAAAAAAACAGGAGGCAAAGCCGGATCAGAAATCCGCATAAAGCAAAGCGCCGGATAGAAACAGCCGCATTTATTTTTCTACCGAGGGAAAGGAAAATTTTGTATTTGAAGAAAAAATTTGAAAAAATAATCTGGCGAAAACAATTGCGGCAAAATCTAAACGCTATTTCTTGCGTTCCGGCAAAGGTTGATTTTCAAAGAACGGTATGTAGTATTTGCTTAATTCCATAAAAATAATTCCTTAAGAAAATCGGAATAAAAGACAACTGCCATTCCTTATTTATTAAAAACATTATATTCGGTTTTGTTTGTTTTTATTATGAAACCGAAAAAATCTCCATAATGCACGCCTTTAGTTCCGACAGGTTTAAATTGCCGGCGCGACTTTTTTACTGCAAAATTTTTCGCATCGGAGACGTTTCTGCACGCCCCCAGCTTTTATCTTTTGCATATCAACCTAAGCTCGGCTTTTACATTTTTTGAGTACGCATTTTGCCGCAAGGGAAATTTCCGATTCACGTACTTATGCTATGCGCATATCTTATTGCCGTTTTTTTTGCATGCAAAACTACCGAAATTGCTTGGCTTCCTTCTGCGAAAATTCAAACGGGATTGTTTTTCATGTTGGGAAGTTTATTTTGCGGAAGCACCCCTGCGAAATCTTTTTTATACGCGGCAACTATTTTGCTTGCAGGTTTTCGCAGGATATTTGCCTTAAAAATTAGCGCCTAAATGCATTAGGAGTAAGATAAGTGCAAAAAACCCTGCCAATGCCGAAAAAAATCTTTAAACTAAACAATGCGGCAAATGAAACCAGCAAGCCGCAGCTTACATTTGACATTCCGCATAAATATGCATTTGTAAAATAACAACCGCCGCACTTTACGCTTTGCGCTTCTTTTGCGCGCATGAAGGGCAAACTCCGTTGAATGTCACGCTGATGTCAGAGACCCCGGATAAACTCTCGGGAATAGAAATTGAAGACACGTCTACATCCATTATTTTTCCGCATTTGGAACACAAAAAATGCCCGTGCCTTTCCGAAGCATATTCATATTTTTTTACCCCCGGAACATCCACTTTTCTTATATACCCTTCCCGTTCAAAATCTCCCAAAATCCTGTAAATGCTTTCCTCTCGAAGCCCGGGGCTTTTTTTGGAAATAATAGACATTATATCCTCCACGCTCAAATGCCTGCGTCCGCCGTAAAAAAGCCCGTAAACAATCCTTCGCTGGATAGTTTTTCTAAATCCCGCCTTTTGGCAAAAAGCGGCAAAGGCCGCTTCCAATATTTTGTCGTCGATCTTCATTGGAGGAGAACTATGCGCCATCCGCAAAATAATTGCAATATTTTTATAAATAATACTTGACGGCTATTGTTAATTATTTACATTAAGCAAAGAAAAAAAGAGCTGAACAAAAAAATGCTCCACGCAAAAGCGCTGCACAAGAAAACGCGGAGATTTTAAATGCGCGCAATAACAGTTTAGAACTCAAAACATCGAAAGAAAAGGAAAGCACCATGGAAAAAGACAGACTGACAAACAACTTCGGGATGCCGATTCCGGACAACCAGAACTCACGCACTGCCGGCCCAAGAGGCCCGATGCTGATGGAGGATGTATGGTTTCAGGAAAAAATGGCAAACTTTAACCGCGAGGTTATCCCTGAAAGGCGCATGCACGCCAAGGGATCCGGCGCGTTTGGGACGTTTACCGTCACAAGAGATATAACAAAATATACCCGCGCAAAGCTCTTTTCTGAAATTGGCAAGAAAACCGACGTATTTGTCAGGTTTTCCACAGTAGCAGGAGAACGCGGAGCGGCGGACGCCGAAAGAGATATCCGCGGATTCGCCGTAAAATTCTACACCGAGGAGGGAAACTGGGATTTGGTAGGCAACAACACCCCGGTATTTTTTCTGAGAGACGGACATCATTTCCCCGATCTAAACCATGCGGTAAAGCGCGACCCAAAGACTAATATGCGTTCCGCAAAAAATAATTGGGATTTCTGGACGAGCCTGCCAGAAGCCCTCCACCAGATAACCATCACCATGAGCGACGACGGGATTCCTGCTTCATACAGAAATATGCACGGATTTGGCAGCCATACATTCAGCATGTACGATGCCGACTGCAATTTGGTCTGGGTAAAATTCCATTGGGTATGCCAGCAGCCAATAAAGTTTCTGACCGACGAGGAAGCAGAAGCGGTAATAGCAAAAGACAGAGACAGCAACCAGCGAGATTTGTTCGAACACATAGAAAAAGGAGATTTCCCCAGGTGGAAGCTATGCATCCAAGTGATGACGCAAGAACAAGCTAAAAAGATGCCGTACAATCCATTCGATCTTACCAAGGAATGGTATACCGATGAATTTCCGCTGGAAGAAGTCGGGATTATGGAATTGAACAGAAATCCTGAAAATTATTTCCAAGATGTCGAACAAGCGGCATTTAATCCCGCCAATGTTGTTCCAGGAATAGGTTTTTCTCCGGACAAAATGCTGCAGGCACGGCTGTTCGGATACGGAGACGCCCAGCGGTATAGGCTTGGAGTCAACCATTACCAGATTCCAGTCAACCGCCCGCGCTGCCCCGTGACGGGATATTCCCGCGACGGGCAAATGCGCGTTGACGGCAACCACGGCGCCAAGACTTCCTATGAACCCAACTCTTACGGAGCCTGGACACAACAGCCAGAATATAGAATTCCCGCAACTCCGATATTCGGCGACGGAGATACTTGGAATTTCCGCGACGATGACGACGATTATTACTCGCAGCCCGGAAGGCGTTTCCGAGCAATGACGCCCGACCAAAAAGCCAGGCTTTTCGCGAACACGGCGCGCGCCATGGGAGACGCTCCCGAGTTTATAAAACGTCGCCATATAGAAAACTGTTCCAAAGCCGATCCAGAATACGGCAAAGGCGTAGCAAAAGCGCTTGGGCTGGAATAATTCTGCAATTTGCGAAAATTCCAGTCAAATACACAAAAACAAAGCATAAATCCATGTACTGCGCCCGCCGCAACCGGCGGGCG
>FR901550.1:8033-8697 GCA_000438015.1 Coraliomargarita sp. CAG:312 | reverse complement strand
AACCGGCGGGCGTTTTTTTACGGCACAACTCAAGATATTTGCGCGGATATAAACTATATACGCATTTTCCGGGATGGCATCGCCCTACTAAAACGGGAAACGCCGCAAGGCTGAAACAAAAAACTTGGTTTATTTAATATATTTGTGTTTGGGCTGAATACGCTGGCAAACTTATGCGCAGTAAAGATAGCCTATTCATCCCATATTCATGCAACATCCTGTCAAACCATCAATAACCTGATGTGAGATATAATTGCGCAAAATATCTTCACACCAAGCAAGCCGCGCACCATGCGGGAAACACTCCGATGCGAAATCCGGCTACTTATTCCAAGGCAACTTTGCCAGCAAAGACGCCATCGCGCAAGTGTTTGAAATTCCAGCGTAAATTAGTCCGCAACCGACAAAAGCTGGCAAAAGCGCAAATGCGGGGGTTGAAACCAGCGCCAAAACACTTCCCAATAAGACCAAAGCTCCAGCTGCAATCCTAACCTGCCTTTCCATTGACATTACCTTGCTTTCATCGACTATATCAGGCTTTCCTGAAAGAGCTGCTATGCCGCCTTTAATTATATAGACGTTTGAGTATCCGGCATTTTCCAATTGAGCGGCAGCCTTGCTGGCGCGCATGCCGCTTCTGCAAAGCACGCACACTGGCTGGGCC
>FR901550.1:0-8016 GCA_000438015.1 Coraliomargarita sp. CAG:312 | reverse complement strand
GGTCCGCTAAACGGCACTCTTTTATAAAGTTTTTAGCGTCGAAACGCGGCAGTTCCATAAAATAGTGCCCGCGCTTTAAGGAGATTTCAGAATGCTCGGCCGCATTGCGGACGTCAAGGATAACGGCATCCTCGGGAATGTCATTGAAATCTATTTGGTTCCTATATAGCTGATTTTCCATTTTATTGCTTTGAGTTTAAGGCTTTCCAAGTTAAATACCCGCCGGAAAGATTTGCGGCGTTAAACCCGTTTTGTTTAAGTATCCGCTCAGCCAAATATCCGCGGAGTCCCACCTGGCAAGAGCAGACGATAAGACGGTTTTTGTCTATTTCATTTAGGCGAGTCCTCAACTGCCCCAAAGGAATGTTTACAGACCCCGGAATTTTGCCGTTTGCTGTTTCAGACGGTTCGCGCACGTCTAAAATTACAGCTCCTTCGGGAATTTCGTCAGCGTAAACGGGGGTTGATTTTCCCGATAGCACATTTGAGGCCACATAGCCAAGGTAGTTTACTGGATCTTTCGCGGAGCTAAACGGAGGCGCGTACGACAACTCAAGCTCTCCAAGAGTCCACGCTTTTAAGCCATTAAACATTGCCTGGGCTATGGTGTCTATGCGCTTGTCAACGCCGCTTTGCCCTATGATTTGCGCACCCAATATAGTCCCGTCTTCCGAAAACATTAGTTTTGCATCCATCCTTGTAGCGCCGGGATAATACGACGCAGAGGAAGACGGGTGGGTATATATTTTAATATACTTTTTCCCTGCGGACTTTAAGCGCTTTTCAGTCATACCCACGCTCGCTGCGGTAAGGCTTCCCAGTTTTAAGACAGACGCACCGTATGTGCCCTTATATGAACTCGGAATTCCCGCTATATTGTCGGCTACAATCCTGCCCTGCTTGTTGGCGGGACCAGCCAGAGGGATGTGCGTTTTTGAATTGAAAATTGGCTCGGCAATTTCAACGACGTCGCCCGCGGCATAAATATTTGGATCGGAAGTTTTCATATGTTCGTCGACTTTTATAAAGCCGTCTTTAGAACATTCTATATCCGCATCCAAAGCCAATTTTGAATTTGGCTTTACGCCAGTTGACGATATCACCAAGTTTGAGAATAGGCGCTGCCCGTCGTCAAGAATCGTATAGATTCCGCCTTCTGACTCTTCGTACCTTTTTACGACGCGCCCGAACAACACATTTACCCCCATATTTTTCAATTCGACCGCCAATGGTCGCGCCATTTCTGCGTCAAATACCGGCAGTACATGGCCGCTTCTTTGCACAAGGTTTACTTCGACGCCCCTGTGGCGCAAGTTTTCAGCGGTTTCAAGCCCGATAAATCCCCCGCCAACAATGGTAACCGACGGTGAATCCGTTTTGAGAGAAGCGATAATGCCGTCCATATCCGGTAGAGTCCATAAATGCCGCACCCTTCCGCTTTCATCTCCATAGGTTTTTGGCGAAAACGCCTTTGCACCCGTGGCAATAACGAGGATATCGTATTCTTCAAAATATTCTTTTTCTATATTTTTTACCAAAACGCGCCTACTTGCCCTGTCGATAGACAAAACTTCGGAATGTAGTCTAACTTCTATATTAAACCATGCCAAAAATTTTTCAGGTTTTGTAACTATTAAATCGTCCCTGTCAGAAATGACGCCTCCAATATGGTACGGCAGGCCGCAGTTTGCATAGGAAACGTATTCTCCTCGCTCAAGGATAAGAATCTGGGCAGTTTCGTCCAAACGCCTTAAACGGGCGGCGCAACTTGCTCCAGCGGCGACTCCCCCTATAATGACAATTTTTTTAGACTTTTTCATAAATAGATGCAATGTTGGGATACGAAGATAATTTATGTTGGAGTGATAACAAGTCTTTTCGATACCAGAATACTATTGAGAATTGGACGCAAATAGGCCGAAACCCCAACCGGTTTAATATCGGCGGAGCGCATGCAGATTTAACCCACAATAGCTCCAACAAACAGCTTTAGGCTTATATTGCGCATTTACGCTCGCTAATAAGTCGCAAAAAAATGCTGCAATATGGGGCAAAAATTTTTGCAATTGGGCAACACTGAGCAAACAAAGATTCATAAAACGGCTATTGCAATACTATAGAAACCTAAATACAAAAACAGATTGACGGAGGCGATTTTAATCTTTGCGCAAAGAATCCGATAACAAGCAATGAAATATGAAGCAAATACTAAAAAACATACCCAAGGGCGAAATATTAAAACTTTCCGATTTGATTGAAGTCCACCCCGGACAAATAATAAGCAAAACGCTCGCGCAAAACGACAGAGTAAGCATTACCTTATTTGCATTTGATAAAGGAGAGGAAATAGGCTCGCACGATTCAACAGGAGACGCTATGGCAACCGTATTGGATGGCGCGGGGCGCTTCACAATTGGCGGGAAACAGCATATTTTAAAATCCGGAGAAACTATTGTTATGCCGGCAGGCATCGAGCATTCAGTATTCGCCCCCGAGGCGTTCAAGTGGATTCTAACCGTTGTGTTTCCCAAATAAGGGATCAAAATAATGCGTTGCCGGTTTGAGCTGTAAGACCTGCTAAAAAAGCGGTTTTTAAATTATGACACGCTCGCTTGGATATTCTTACAGCCCTGCCTATCAATAAAAGGCATTTGGAACAACTGCCTTTTTTTGGTGTATTATATCGCGGTTATAAAAGATGGCAAATCTATAGGACAATAACCTCTTTGCGACGATTTGATCGATAAAAAAATGCGCAAGGGCGCATTTCTGCAATAAGCACAATGGTAAAAGCTTTACTTCATGCAAAGAAATAATTATGTAATATTCTATGTTTATTGCAAACGTCGTTTGGCCTGCATTATATTACGCTGATTACTTGACATTATGGTATGTAATATTGCCAAGTATTGCAATTGAGGCATATTTCTTTAGCAGGGCTTTTTGTGGCAAAAATTTTGCGATGGGGCTATCGACATCGATAGTTGCAAATTTCGTCACAACGATGTGCGCCGTGATACCTGTAATTCAATTTAGCGCCCTAATTCCGACGTTATTACACGACTATCTTATTAATAAAGGAACTTTTTCGTTTTCGGGTTGGGTTTTTAACGCAGTTTGGATAATACTCTTTAATACGCTTGTCGAATATTGGGCGGCGTTTATATTTGTAAAATTAGTCTTATACCGCAATAAAGAATTTGAGAAGAACAGGAAAGCCTGGATGTTGGTGTTAGTTGGAAATATAATCACATTTGCGTTGGGAATTTTGATGCCATTTATTATCGGACATAAAACTAATATATAAAATGTTATAACAAACGCGCAATCTGCCTATGCATGCTACCTCCTAAACACGCGCTAATCTGCGTTATTATCTTATTCGAGCAGCAAAAAGATTTCCTACAAAACCGACAAAATACTGGCAAAAAGCAATGTGCGCTTCTATATCAATTTATAGAAATACTATGCTATTCGAATAAAATATAATATGTTTTATTTCCCTAATATTTTCCCAGATAAATTAGTTATTTCATCATTTGCTATAGAAGAAAACGGGTAAAATTCTTTCGCTTTTATGTATAAAAGCAGCTCCGACCACATATTTCCAGACTGCGCGCCCCTTTCCGCATTAGTAATTTGCAGAAGCAAATTGAGAAGCGTTAACCGTCCGTTGAGCCTATAAAAATCGTGTGCTTGTAAAGCACATCCTCGGATATTTCTACAACTCCGCTCTTTAAGCCAATTTTTGAAACTATTTTCTTCTTCTATCAAGAGTTATCTTTATGGTTAAAATTTTATAAATACTTTTTTCGATTTAAGGGAGATAGTAAAATTTACTTATTAATCAAGAGCGATATATAACTAATACAAAATACGATATAGAGGGTTTATAATAATCTGCTTATAGCTCATTTTTGATAACTTATGTTGTTAATACCTATTGGTCTATCAAAACAAATCCAATCGCAGAATAAAAGACTTTGAATAGCAGGCTGCCTATGTCTAAATATCTATCATAAGTCGCGTAAATGATTGTATTCGTTAACGAATTTTGAGCGGTTATCGCTGGAAAATAAATAGTTAATACTTCTGTCTTGGATTAGATTTCATCGTATTTATTGAAAACTTCAAGAAAAGCGAAAAATATTTCTATTGAAGAATTTACTTTTGCATAATACTCTTTTGATTATGAATTTTAAATCTTATCGCACACGAGATACGTTAATATTTTGTTCATTTGTAATCTTTTCGACTATTATATTAGGGTATCAGTTTTTTATATACTATCTACCTATCTGGACTAAAAAAGTACCCACTCATTGGAGTGGTAAAGCGATGGCAAATGATTGGATGTTTGCTTATGAATGGTATTTTCTTATATTAATTATAATCCTTGGTTCTTGTGGGACAATATTAGCAATAGGCTATGGACTAAGTAAGTTTTTTTTGATGGGAACCAGGGAATTCAGATATTCACCTTTTACATTATCTTTCCCTCTAGTTTTTACATTTTTTTTCTTTTTTGTAGGTATAAATGAATCTGTCTACGCTTCCTACTTAGCTAAAGGAATTATGTCAAATACTTCAATTGGTATAATTTATTTTATAGTAGCTGGGATAAGTTTAGTTGCAACACTTTTATGTGTATTGGTTGTACCTATGATGCCTCAGGATGATCCTTAATAATTTTGCCGGTTTGCTCTTATGTTTTTGATACAGTCCCTCATTAAATCCAATTCTTGCGACTATTTCGTCTTTCATAAAAAGACGTATCAAGCGCTCAAAATTTTATATAATTTCTGAGCAGTAATATTACGTCAAAGTTTTCGTTATATTCGGATTGTATTATGCAATAGGTATGTTTCGCGTTTTTTTAATTTTTTACGTAAAAGTTTTATACTGAATGACACTGTGAAAGTTAAAAGAAAAAAATTAAACGACAACAACAAGTCCTAATTATCCAAGGCTAAACGTTGTCGGGTAAGCCGAAGGCTCAAAAGCGCGTGGATTGCCCGAAAGAGACATCCCGCATTATCTGCCACAAAATACTGATGGAGCAACACAGCCTCCAAGCAATGCGATTTGAAGGTCTGATTCCAATAAAATTGATCAATCCCAGGCCCGATCAGACAAGGATGGGCGCCAAAGAATCCTCCAAACACTCCTCCTCCTGACAATTTTGGGGACAGATAGAAGCTTAATCGCAAATCTCTTATTATAGGAACACCCTATGATTTTTCATTATACGGATATATAGATGCGCGAAATTAACCCATATGATGCAAGGGGCATCATATGCAAAATTTATACGCTTGCATTTGTAGCGCACTAAGCGCTTATGAGCTGTTTAGTGCGTATTTTTCCCGCATAGGTCAGTTTGATGCTTTTGGGTATATCCGCTTTTTGCGAAAGGCGCCTTATTGCATCTGCGATTTGAATTCTAGTATGTGTTTGCGGCTGTACCCCCTTGAATATTTGCCGCCGGGGCGCAATTCCGGGCATATGGCGGCATATCGCTTCAAGGTGCTTGGCGATATGTTATACAAGAGGCTGCAGGCAGCCTCAGAATCTATTATATCTTCATCTTGTATTCTCACACCAACGATTTGCGCGAATTTGACTGCCAAATTCTTCGCAAATTCGCCTTTAGATAGCACATCGGCTATGGCGTTAACATCGGCTTGAGTTAGTGTTCTTCTTGAATTATCTATTACATTCATAGTACCTATTATTTTAGGACTATGCCGCTAAAAATTTTCCCAAAGGCACTAATAGACTTTTCCAATTTTTGCGTAAGAGGCGTATATCCCATCAAGGCGCTCAGATTTTATGCGTTCTATTTTTAAAAGCTTTGGCTCTATGGAGTTTTTGCCTCCACCAAGGGCTGCGCTTATAAAATCGTCCCGAAATCCGATTTTTTCAGCATCAGCATAGCTTGCGGAATAATAGAGCGAGTCAATTTTAGCCCAAAGTATTGCCGCCATGCACATAGGGCATGGATAGCCACTCGCGTAAATTGAATATCCGGACAAATCGTATGTTCCCAATTTGGCGCAAGCCGCGCGTATTGCCTCTATTTCGGCATGGGCGGTCGGATCATTCTTAGCTATTACCGCATTTTGGGCGGAGGCTACAATACTTCCGTTTTGGTTAAATATAAAGGCTCCAAAGGGTCCGCCGCGCTTTTCTTTCAGGCAGGAATTTTCTATGCGCGAGAGCTCCTCGTCAATTTGTTCATTTGTAGGGCGCATGGGGTAGATATAGCACACTGAACCTTTGCGTTTCAAACTATTAATTTTGCAGCTTCATCTTCTGCTTATCCAAAAATTTAATGTTTTCCTTATTTCGCCGACCAGTCCGCGGTAGGGCATTTGCTTGCTTTTTGCTTTGGGAAGTCCGTCGCGTATATCCGGCGATATACTAAAAAAAGCCTTTGCGTCGGCCGGGCTTATAGTGCCGCTTAAAGACCTCATAGCCAGATTCCTGACCCAAGATTTCTACCGTGGTTTCTATTCCGAGTTCGTGGTATCCATACGAAGCCATGCTGTGGCGCAGTCCGTCTTTTGGCATTTTTACGCTGAGAAGCTTCCGTATCCTTCGGTAGGTTGCGTACGAATACGGGAAAATAGGCCCCTCTTTTGGCATATATGCTTCAAGCCAACTTATCCTTCGGTAGGTTGCGTACGAATACGGGAAAATTGGCCTCTCTTTTGGCATATATACTTCAAGCCAACGCCAAGCCGTTTCGGGGAGATTTGATATATTGCGCCAGTTGCCCATTTTTGCGGTCTCTTCCGGAATTTTTATTGAGCGGGTTTTTATGTCAATATCCTCCGCCCTCAGTGTGCGCTCTTTTGTTTCGCTTGTAATTTCCTGCGGGCGAACTCCAAAGAATGTCATTAGCGCAAACGCTACAACGCAAGATTCAGGCAGCTCCTGAAAGAGTCGTATCGTCTGCGCAACAGTCAGTATCCCAGGGATTCTGTGGCGACTCCTATTGCGAGGGTTTACAACCCTCAAAAGAGGATTCTCGCTCAAAATCCTTTTGCGCATCAAATAGGCGTAAAACGCGCTTATAACTCTTTTATTGTGTTCGCGCGAGCCCTTGTCGTTTATGAAGGATTCCAGCATTTCGCTTGTAATTGACGAAATAAATATGCGCGGCGAATACATATTCATAAGCAAATTTAGCTTCTGCCTGTAATAGCGTATTGTGGCTGCGCGTATTTTTCGCAAATCGCAATCCTTAAGGTATTCTTCAACGCATTCAATTAGGGTTTGGTCGTAGGCGGGCTTTGCGCGTATTAACTGGGTAAAACTCGTCTCCAGTTCGCATAACTCCATGCCGCGGATAAAGCATTCGCGTTTTAGACGTATGAGCATGTCCTTTTTCGGCTGTTGAAATTTCGTAAGAGGAAGCCCGCTCTTTGCCTTCGCCGCCCATTTCCGCCAAAAATTGCATGGCGCCCATTCTTGCGCTAAATGAGCGCGATGTGCGCTTATTGGAGGAGCTGTCATAGTATCGTACGATAAAGGGGCGGGCTTTCTTGGGTCTGTAATTGAGTCTGGGAAATTTATCCATAGGTCAAAATAGGATTCTATTTTGAGTTTAGTAACTATGCTTAAAAATTTCCTAAAACCCCTATGGAGCTACTTGCTTAAGGCTCGCATATTAGTTAAAAAATATCAGATACCTTAAATTTTTATAATAGTTAAGAAATTGCTACCGAATATGGCGAAAGAAAGTAAATTTTTCAATTCCGGCCAAACTTTGAAAATTTTGGCTTTTTTAATATTTAAAGAACCTGATTGATGGTTTTTCCTGAAGGAGGAATTCCGACAAATTTTGGCGCTTTAATATCCAATTTCCTTGGATTAGCGAAACCTGACGCCGGTACCAATTTGGTACCGGGTACAAAAAACCCTTCAAAACCCCCGTTTCCTTAACCAAATGGTAAAAAATTAAGCGGCTCGCAAAATTTTGCAAGTCGCTTTCAAACAGTATATTATCTG
>FR901549.1 GCA_000438015.1 Coraliomargarita sp. CAG:312 | reverse complement strand
GGCACTTACAAGTTTGACAAGGGAGATATGGAGTCCCGCAAAATCACGGTTAATAGACGCAAGTACCAGTCATTGACCTACACTTCCGAGGAAAAGGCAAGGCAGCCCTATTTCGACCCAATTACTTTGGGGAGACTAAAGGGAGCCAAGCTTGCCGAGGACGTTCTCTTGGACATTTTAAGTGTCATCACTAAGGAGAATTTCGGAGACGCAATTCTTACACGAAACGCCGCCGATTTCGACACAGACGACATAATAGACCTTGAGACGAAGATTGACGAACTCGAATGGCCAGACAGTCCCCGAGGAATGCTTCTAAAATCGTCCTATATGGCGAATGTTAAGAAGGACATAAAGATTTCAGGAGGGCTTTCGACATTTGGATTCTCGCCTTTGGGAGAACTTCCCAATCTTATGGGTTTTTCGTTCTCCAAGTTTAACCGCTTGCCCGACAATGGCGAAAAGTTGCAGGGATTCATTGTCTATCCGTCAGCAATAATGGTAGCGCTTGCTCCGATTGCGCCG
>FR901548.1 GCA_000438015.1 Coraliomargarita sp. CAG:312 | reverse complement strand
TACGAAATTGCGATAAAAACGGAGTGCCCGCAAGTCACAGACGCAATCGCAAAAGTTTATGTAAAAAGAATAGCAATTCTCTCTTCGCCGTTTTTATTCAAAATAAGGGGCTATTTGAGGTGAATTGGACGGAAATAATAAGAAACTGATTCAAGTAATCAAACTGAAGTTTCTGGTCTAATAGCTTTGGACAAGTGATTTTTCTATATCAATGTGAAGTCTTATACAAGAGTCACGCTCGTCAAAAATTTCGTTACTTATCAAGATTTATGATTGTTATAAGTATCAAAATCATTAGCATAATAGTAGATTGGAATTAGATTCATGATAAAAAGTAGAAGATATTTGTTAGGTTGTTTTGCAGTACAACTATTTCTATTAATTCTAATTTCCATGCTGATTGGATTCTTCTTTTTGCCAGTTTTCATGAACCCACTTTTCAATTTTTTTGATTTATTTAGAGTCCCAAATTTTCAAGAGCATAAATGGACATCTATGAAGATTGAATACTATACGCTTTCAGATTCCAATTTTATGAGACTAAAATCGAAAGATGAAGATAGAAGAGGAAACGATTTTGATTTGCGAGAAGTGAAATATTTTACAATTAATAATCCTGAAAACGTACAAAAAGCAATGAGTTTGATACAAGTAAAGGATTGGTGCCCAATGAGTATTGGAGTTCCGCGTGGTACGGAAGTTCACGATGAATCTGACGTCATATGGGATATGACGATTTCGCCTAATCGTATTTACATTGCAAAAAGGGGTACTACGGCTTCGTACGGATTTGAAGTAAATAATGATTTTGCATATTACATTAGAAAACTTGCATTTGAAAACGAAAAGCGAACTAATCCGAATACAAAACTTGAATACATTGGGTTAACTTGTTTTAATGTGTACAGTTTAAATCATCAGAGTAGTTGCGATTCTCAAAAATAATACTCTATTCAATAATTAATATAAATAAAATCCCCACTTCTTGATTGGATTCTTTTCTGTGTCGAAATTAAGCTTTAAAGACGTGCAGCCGCACTTTGAGCGTTTCCTCATTTCAAGGAGTGCGGAAGCATTCCAATATCGGCATTTATCGCAAATTGCTTGCCGTTTTGCCAAGGTTTCATCATCTGCTATTTTAAAGCCTGTACTCGCTTAAGTAGTCGTATAAGTGCTTTTGTAGAAGATATAGATGGACTTCAACAAGAGGCTATTTGAGGCGAATTGCGCCATTTGGCACAGATAGAGAGGGATTGTATAACACCCATTTAAAAAATGATCGAAAAGGCGGGTAAAAAGCGGCGTTTTTTAAGGCGCTTTTTAGGCCTGTTTGGAGGCTAAAAATAAAGGCTTTTTAAGGGTAAAAATTGCGGGAAATTGTCTAACACATTTTCCCAAAATCGGCCTTTTTTAGAAAAAAGCT
>FR901547.1:2455-35398 GCA_000438015.1 Coraliomargarita sp. CAG:312 | reverse complement strand
GCAAGTGGATCGTCTTACGGATACGGCGGCGGGATGTATAATTATTATTCATCGAGTCCGACGCTTACAAATTGCATACTCTGGGGAAATACAGCGACATCAAGTGGCAATGAAATCTATACTACTTCAAATAGTAACCCAACAATAGATACATGTATAATAGAGGGTGGATATAGTAGTTATGGAACTTATACAAATATCATAACATCAGATCCAAAACTAATGCCGTTAGGCAACTATGGTGGGAATGTGCAAACTTGTCCTGTCGGGACAGGAAGTTCGGCAATAGGTGCAGGTAAAGTTGTTGAAGGTGTAACAACCGATGCTCGAGGATTCATACGATCCGTTCCGTATACAATTGGAGCTTGCCAATACTGTCCAACTGAAATCACATCTCAACCTTTAGATACAACAATTTGGGCAAATACACAAGATGGAGTACTAACTGTTTCTGTATCTATTGATAATCCAACATATCAGTGGCAGTATTCAGAAGATGGTTCAACGTGGTATGATATTGAGGGTGAAACATCATCAACACTTACTTTGAGCAATGTTCCATCTTCGCAAAGTGGTTATAAATATCGTTGTGCTGTTGATAGTGATAATGGCGATTTAACATATTCATCAGTTGCAATTTTGACGGTCAAGCCATCGCCAACGCTTGATAATAACCCGACAGGTTTTGAAGTTTGGTCAAATGTTGACAGAACATTGAGTGTATCGGCAACTGGCGAAGAATTAACTTACCAGTGGTACTTCAATGGCGAAGCAATTGAAGGAGCAACAGAATCAACCTTGAGCTTTGATAATATTCAATTTGATAAAACTGGTTCCTACTATTGTGTAATCACAAATCCAGCAGGCAGTGTTCAAAGTTCAACTGCGAATGTTGTAGTTCGTCAGTCAGTAACTGAAGATTCAATCACAAAAAAATTAGAAAAAGTTACAACAATATCAGGAACAGGATATGCACGTTTTATTGTAGAAACAACAGCGTACAATCCAACATACAAATGGTATTATGGTTCTGGCGACACTTGGACTGAATTTGAAGAAACTTCAAATATATTGTTTATTCCTGCAGAATCTAAATACAATCGCAAAAACATAAAATGTGAAATCTCTAATGGTGGTGGAAGTGTATCTACTCAAGCAGTTCTTGTTTACAGCTCAACTGCAATTCAGATAACATCACAACCACAAGATGTGTCGTTCAAATTAAATGAAAATGCGTCTTTTAATGTTACGGTTTCAACCTCAACAGGAAATGCATACTATCAATGGCAGTATTCAGCTGATAGTAACGAATGGCAGAATATAGAAAACGCTACAGAATCGACCTATTCATTCAAAATGATGGATTCAAAAAATCGAGGATATTATCGCTGTGAAATTGATAATGGCGGTGGTATTCTGTATTCAGAAAATGCAAAAATTATATTCCCAGAAGATGTAGCTATAACAACGCAACCTACTGCGATTACCTCTGCGATAATCGGTGCAAAAGCAACATTCACAGTTGTTGTGTCTGGTGATTATCCAAAGTATCAGTGGCAAGTTTCATACGATTATGGCGATACTTGGGAAAATATTGCAGGTGCAACAAATGGAACACTTGGTGTTGATGTTGTGGAAAATATTGTAGATAATTCGTATCGTTGCTTAGTATGGAACGATAACAATGTTGATGCTCCGCTTGAATCAGAAATGGTATGGATTGAAAATGTAATAGAGCCAACAGCATTCCAGGAATGGAGTATGGCAAATGGTCTTGGTGTAGATGCTTCGCCATCTGCAACACCGCACAATGACGGAATTACAAATCTTGAAAAGTTCACATTTGGGTTGGATGCGTCAAAAGCTACATCGTATGGTGCTAATGCGAACTTTAAGCATTCTACTGATGCAAGTGGCAATGCAAGTTTGCAATTCCCAGTCAGCGTAGACGCAGAGGGTGTTGTGAATGTCAAGGCGTTGAAGTCGGTTGACCTCATCAACTGGACGGAAATAATTGCGACAGCCACAGGCGAAACATCGTCGGATGGCAAGTTCAAGATTTACAAAGCAACAGCCCCAATCGGTGAAGAAGGTAAAGTCTTCTTGAAACTTAAAGTCGAAGAAAAGTAATAACGCTTCTAATAAAAACAACTAACAATTCTTTCCTCCAAAGCCCTGATTTCTCAGGGCTTTTTGCTTTTAAAATACAGTATTTCAAAGAAAAAATTTAGGGACTGGCATAGATTAGAACCGAGACGGAAAAAGTATTAACTGCGCGTTCTCGCGCTCGAGCTCTCGAAGTCTTTGTATGCTCTTTGAGTCCATTCCGCCGTATTTTGCCTTCCAGTGGTAATACGACGAATCGTTACTTGTGCAGCGTATCCGAAACGTTGTTCGATACCTCTGCCTCCTTGAGTATTTGCGTGATTTGCTCTTCCGTGTATTTTTTTTCGTCTGTTGCCCATTTGATTTGCCTTCCTATTTTGCAAATCAATCTACCCCTTGCAAGTCTGTCCTGTTTTTCGGGCACACAGCATTTTAGCGGCGCAAAATGCCGGGACGGAGCGCCAGATTTTTATGAGAATTAAGCCGCATATCCGAGAAGGCATTCGTTCCATTTTTGATTACTGTTTCATCAGTTTCCCTAACTATTATATTAAATTGCGCCGATTGGGTGCGTTGCTTGAAATTTTTGGGGCATTTCTGCCTCTTGCGGGAATTTTTATAAGAATCAGTTTTGAATGAAATAGTTGTATCGGGCGCGTGTTTACATTCTTATACTTTATTCGATTTGTAGGAAAAATGCTTTCGATTAAGCTGTATGTTGACCAACTGGATTATGTCCATTAAACATTGTGGCATCAGCTTCTTTTTCAATATAGCATGGGTTGCCTGTGAAGTTTGTGTCGGCAACATATGTTTTTGCATCTGGCGACACTTTTTTAAGCCAAATGCGGTTCCGGCGATTGCTTGTCTTTGCTGCAGGGCCGCACAGGCGACGCTGCGCTTAAATATATCTTGACTTTTAAAACCGGAAAAGGAAACTAAGTCTATCGTGCGGTTTTGTCCGCCATTTTAATAGTTTAGCGAACGAAATAAATGCGCAATTCCAGTAAAAAAATAGTGCTGTTGGCAAATGGCCCCATGACGAATAGGGGAAACGAGGCAATCTTGATAGGAACTGAAAAAATTATAAGGCGCTATATCCCGGATGCGGAAATTGTTCTTTATTCGGTATTTGCAGGTCCGGATTTTTTGCATGATCAGGTTGCAAAAGTTTGCCAATCTATAAATATAAGGCCAATGTTTTCGCGGATGCCGTCTAAAAGATTCGACTTTAATTGGATAGTATCAAATACGTTAAAGAGAATTTCTAAAAGGTTGGCTAGTGCCTTTCTTTTTTGCGGGCTTAAAAACGAGTTGAAGGATGCTTCAGCAGCCCTTTCCCTCGGCGGGGATTTGTACACTTTGAGTTCCGACAACCAGCCTTTGAGGGTCTTTTACTATATGGACGATGTCGTAAAACGCGTCGGGGTAAAATATGCTTATTGGGGGGCTTCAGTGGGGCCTTTCTCTGCAAATCCGAAGTTTGAGCGGTATTTTAAATCGCACGTTGAAGGGATTTACGTTTTTGCCAGGGAAGTCGCGACGCTCGATTATCTAAAGCAAATAGGAAAACATGAAAACGAGTTGTTTCTTGTATCAGATCCCGCGTTTACTATGCCAGCGTCAGAGCCGGAACTAAAAAGCGCCATAGGCGGAGGCTCGATTCCGGATGATTCCATAGGGCTTAATCTAAACGCCTATGTGTTGCGCTATTTTGATTCCGCAACCTATCCCTATCAAAAATGGTTGGATGATTGTTTAAAGGTAGTTGAGATGTGCTTGGACAAATGTTCTGGGCGCGTTTATCTGATTCCGCATGTGACTTCCTGGCTGAAGAATCCTGCATTTTTCTGCGACTATTTTTTCATGAAGGCTCTTTTTGAAAAGCTTCCAGCGCGCTCAAAGGAAAGGGTCGTTTTGGTGGGGGATAATTTGGGAGCTCAACAAATTAAGTGGCTCATATCTAAAATGAAGCTTTTTATAGGTGCCAGAACACATGCGACAATTGCGGCGTTCTCAACGTGCGTTCCAACTGTTTCAATATCGTACAGCTCTAAGTCAAAGGGGATAAACCTAGATTTGTTCGGTTCTCTCGACTATTGTGTAGACGCCGAATGTATTGCAAAAGACATGTCTAAGTTGGAGGCTGCCGTTTCTAAAGCCATTGCGAATTCGGAGCACCTGAGAAGCGTCCTTTCGGAAAAAATCGTTCCGTATGTGGAAAGGGCGTATAAGGCTGGAGAATATTTGGACAAAATTATTTGCGGGTAGATGAATGAATGGATAAGCGGCATTTAACAAAACTAAAACAGGAAAAATTAAATATAAAAATATTTTACTAATAGGCTTATATAATGAATATCTAGTTAGAGCAAAGTTGTGACTGAAGGGAATATTGTCAAAAATATAATGTAGTTGAGGATTTTTCAAGACGCTCAAGTTCATTATAAAAGTCTTGACTATAATAGCACTCTAACAAAAATAAAAATTTACTATTTTTACTATTAGGTATTATATTTTACAGCATTTTTTGAAATCTTTTTTAATGAAAAACTTTTGTTTACGAACTATTGTATTGCATGTAATGTCCTATCCTGTAGTAATATGGCAAATATTTAATATAAAAACCACTTATCTGGCTAATAAATAATATATGGGAAAGCAATATACAATCGAACGTTCTCATCAAATTGTGCTATCAGTTCTAAAGGCAAACGGTATAAAAAAGGTCGTTACTTCTCCTGGAACGACAAATATTACGCTTGTTGCAAGCATGATGAATGATCCATGGTTTGAAATGTATTCTTCTGTAGATGAGCGTTCTGCTGCATATATTGCTTGTGGATTAGCGGCTGAATCTGGGGAGCCAATAGTTTTGTCGTGTACTGGAGCAACGGCATCACGGAATTATTTTCCCGGATTAACCGAGGCATACTATCGACAATTGCCAGTTTTAGCGATAACTTCTGCTCAACATTCTTCGCGTATCGGACAATATATTCCTCAAGTATTAGACCGCAGTGTTTGTCCTAAAGATTTGGTAAAGTTAAGCGTGGATATCCCGAGCATATACAATAAACAGGACGAATGGAATGCTATTGTCAAAATAAATAAAGCAGTTCTTGAATTACGGCATCGAGGATGCGGTCCAGTTCATATAAATTTAGCTACAGATTATAAGCGTAATTTTTCTGTAAAAGAACTTCCTCCGGTGCGTATAATATCTAGAATAATGCTATATGGAGAATTCCCTGAGCTGCCTAAAGGTAGAATAGGAGTTTATTCTGGCGCTCATGTTCCATGGAATAAAGAACTCACAAATGTCGTAGATAGGTTTTGTAGTCAGTATGATGCTGTCGTCTTTTGCGATCATACAAGTAATTATAGCGGCAAATACCGCGTGCAAGGTGCTATTGTAGGAACACAATCATGCAGAGACAAATCCGTTTTTAATACCGATTTGGTTATTCACATCGGCAATGTTTCTGCAGATTACGCTTTTATGTGTGCTGGGCAAAGAGCCAAACAAGTATGGAGGGTGAATGAGGACGGAGAAATAAGAGATACATTTAAAAAACTTACAAAGGTATTTGAAATGCCTGAAATTGAGTTTTTCAAACACTATATAGATTTGGAAAGTAATGTTTGTAAAAATAATTTTCTTAATGAATGTAAAAAAGTAATTTCTGAAGTTCGTTCGCGTATCGATGACGATATGATTCCGTTCTCGAACCCTTGGATGGCAAAACAGCTTTCCACAAAACTGCCAAAGGGATCTATATTGCATCTCAGCATATTAAATACTATTCGTTCGTGGTCCCTCTTTGAATCTACACAATGTGTATCAGTATTTTGTAATACTGGAGGGTTTGGAATCGACGGATCTTTGTCCTCTTTTCTTGGGGGGGCTTTAGCTCAACCAGAAAAGCTACACATTTTAGTTATAGGTGATTTGGCGTTTTTTTATGATATGAATGCACTTGGCAATAGGCATTTCCCAAAAAATACGCGTATTTTACTTATAAATAATGGTAATGGCACGGAGTTTAAAATTTATACAAATCCAGGTTTTCAATGGGGAGATGACACAGATAAATTTATTTCAGCGGGGAAACATTATGGGAATAAATCCCGAAAACTTGTTAGACATTTTGCTGAAGATTTGGGGTTTGAATATATTTCGGCATCGAATAAAAACGAATTTTTGTCGTATATCGACAAATTTACAAGTTCAATAAAAAAAGAGAAACCAATTTTCTTTGAAACTTTTACAAATGATCGGGATGAAAACGATGCACAAAAATATATGAACACATTGGCAGAAGTCGGTATCATGAAGGCCAAAAGTATTGTTCGTGATATTCTCGGTGAAACAGGGGTAGAAATCGTAAAAAAAGTTCTGAGGATGTAATAATGAGAACAAGTTTATTTTTGTAAATTTTACATTTTGTGTCTTCTCTATCCGAATATAATATTTAATTAAATTAAACGTTTTTTAGCAATCCAAAATTATACTATAAAATGAGTTCTTTGATAAGCGGTTATGTAATAATCTCCTCTATAAAGAGTTTTGAAAGGAGCAGTTTTGTCAGCAGCTTGCTTTTTAAGATTTTTTTCTTTCTATCAAGGGCCGAGGGTTTTGCCTCTCGCAGGTTAGGCCGTTTTTTTAGAAAAGGCTGAGAACTTTGCTAAGGATTTTTACGAAGGCCAGAAAGCCATGTTAAAGACATTTATTAAATCATTTGTTTTTAGGTTTGCGGGAGAATCCTCGTTCTTTGCAATACAGCTAGTGACGATGATGATCTTAAGCCGGATTCTTACTCCGTCTGACTTCGGGGTCGTGGGTGTGGTAATGATAGTTTACAATTTCTTAAACGCATTCAATGACGCCGGTTTTAAAAATATCGTAATTCAGCGTTTGGATTCAAACGTCGCAAATTTTAAAAAAATATACGGGACTTCCATAGCGCTTGGCGCCTTTTTGTGCATGCTTATGTTTATGCTGGCGCCGTTGGCTAGCATTGTATTTAAAGACGATAGAATAGGGGTTGCGTCGTCGGTGACGTCAATAACTTTCATATTTTTGTCGGCGTCGAAAATAACAAGCGCGATTTTGGAAAAGGAATTTAAATTTGGGCTCGTTTCCTTGGTAATAACTTTGTCCGCGCTTTTTTCGGGGGTAATTGCCATAATAATGGCGTATTTGGGAGCCGGATATTGGAGCCTTATATTCATGTTCATAGTGAAGTCTCTCATTGACGTAATTGCTTTTTCGTTCTTTTCCAGATTATGGCTGCCGATATTCGATTTATCGTTTATGCGTTCGTTTTTTAAGTTTGGGACATACATAACATTTTACAATTTGATGTACTATGTGTCCCAAAGCGTCGAGAAATTCCTTATAGGCAGATGCGATGGAACGGCGTCGCTTGGTTATTACACGCGTTCATACACTCTCTTGAATGTATATGAGCGCCTTTTCCCTTCAATTGTAGTGCAAGTATTGTATCCTGTCTTGGGAAAGATAAAAAATGACAAAGAGGCCATTTCTAAAGTTTATTACTCGGCCCTTGAAGTTATGTTTCTCGTCGGCGGAATATTGATGGCAATAGTGGGAGCATGGTCGGAAGAGTTTACATCGATTATTTGGGGGAGGCAATGGGGAGAGTCTGCATTGTCGCTTTCAATATTGTCTTTTTCAGCTATAGCGTTTACGCAGATAGTATTAACTAGAATGGTATTTATATCATTTTACGCTGAAAACAAACTTATGCATTTTTCGCTTTTTATTTCAGTTCTTACAACCGTTCTATGCTTAATAGGGGCATATTGGGGAACAACGCAGATAGTAGTTGGGTATTGCGCTGCGGCATGGATTGCGTCCGTTGTTTTGGGGATGTACGTCGGCATTTATTTGGCGCCGGGCACGGTGGGAAGGTTTTTTTTGATTATGGGAAAATCCTTGTTTGCTGTTTTAATTTTTTCGTCATTTGCGTGTGCGCTCAAGTATTATTTAATAGGTTATTTAGAAATCAACATATATGTGTCGTTGCTAATGGCTCTAATGCTATTACTTCCGATGCTTTTTGCGTTTCTATTCGTCTTCGAGCGCGGGCATATATTAAAATTAAAAGAGTGCGTTCATGGGAGTGGGCGCTAAATTCGAATGTTGCTTTTTCTTGACGAAACTTTCTTTCCTCTTCACTCTCATAAAGAACATAAATACGTCAAATAATGAATAGTGTACTACAGCCCAGCTTCCTAGTCAGAAACGCCGGAATTTTCGTGCTAACCGTTTTTGCAGTGGCGCATGCGGCCGGCGTAATTATAAATTTTTCTAAAATTGATTTTCTCGCTCTTTTGCTCTCCGGCGTTATTTTCGTTTTGCGCATTATATATTTAAATAGGTTTAAAGACTTTTCGCTAAACGCCGCCAGGCCTATACTATGGATATCTTGGGATATTAGCATGATAGTTATGCCTGTGCTCTTGTTTAATATATACTCCGATTCTATATATCCTAATGCGCAGCTTGTCATTACTCCCAAGGACATAAATTTTTCCATTCTAATCGGGGTAATGGTATTAACAATACATTTTTTTGCTTCGTATTTTTATAAAAACGATAAATACAGCAATACAGATTACTATCCTTCAATTTCTGAAATGATGTTTTGGATTCTGGCAGTTATGGGGGCAACCTTATGGTTTTGCGCCCTAGTTGCCGCAAAATATTTTGGCACCGGAACATTGAGCATGGAGGGAAATCTCCTCCCATATAAAATGTCTGGGGTTATTAATTTTTTTGCTTATTATTTTCCCTCTTTTTATGTGCTTTTCCTCTTGGACGGAGTATTGAAATTTAAGCGCAATATATTCTTGGCGTTAATACCGATACTATGCCTTTCTGCTTTGACAGCTTATGTATCGCTGTCAAAGGCGGCCGTTATTGCTCCTATGGTAATGATAGGATTGTACATTGTACTTTCAAGAAGAATGACGTTTGGGGTTGCGATAATGGGCGGAATTTTACTTTTCTTGGCATTTTTAAGCGGTAGCTATATATCATCGTTTCGCGAGTCATTGCATACAATCAGATACAAAACTTGGAATGAAATGACCGCAGACTACGGTGCTCTTGACTATTTGCACAGAGTCTTTCGCGACGGTACTCTATTCCAAAAATTTCATGCCTATTCAGACACAGTAGATTTGTCTCAAGAGTTGGAGTCGTATGGCAATAATCCCAGCGATTTGCACACATATGGCATAGACAAAACTCCCTTAAACTCCATGCACAGTTCCGGGTGTTCTACGTTAGTTTCAGTCTATTGTTTCGGCCTGCAATATGTCCCGGTAGCGGTGGTCATTATGAGCCTTGTGACATTGTTTATCGATTATGGGTTGCCTAGATCCAAATGGATATTTTCGTCGTTATTATTTAGAACTTATATAACGTTTTATGTTTGCTTGATGATGTTTAACTTATCTATGGTACAATTTCTTTCGCCGATATTTTTTGGCAGCGGAAATGTTATCACGGGAGTATTAATTCCATTGGCGATATTGTTTGCTTATGTGATTTACATAGCATTCTTTTGCAGAAAAAGAGTTGATGAGACATTGGGTTGATGTTGGCGCGCCTTATACTTTCTTTTGGGATTTTCTTGCTGGGGATGTTCTTCGGCGGTACGCGGGAGATGTCTTATATCCCGGTTTTTTGCGTGTTTTGTTTGGCATTTATTTTTGTGTTGGCTGCAAACGGAGGATTTAGGTGCAACTTATTAAAACTTTCAAGATTTGCGCCTTTTTGGATAGGACTTGCGCTTGCGGTATATATAGTTGTTCAGATATTAAATCCATGGTTGGAATTTATCCATATGGACGGATATAGTGCGCCGAGAATCTTGGATTGTTTTGAATTTCTTCCAACATCGGTATTTTCTGCGGATTCTTCTGTAGATTCTTATTATGCCTCTATTATTGCGGTGTTGCTTGCATTGGTATTTTCGTGCGCCCTGCATATTGAAATATCTTCCCGAGACGACTGCATATATTACGCAAAGGTATTTTTTGCTGTTTCCACCATTCTTGGCGCATGCGCAATATGCGATTCCATATTTTTTAGGGATTCAGTGTATATATGGGGTATTATGGATCAGTCGGCTGGGCAGCATTATGGAAGTTTCGTATATAAAAACCAGTGCGGGGCTTTTCTACTGATGGGGTTGATTTGCGGCATATCCCTTTGCTTGTCCTCAATGCGATTTGGACATTCCATTGCCAAACTTACAGTTTACGGTATTGGAATCGCAATTAATGTGGCGTCTATATTTATATCTAGGAGCGTCGGCTCAATCATATTTTGTGTGCTTATATTGATTGTATCGGTATTTGTGGCAGCAATTCGCTTTCAGTCTTTAAATTTAAAAATCTCCGCGCTTGCAATGGTTTCAATTCCTGTTCTGGCATTATCTCTTTTGCTATTTTACCTGGGGCATAGCAGTGTGATGGCCTCTTTTGAACGCTTGGACAATTTTATCAGCGGTGGGGCTGATTTTGACAAGAAAGTAAGAGATTTAGCCGGAGATAGGGGAAAATTTAAGGATATTGCTACAGAATTTATCTTAACAGGAGGGGACTGGAAAAATTCCAGTCCAAAGAATGTCTCGATTCAAAGGATTATATTGGGATCAGGTGCGACTTCTTTTGGAAAAATAATGCGGTTGAGAGGAGCCGGGGACAGCTATTTTCACTCAAAGGTGTATTCTTCGTCTTTGAAGCCGAGTGCTGCAATAACAGTGCCTGTCCATGTTCATTGCGATATTCTTGAGGCTGTTTTTGAATTCGGATTAGCTTGGTTGTTGGTATTTATCGCGATGTCTGTATATTTTATAAAGAGAATGGTGCGCGCAAAATTTTGGAGAAGTTCGTTTCTTTCTATACAGTGCGCGGGAATCCTATTGATATTGATATATTCTTCCAGCGATATAATATTTTACAATATGTTCTTGTTCGCCGCATTTTGCGGTTTGCTGACGATATCGTTCAACTATGCCGGATTTATCAATTCCGGTAATAAGAAGGCAAGCGCTTTGCGCGCAGCGTGCCTGTCGGATGTATGAAGTAAACGGTAGGCAATCGCTACTTATGCCATACAAACTTGTTAATCAATTTTGTATAGCTTTGTATGATTTTTACGACTTTTACAGACACGTTGTCGTCGATATAATCCGGAGGCAAAAGTTGTTTTTGGTTATTATTGCGCATTGCCGCCGCCAACTCTATTGCTTGCTCTATATCCTTGCCGGTTATTCCCCCTACTACGATGGAGCCTTTGTCTAAAACTTCGGGGCGCTCGGTGGAAGTTCTAAGGAGTATGCCAGTAAAACCAAGCATTGCGGACTCCTCAGAGAGCGTTCCGCTGTCACTTAGCACACAAAAGCTATTCTTTTGAAGCTTATTGTAGTCTAAAAAACCGAACGGTTTCATGCTTTTTACCAACGGATGAAAATTGAAGCCCCGCGCATCGATAAACTTCTTGCTGCGTGGGTGTGTCGAATATATTACGGGCATTTGATGATGTTCGGCTATGTTGTTTACGGCGCCCATCAAAGACATAAAGTTGTCTTCGTTGTCTATGTTTTCTTCGCGGTGCGCCGAAAGCATTATATATTTGCCTTTTTCCAGGTTTAATTCTTCTAGAATATTGCTTGAGTCTATTTTCTTCTCGTATTGCGACAGGACCTCGCGCATTGGAGAACCGGTCACAAAAATGTGTTCCTTGCGGATTCCCTCGCTTATCAAATAACGGCGCGAATGTTCCGTATATGGCAGGTTTATGTCGGATATATGGTCGACTATTTTGCGGTTTATTTCTTCTGGCACATTCTGATCGAAACACCTGTTGCCGGCTTCCATGTGGAAAATCGGTATTTTCAGCCTCTTTGCTGATATTGCCGACAATGCGGAATTTGTGTCGCCCAATATCAGCAAGGCGTCTGGAGATTCTTTGAGCATTACGTCGTATGACTTCGCTATTATATTGCCCATTGTTTCCCCCAGATTTTTGCCTACGCCGTCCAAATAGTGGTCTGGATCTCGCAGTTCCAAGTCCTCAAAGAAAACTTTGTTCAGCGTATAGTCCCAGTTTTGCCCGGTATGTACAAGCACATGGTCAAAATATTTGTCGCAAGCTTTTATGCAGGCGCTTAAACGTATAATTTCCGGGCGGGTACCCACTATTGTCATTACTTTCAGCTTATTCATCGACTTTCTCAAAATATGTATCCTGTTTGTTCGGATTAAACGCTTCGCTGGCCCACATAACCGTAATCAAATCGTCATTTCCAACGTTTGTTATATTGTGGGTATATCCCGGCGGAATATCTACAACTTCAAGCTTATTTCCACTTGCAGCGTATTCGATAATCTTATCGTCTCCGATTTTCCTGAATTTGATTGAGGCTGTTCCTTTTACAACCAAAAACTTTTCGTTCTTTGAGTGATGCCAGTGGTTGCCTTTTGTAACTCCTGGCTTTATTATATTTACGGAAACCTGCCCTCTGTCCGGCGTCCTCAAGAATTCTGTGAAAGAGCCGCGTTCGTCCGGGTTTGTATTTAGCGGATATGAAAACCCGTCTGCCGGGATATAGCTCAGATATGTGCTGTATAGCTTGCTGGACAAACTTCCCGTTGGCATATTTGGGATCTCTAGATTCTTACGCGATTTTTTAAATTCAAATATCTCGTCGGCTATTTCTCCCAGTTTTGCGCGGTGTGTTACCGGAACCATCATAAATTTCTCCGATATTTCGGCGCCGTCTCCGCGTGTGGGATTTCCTTTTAGCGCACGAAGAAATTCGTCGGCGATATCGTCAATGTAGGCAAGGTGCATTTCGATATTTGGGTCGTTAACTTTTATAGGCAGTCCGTTTGCGATATTATTGCAGAATGTTGCGATCACGCTGTTGTAGTTTGGCCTGCACCATTTGCCGAACGCGTTTGGCAACCGGTAGACCATTGCTTTAGCTCCTGTTTCTTCCGCGTAGGAAAACATGTAGTCTTCTGCCGCTTTTTTGCTTTTACCGTATGGATTTTCGAGGGACGCCTGAATTGATGATGTAACCAAAACTGGACACTTGTTTGAAGCCGCCTTAAGCATTCCCAATAATTTTGTGGTGAATCCAAAATTTCCCGGCATATATTCCGAGGCGTCAGGAGGTCGGTTTACTCCCGCAAAATGAAATACGAATTCGCATGTTTTAACCGCGGATTCAAGAACCTCCGGCGGAGTGTCGATATCGACTTCCATTATGTCGGTGTATCCCTCGCAGCGCAATCTTAACGCTATATTTTTGCCTATGAATCCCTTGGCTCCTGTAATCAAAATGCGCATGTTTTTAGTGTTGGAAATTTTTCTCTATTATTTCTACTGATTTATCCAAATTAAAATGTTCTATCATATACCGCCTTCCGTTAGCTCCTAGAGTTTTACGCAGATTTTCGTCGCATGAAAGTTTCTTTATGTTTTCAAAAAACTTTTGGGGGTAATTTGCGTCGCTCCACAAGCCGCAGTTAGCTTCGCATTGGATTAAGTCTTTGTAATCCGTAGCAAGGTCTGTGGCAGCCACAATAGGTTGGGAGGACTCCATGTACGAAAGGGTTTTTGACGGATAGTTCGGTATGGTGAAGCGCGGGTCTAAAGAAACTATTCCAACGTCGCAGCTGGCTGCGAGCTTTTCGTATTCTTTGCGCGGCAAGGCCTCTATAAATACAGAATTTGTAAGGTTGTTTTCGGCTATAAAGGATTTCAGCTTCCGGCTTTCGGTCCCGGAGCCTATGGCGACAAATGCGATGCTTTTGTCGGCGGAAAAATATTTCATTGCCTCGCATATTAACGGTATATTTTGAGGTTTTCCCATGTTGCCTGAGAATAGGAATACGCACGAGTTCGGAGGCAAATTGTATTTTTTCAGAAAATCCGGCTTGTTTGAGCAGGGAATGGGTTGGGCGTCTTTGGTGTTTGGAAATAGGTCTACTTTGTCGGGAGAAAGGAATTTGTTGTGTTTAAGCAGATATTTTATGTTTCCGCGGGACATGCAACCGATTTTTGTAGCAGTTTTCAGCATGTTTTTTTCCATCATTCGAAAATATAGATATGCTAGGCTTCTTTTCCCAAAAAAACCCAAATCTACCGCGTTTTGCGGAAAGATATCCTTTTGCATGAGATACGACGGACACTTGAAATATTTCATCGCCCACTTTACGGCTGGATATAGGGTGACGGGTGGAGCCATAAAAAGAATTAAATTGAAATTGCGGTTTGTAAAATTTTTCTTTATCGCGGATTTCAAAACAAATGGGAATTTTAGAAATGAAATCCCCTTTTGGAATTTTCCTACGTTAAAAACCGGCCCCGATTTTACGCGCACTACTTCAAGCCCGTCTTCGGCGTGGACGCATCCGTCTTTGGAGTCGGCATTTGCGTCGATTACAACTATCGACACATCGTGTCCGCGGGATTTTAGTTTTAGGGCCAAGTCCTTATACAGCCCACCGCCGTTTTTGGGAAATGATATTGAAATTTGCAGTATTCGCATATTTGCCGGATTTTTACGTTTTCCAATCCTTTAATTCGCTGAGAACGTATTGCTGTTTTAGAAGAGTGGATTCTATCTCTTCAATATTTAGAATGTTTGTGTTGTTGGAATTGTATTCGTCTGTTTCTATGACAGAATATTCTCCTTTTTCAAAGTATCTGTCGTAATTCAGATCCCTAGAATCGGCTGGAATTTTATAGAAGTTGCCCAAGTCGATTGCATGTGCAAATTCTTCGCGGGTTAGGAGTGTTTCAAATAGTTTTTCGCCGTGCCGGACCCCGATGGTCTTAATTTCGTTTTTTGCTTTGAAAATCTTCAATACGGCCTTCGCTAAATCTCCGATTTTGCATGACGGCGATTTTTGGACAAATATGTCGCCCGGATTTCCGTTCTTGAAAGCAAAGAGAACCAAGTCCACGGCTTCGTCGAGGCTCATTATATATCTGGTCATAGACGGTTCCGTTATCGTCAGGGGCAGGCCATTTTTTATTTGGTCAATGAAAAGAGGAATCACTGAGCCTCTGGAGCACATCACATTTCCGTATCTGGTTCCGCAAATAATGGTGTTTCCAGCAACCCTCGATTTTGCGACAAAGACTTTTTCCATCATTGCCTTAGAGGTTCCCATTGCATTCACTGGATAGGCCGCTTTGTCCGTAGATAGGCAAATTACGCGTTTTACGCCTTCTTCAATGGCTGCTGTTAAAAGGTTGTCTGTTCCTATGATGTTTGTTTTCACCGCTTCCATCGGGAAAAACTCGCAAGATGGAACTTGTTTTAACGCAGCGGCATGGAAAATAAAATCTACACCGTGTATAACCGCTTTTATACTGGATACATCGCGTATGTCGCCTATGTAAAATTTAATTTTATCGTTGTGGTAATATTTGCGCATATCGTCCTGCTTTTTCTCGTCTCTGGAGAATATGCGGATTTCGCCTATGTCGGTGTTTAGAAATCTTTTTAGGACGGCGTTTCCAAACGATCCTGTTCCGCCTGTTATGAGTAGTGTTTTATCTTTAAACATATGATTGTCCTATTGTTTGCATATTGCTTTTTTCTACTGTTGTTGCAAGGAAAACAGTGGGATGGACTTCATTTATTCGACTCTACAGCTCTTTTATGAGATTTATTACATTTCTCCATCCTGCGTTGTCCATTGAGAAATTGTCTTGAGTCCGAGTGTAGCGGAATTTCCCACAGATGCATTCTTTCATTAGGCTTGCGAGTTCTTGTGGATTGTCAAACTTGAAAAATTTTGCGTTTTCATAGCCGTCTAAAATTTCGTGCGAAAAAAATGTATCTGAAGCTATGATAGGAGTTCCCGCTATTCTAGCCTCCATAAGCGGATATCCAAACGACTCAAGATAGGACGGAAAAACTGTCACGGTTTCTGAGTAGAATTTACACATATCGCTAGCAGATAACGTTCCCAAGGCGTTTATATTTATTTTTTCTGCGCTGAATTTCTTAGCTGTTTCGGAATCCGGAGGTATCGTAAAATAGAGGGAGAAATCGGCGTATCCTGCGGATTTGAGTATTTTTGCAGCCTGTAAAATTACATCGTGGTTTTTGTAAAGCAGGGGCATCGCCGGGTAAAAGAAGCTCTTAAATGCGCGCGGGGAATTTTTGAATTTTTTACTACCGGCCAATTTTATTTCAGGAGGAATTATTGCGATTTTTTCCGGAAGGCAGGATGTTTTTGAAACCAGGGCGTTTTTCATCCAAGCTGTTTGGACTGCAATTTTGTCGGCTTTTTTGGCGGAGAAGAAAATTAGACGGGAAATTACATTTTGGTAAATCCAGAGCTTTGGCGTTTTTAATAAAGAAAATCTTTTATCGCAGAATGGTATAGATTGGTGTATAAATAACAATTGCGGGATAGAGCCGTTCCTTATACAGACATTTTGTAGCGATAATATACAGTCTGCTTTGTAAATCTTTGCAAGTTTCGGCGCAGTGAATAAATCAAAATAAAGCCTGTGGAACCACGATTTTTTTGTTTGGGGAAATTTCAGAACTTTAATGTTGTCTGATTCGTCCAAATCTGGGGTGCTGACTACAAATATCCAATTGATTGACTTGTCCTCAAGAGCTTCCTGGTAAAATCCCTGCAAAACCGAGAGCGCTCCTGAACTTTCCGCTGCTGTATCAAAAACTATTACGTTTTTTTTGCCCTGAGTCATTTTTCTTTTAGTATTCTTTCATAAAGGTCTTGGTATTGTTTGGCAATTGCTACTACCGAAAATCTCTGTGTGTTTTCAAGCCCTTTTTGCACGATTTCTTCGGCAAGGCGCGGATTGTCCAAAAGTTTTAAAATTCCGTTTCTTATGTCTTTTATGTCAAAAGGATTTACTGATATTGCCGAATCCTTGCCTAGGATTCTTCCAGTCACTTCGTCCATGGGCGATATATTGCTTGTCACGACGGGACGCCCTGTAATTTGCGCCTCTAGAATCGGAACTCCGAAACCTTCGTAGGTGGACGCAAACAGTAGCATGTCGCAGTCTTCATATTCCTTTAATATTTGTTCTTCCGATATATTGTAGTCGTTAGAGTAGTCTGTTCCGCATTCTTTCAAAAGGTCTATATTTTTTTGAGACAATTTGCCAATTATGCGCAGATGGCATTTTATGCCTTTAAGCGCCTGTATATGGCGATCTAAATTCTTGTTTTCAAGATAGCAAAAACAGAGTATTCTAGGATTTTCAAAGTTGAAGCTTTTAGGCTTAAATTTTAAGTTTATCGGGGCGGGGTCGTATATTACTTTAATTTTATCGGGGGAAATTCCGACATTTTCTACAATTTTATTTTTTGAAAAATTGCTGATTGCCACAATATATTTGGCCTTTTTTAGCGGCAATATTGCGAATAATTGACGCAGAAAAAAACCAACAATTCCTTTTGTTTTAAAAGCATGTCCTAAATCGTGGACAGTTATTATAGTTTTGCGCGCCGGCAAAAATAGGGCCAAATAGTGTACTGCGCCGGTAATATGGAAAATATCCGCAGATTTGCGTCTAAGCGCTGCAAAATTTCTAATGTAGGTAAGCGGATTTTTGTATGAGTTGAACGGGCAATAAAAATCTGATTGTTCTATATTCTTATCCAAGGCGGACCGTATCTGTTTAAAAACCTTTTCGATGCTAAAGGAAACGCCTTGGGTCCTATATAAAAAGCATATTTTCATAGCGGATTAATATTTCAAATTTTGTTCCGCCTATCAAGTTTTTAAAACAAATTTAAGAATTTTAAGTCGTTATATAATTTAAAAATCCAAATTATTATAATAAATTATGTCAAAGCAAGAATATGTGGAAAATATAATAAAGGCCTTGCGCGGAATAGAAGGGGTCGGCGATGTTGAAATAACTCCTAATACCCGTTTTTCAGATATAGAAGCCGTAGATTCAATGTCGATAATAGATTTCCAGATGAATTTGCGGAAACTTATTGGCGATAAGGCTAATGACGCTGTTCCCGTTCTCGATATGTCGGTATCGGATTTTGCGGACGTTCTCGAGTCACTGTAAGGCTATTGCATCCATTTTTACCGTTGTTTGCTTACCTCTAAAGAAATGAGCGCTTTTATATTGTCGACCGGATCATATGTTCCATATAAATGCACTGAGAATTCGGAGCTTACCCAGTTTCCGCCCAACGTAGTTCCGCTTATCGAAGCAAAAACCGGCATAAAAAGCCGCCATTGGAGCGAGCCAGATAAACCTACTTCATATTTGGCGATTGAGGCCGCAAAGAAATGCCTAAAAAATTTTGATGTTGGCAAAATAGGCGCCGTGCTGCTTGCGACATCAACTCCCGATAGGTTGATACCTGCCACTGCTGCGCGCGTAGCGGAGCAAATAGGCGCTAAGAACGCATTTTGTTTGGATATTAATTCAGTTTGCACTGGGAGCATATGCGTTTTGGAATTGGCAAAGGCTTTAGTTCTATCTAGATCGGCAGAATATGTTTTGGCGATAGCGGCTGATTCTTATTCTAAGATTTTGGACATGCAGAATTTTTCTACTGCCCCATACTTCGGAGACGGCGCCGGATGTGCGCTGGTATCCGCCGATAAGGCCGATACGATACTCCAAATAAAGGAGGGAGTTTTTCATACTGATGGCGGGGGTTTTGAGACTATAACGGTGAAAGCCGGAGGTTCGGAAACTCCGTTTAAGTCTGTTTCCGACATAAAACAGACATTTTTTAGTATGAACGGCCGGGCTGTGTATGAGTTCGCAACGAGCCGCGGCGCCGAAGTCATAGTCGAATGCCTGCAAAAGAATAAACTAGATAAAAGCTCAGTATCAAAGTTTATTTTGCACCAGGCCAATATAAATATAATAAAAGCGATTGCCGCTAAGCTAGAAGAGCCAATGGACAAATTTTTTGTAAATTTGGACAAATACGGCAATACCGCCGGAGCTTCCACTCTGATTGCATTGGATGAATGCTTGTCTAGCGGCCGCGGAGAAGCAGGACATTTGTTAATGTCCGCTTTTGGGGGGGCTTGACTTGGGGCGCATTGCTTTTGGAAAAATACGCATAGATATTGATTAATGCAGACGACCCAACTTTATTCAAAAGATAACCTTTTCCTACTAAACAACCTAAAGGGATTGGCGATATTATTTGTCTTTGCAGTCCACTCTTTAGCTAGGCCGTACGTGGGTATGTTGTATCCTTTGGGAATGCCGATTTTTGCGTTTGCGTCCGGATTTGCAGCGAAGAGCGATAACAATAGCGTAAATATTAAATATTTGAGCACGCTATGTTCGCTTTACGTGTTTTCAAATCTGCTCTATGCTCCATTTTCCGCCTATTTAATGTACGGACAAAACGAATTTTGCCTGCCATTTTTGATTATCGGTCCGAATGCGGGGATTTTATGGTATTTTATAGCCCTAATTGTCTGGTATTTAATAACGCCTATATTTAAAGCGTCGAGGTATCCGATAATTTTTGCAATATTATTTTGCGCGTTGGCTTTTTCGCTCGTTCACACATATGTTCCGTGGGATGTAAAATGGATTTATATTCCAATGATATTTAAATTTTATCCATATTACATTATTGGGACACTCATTTCATGGGAGGATATTTTGCGGATAAGAAAATTCAAATATAAATATCTCTGCATTCCTGTGCTACTTGTAATATTTGCATTATATGGATCCAATATATTAATTTACGAATCTCAAAAGGATTTTTATATACATGAAATCTCGTATATAATATGCGCAATGTTTTGTCTTTTTGCGGCGCTGGCACTTTTCCCTGGGAGAAAATTGCCGTTGTTGTCGAAAATAGGATTGGCATCGCTTAACATATATATTTTTCATTTGTACGTTAATCTTTTGGCAAACAAGTTATTTGTGAAAACAATAGGATATTCTCCTATAATATTAATTTTTGCCGTGATAATCTTATCGTCTTGCATATTATCTTCGGATAAAGTTAGTAGCATTATGGGCAAGGCGGTTTCAAAAACGAAAAAAATAATCTTTGGAATCTGAATAGACTCTCCGTATTTTGCAGAAATTGAGAATCGAAAAATTTGGCTTCAAAGGGCAGAACTATTAAGTTGCGCTGTATGACTGGTTCTTGCGCATATGGGTTTTGTATATAAGGCCTGTTTGGGAGCTTGCTGGAAGAATCTTTGAAATTTTGGGGGAATGGGCGTATGTATATGAAAAATCTTCTGATTTTTTAACTTTTTTATATCTGAACAAGGAGTCTGCGGGTATGATACGGGCGCAAAAAAAACGCGGAGAAGTTGCTTTTTAGCTTCTCCGCGCCTTTGTTAAATTGGGGTGGCAAACGCGGCTCGAACGCGCGACCCCCGGAACCACAATCCAGTGCTCTAACCAACTGAGCTACTGCCACCATTTTTGAAAGTCAAATATAGAAAACTTTATTGGGCTGTTTGTCAAGGCGCTTTTAGAGATTTTTATTTTTTCTTTCTCAAATATTCCGAAAAGTTCTGGTTTCGTCCGAGCTTTCTTGCGTCTTGCAAGGCGCGGAGGCGGGGATAACGCATTTGCAGATATGGATATGGAAAATATTTAAATGTTCCTCAAACGCGGATTGCGTAGAATATTTGCATGAATAGCAGGTTTTTTGCTGTGGCTTGCGGGCGTCTTGCAAGGCGCGGGGCCCGCTTGCACGGAAAACACGCGGCAAAGGCGAATTATAAAATCGCCCGCAAAGTGCGTGTTATTGTGTATGCAAAATAGTGTGCCTCGCAAAGAGTGGAAACTGACAGTATTTTTCTTCTGACGAATAATGCATTAATTGTTTTTTATTTTGTTCGCCGAGCAAGTCGCGAATTGGGCGCGGGAAACATTCGCCCAGATGGCAACCCTGACGTGGTTCCGGCGGGCATTGCAAAGCGTTATGCTGCCTTAACCAACAATTCTGCGGCGAAGGCGGATTCCAAGATAGCCAACAAGGCTCCCAATGTTGGCAATGTTATTCCCATAAGCTTTCCATCCGGCACAGCTCAACTCCGTCCTCTACTCTCGCAAGCCGGTGGAAAATTCTATTGCCGTCGCGGAAAGCTTCTGATGATACAGTATTGTTAAAAAATGTCTCGCGCATGAATTTTATGCGGTATTCTTTCAGTGTGTGGCTGTTGCGAAATTCTTGGGGAATTGACTCCAAAGCGCGCGGAACATATTTTACATTGTTTAAATGCATGTTAAAGTCCAAGTCGTCATAACGCACAACTTGCGATGTTTTTGAATATTCTCCGCCGAATGGATCTATCTTTTTGAATTCAACGCCGGGCAGGGCGGATTCATGAATTAAGGATAAGGAAGAAATGGATGCGATTGTTGCGTTCTTTATGGGATGGTGTGTGGACTTCTCGGCGATTAACTGAATGCTTGAGCCGCGCGCAATAACGGAGGATTTATGTATAGCTTCAAAATCTACGTAAATTCTTATGGCGGATATTTGTCGAACCCACACTTGCATTTCGACGGGTTCGCGCCAAAACGGCATTTCTTGGAGGTAGTCTATTTGAACATCGGAAGTCAGCCATGTTTGTCCGCTTTTTGCAAGGTCATAGGCTGCAAGACCTTTTGAAGCCATATATTCCGCAAAACATTCTTGGAAATACATGCCTATATAAAATTCTTTCAGCTTATATTCAGGCGTTATTTCGGAACTTCTAACGTTATAAATCCGCGAAAATTTCATATTGTTTGCATATTTTCTCGCCACTGCTTTTTTTCAAGAAATTTTCTTTTTTATAGGCTGAAAAACGGGAATAAAATAAAAAAAAATATTTCATTATTTTGTATAAATGCTATAGTTTCCAGCAAATGAGTGCAATTATTTTATTGGTTCTGTTGGGAGCGGCTCTAGTGTTTTTGGAAACCGTACTAGTCGGCGGGGTATGGGCTATTGCAGGCATTTTATGCTGCGCATGGGCGGTATGGATGGCTCTTGCTGAGTATGGAATATGGGCTGCGTCGATTGTTGGAGCTGTTTCAATTGCTCTGTGTATTGCGGCTTTTTTGGTTTGGCTTTATGTTATTCCCAAAACTCCGTTCGGGAAAAAATTTTATCTCAATTCAAAGCAGGACGGTAAAGCTCCGTCGGCTGATTTTTCAAGGCTCGTAGGGTGCAAGGGCGTTGCAGCCACTGTGCTTGTTCCGTCGGGTAAAGTTCAAATTGGGGAAAAATTTTACGATGCTAATTCCGTGGATCTCCACATCGAGCAGGGAACTGAAGTTATAGTGGTTGGCGCCGACGTCTTCGGCATAAAAGTAAAAAAAATTTAAAAATAAAAACAGGAAAACACATATGCCAATAGGAACAATAATTACCGTAATTCTTGGAGTAGTAGCGCTAGTTGCGTTCGTCGTCATAATATCGTTTATCAACACATGGCTAAAGGCGCTTTTAGCTGGAGCCCCGGTGAGCATGCTTACGCTCATAGCAATGCGCCTCAGAGGCGTACCGTACGGCATGATAGTAGACTCAAGAATCATGGCGGTAAAAGCAGGTTTAGATTTAACGATAAACCAGCTTGAAGAACACTACCTGGCGGAAGGGCATTTGATCCCAACGATACAGGCTCTAATAGCCTCGGATAAGGCGGGCATGGATTTGTCGTGGAAGCAGGCTTGCGCGATAGACTTGGCGACAAAAGGGACGGGAAAGACAGTCGGAGAGGCCGTAAGGACATCCATCAATCCCAAAGTAATAGATTGTCCGAATCCAAGCAGCGGCAGGAAATCCATAGACGGCGTTGCAAAAGACGGCATTCAGGTAAAGGTTCGCGCCCGGGTTACGGTTAGGACGAATCTCGAGAGGTTTGTCGGAGGAGCCCAGGAAGAGACGATTATTGCCCGCGTAGGCGAGGGTATTGTCACGACAATCGGTTCGGCGGACTCGTATAAATTCGTTTTGGAACATCCCGATAGAATTTCGAAAGTTGTATTGGAGCGCGGATTGGACTCAGGAACCGCATACGAGATCCTTTCAATAGATATAGCAGACGTGGATGTAGGCGAGAATGTAGGAGCAAAACTCCAAGAGGCCCAAGCGATGGCAAACAAGAATATGGCGCAGGCGCAGGCCGAAATTAGGCGCGCTGCCGCGGTCGCTTTGGAGCAGGAGATGAAGGCTAAAGTAGAGGATATGAAGGCTAAAGTGGTTGAGGCCGAGGCGCAAGTTCCGCTTGCTCTTGCGGAATCTTTGCGCAGCGGAAAGATGGGATTTATGGACTATTACCGCCTTAAAAATATTCAAGCTGACACTTCTATGCGCGAAAGCATTTCGGGGGAAAAGCCAAAAGATAAATAGTAATGTTCGATTCGTTTATCGACATAGTTTTCATCGGGGTGTGCGCCGTAGTCTATGCGGCCATATTTCTGGCGAAGTCGAAACCGGGCGGAGGAAGTTCCGAGCCCGGCAGCCGAGAATTCACCCAGGATTCCAGCGGCTCTGAAGACGTCGAAGCCGCCCGAAGGATGGTTGAGGAGATGAAACGCGGAATTTCTCCGGGGCATGCTGCAGAAGATTCCCGCAAAGTCATAGGGGAAATCGAACCCGTGGATGAGACCGGGGATGTTTTCCGTGAAATAGGGGATTTTACCGATTCATGGGAAAACGATTCCAGAAAGCCTGAAAACGGACGCAATTATCCATCAGGCTCTTGGGACTCCGGATCGGAAGAAGGCTTGCCTCAAAGGAGAGTCTTTGGCGGGGAATGTTGCGAAAAAGAATCTCCGATTGAAAATACTGGCGAATCTTCGTGGCGCAACTTCGAGCCTGATTTTGAATATGCAGATTCAGAGAACGCAATTTCGGAAGCGGAAGAGGCGGGATTGGACGATACTGCCAGAATTGAGGAGATAAAACAGCGCATGGAGAACCTTTGCGCGCGCTTGGCGGAGTTAAATGCGCAAAGCAGTCAAACGCAGCCGCAAAGAGAACCATTGCACAATGCAAGCGCGGCGTTTTTAGAGGGCGGTTCGTTGCGCCTTCGGGATGCGGTTGTAGCTTCTGAAATAATATCTCCGCCCTTGGCTTTACGTAGGCAACCAGAATATGAAATCTAATGCTATAATTTCCCAGAGTGAGCTTCAAAGCATAACAGCTGCCCATTGCGCAGTTCCCCACGATTTTCTTGGCATGCACAAATGCAAGGGAGGCATTGTCGCAAGAGCTTATTTGCCAAACGCCAAAACTTGTTCTTTGGTGGATGCGCGCGACGGGTCTTCATCCCGCATGAAATGTTTGGATAAATCGGGGTTTTTTGAAATTTTTATTCCGCGTGCGCGAAAAGTTTTCCGCCATAAATTTAAAGTCGGGCAGTATGACGGGAAAATTCGGGTCGAGGAGGACGCATATGCTTTTGCGCCTACATTGAGCAGGCAAGACATTTATCTATTTGGGCTTGGAGACGAGCGTAAAATCTATAATAAGTTGGGATCCCAAATCAGGGAAATTGACGGGGTTAAGGGCGTGAGCTTTGCAGTGTGGGCGCCTACGGCTCGCCGCGTAAGCGTTGTCGGAGATTTTAACAACTGGGACGGACGGTACAATCAAATGCGTTCGCTGGGCGATTCCGGATTATGGGAAATTTTTGTTCCGAACGCCCGTCCGGGAGACAAATATAAATACGAGATTCTCGGAGCCCAAAATCCCACTCCATTTTTAAAGTCCGACCCATATGCTGTGCGTTTTGAACCTCCGCCAAACAACAGTTCTATAATATGGGATTTGTCAGGGTACGAATGGGGTGATTCCCTGTGGATAAAAAATAGGCAAAATACCGCCTGGAGCGAAGCGGCAATATCGGTTTACGAGGTTCATTTAGGTTCTTGGAAAACAGTGCCACAAGAGGGAAATAGGCCGTTAACCTATGTTGAAATTGGTGCAGAACTGGCGGAATATTGCAAACGCATGCATTTTACGCATGTAGAATTTATGCCGCTGAGCGAATATCCTTTCCCAGGGTCTTGGGGGTATCAAGTGACCGGTTTTTATGCGCCTACGAACCGCTACGGTACTCCTCAACAGTTTATGGAAATGGTAGATATCCTTCATCAAAACGGAATCGGCGTTATTATGGATTGGGTGCCTGCGCATTTCCCCAGGGATGATTTTGCTCTTGCAGGCTTCGACGGTTCATGCCTCTATGAGCATCAAGACCCGCGTCTCGGCGCAAATCCAGACTGGGGTACGCTTTGCTTTAACTACGGGCGCAAAGAGGTCTCCAATTTTCTATTGGGAAGCGCATTGGCGTGGCTGGACAGATTTCATATCGACGGGCTGCGCGTAGACGCAGTGGCGTCGATGCTTTATTTGAATTTTTCGCGCAAGGATTGGATACCAAACCGCTACGGCGGCAGCGAAAATTTGGAGGCGATAGATTTTTTGCGCCATACAAACGATGTCGTGCATTCAGACTACAAGGGGGCTATTATGATAGCCGAAGAAAGCACGACTTTTGCCGGAGTGACGGCTCCGACCTCCGAAGGCGGGCTTGGATTTGATTTCAAGTGGAATCTTGGGTGGATGCACGATACTTTAGACTACCTAAAAGAGGATCCGGTTAACAGGAAATACCACCACAATAAAATGACGTTTCCGTCAATGTTCCAATTTACCGAGAAATTTATGTTGGTTTACTCCCACGACGAGGTTGTGCACGGGAAAAGCCCGATGGTCGGTAAAATGGGAAATCCATACTGGGACGACAAGCTTGCCAATTTAAGGGCGCTTTACGCGTATATGTGGATGTGGCCCGGAAAGAAAACTCTCTTTATGGGCAATGAAATAGCCCAAGGCCATGAATGGCGCTACGACGGCTCTTTGGAATGGTCGCTTTTGAAGTATGCCGCCCACAAAGGGGTCCAGCAAGTTGTGGCAGATGTTGCAGGCATTTATCTTGCCGACGCGATGCTTTCAAAAAACGATTTTAATCCGACCGCATTCGATTGGATCAACGCCGACGATTCGGACAACAGCGTATTTTCGTTTTTGCGTTATGACTACGATGGCAAAACTTGTTATGCCGTCGTTTCCAATTTCACCCCTGTGCTGCGGAGCTCTTATGAGATAGGTTTGCCTTGGCTTGGGCGGTGGCGCGAAGTTATAAATACCGATGCCAAATGCTATGGTGGAGGCGGAAGCGGAAATGGCGGATATGTCGATGCGGTGGAAAAAGAAGCGTTCGGAAAACCGTTTTCTGCAAAGTTGGTTCTGCCGCCGCTTTCAACATTGATTTTGCGCTGCGACAGGGAATCTCCGGACGGTAAAAAAGCCTGATTTTTATGGATATTTAACGGCACTGCAGGAAACTTGGAATTTTCTTGCTGCGGAATCGCCGCTGTCCCATGGAATTTTGGACAATAGGAATATGTTTTTATAATTTAATTTTAGAAGCAATAACATTCTCTTCTTGAGTATGTTTATTCTCCAATTAAAATAGCCAAGGGAGCCGGTTTACGGCGGAATTGGCGGAATTATAAAATGATTTAATATTGCGTTCCCACATTTGCCGCGCTGGTTTTTCATTCCATAAAAAAACGCCGGAGATTTCTCCGGCGCGCAAAAATGGTTTTATTTTACTTTGACTTTCTTCTTGCAGCAAATGCCAGCGCGAGAACGCCGATTATTGAAGCAAACAATGCAGGCTCTGGAACTGCGGTGAAAGATATGTAAACATTGTTGTCGTCAATGCTTATGTGGGAATTGTATCCGTCGATGTCTTTTACCTTAAAATTGTCTACGGTAAAGTTGTCGCTGATTTTCCCGCATTCGAAAATCTTATATTTCGTTCCTTCTACGATGTTTGTTAGCCCAAAGTCGATTGTAAGATAAGTCGCAGTGCCAAGAGACAGGGTTGACGCCTGTATCAAGTCGCAATTTGCCCCGTCTATATCTATAAGCACTGTTCCTCCGTCAGAAAATGTCATATTTCCAATTGAAACAGTTCCGATCGGAGACGATTTAGATGTCGCCCCGAAAGTGCCTTCCTTGTTTATATAAAGGCTTCCAAAGTGTCCAGTGGAGAGCAGTGTTCCCCTCTTGATTTCACTAAAACCTGAAATATCTACGGAGCCGTCTAGAACTTGCGTTCCGTATCCCGCCATAAGAATCGACACATTAGAGTTTCCTGCAGTCGTGATATCGTCTTTTAATATGCCGGAATAAGTTGTTGTTGCGCCTTCGGCCGTGCGGATTATCAACATGGATGAGCCTCCGAGAGCGCCAGTATTATTGCGTATCAATCCGATTCCGGAAATTCCGCCGACATCTATGGTTGTTTTCGCTTGGGATGATCCTGAACTGCAGGTATTTAAGAACCATGTAGGATTGTCTTGCCCGCCGTTCCCGACCATATTGACTACGCCTGAAACTACAAAATCTAATTGGTTTGTAGTTCCTGATTTATCGGTTTGTTTGCCTATATTTGTGCCAAGCGTAGAAGCGCCGTATATATTCAAGTTGCCTTTTACGTTTACCGATACAGGACCCATATTGCTTTCCATATCTCCGAGAAAGAATGCAACGCCATCTCCGGAATTATAGTCGCTCTTTCCTATATTCATGTTGCCGCCTACAGCGATCTTTGCTTGAACCGCGCTGTCCGACGTTCCCTTTGAAACTGCAAAGCGTATTTCAGGCTTGTAGCTGCCGCCGACTACATTAAAATCGTTAATGGTTTTTATCCCGGCGGTTAACGAAGATGCCACTACAAGCTGCAGCTTTACGGGATCGAGCGTTTCTGGATTATACAAGTTTTGGATTGTCAAGGAATTTACCGTTGAATTAACATGGGTTTCGGGAACCCACAATTCAACCCGCCAAGATTGAGAGGTTGCTGGAGATTTAGATTCATAGTAGTATTTATAATCCAAAAAAGCATCGTCCGATTCAGTTGGCGACATTCCTGTGCTCCATGTATAATTCATGGAAGCTCCGCCCCATCCTGTCCCCACGAGGTAGTTGTCTACCGCCATCAAAGGGGATGCTGCAAGTGTCGAAACAATAATAATATGTTTTAGCATAAATAGTTTTGTAATTTGACAGACAGTTAGCAAACTAATATAGGTTTGTCAAGCAGTATCGGGGGCGGGCATCTCGTTTGAATTTATTTTATTTGAAAATCTTTCCGATTTCCTCTTATTAAAAAATATGAAAAAAATATTAGCGCTTGTATTATTATCGGTATTTGTTTGCGCGTCTTCGTTTGCAGATGCGATAAAAGTGGCATGTGTAGGCGACAGCATAACCTACGGATCTGGAATTAAGGACAGGGCGAATGATTCCTATCCGGCGCAGCTGGGAAAAATCCTGGGAGAAGGCTACGATGTCCGCAACTTTGGTGTCGGAGGCGCGACACTCCTTTCTAAAGGCAATAAACCTTACGTACAGACCGACCAATTTGTCCCCGCTATGCGATTCTTGCCGGACATAGTAATTATCAAATTGGGCACAAACGATTCAAAGCCGTTTAATTGGATATATAAATCCGAATTTGAAGGCGATTTAAACTCTCTGATAGATTCGTTTTCCAATCTGCCTAGCAAGCCCGTGATTTTTCTATGCAGGCAGGTTCCGGCATATCAAGACAAGTGGGGAATTACAGAAAGCGTTATTGCGGGCGAAATTTTTCCCATAATAAAAAAAATAGCAAAAGAGCGGGGCATAACCGTAATAGACATGCATACACCTTTGGAAAATAAGGAAAATCTTTTCCCAGACAAGATTCATCCCAATGCGGAAGGCGCAAAGATTATGGCGCAAACGGCTGCCGAATATGTAAATAAAGCGCCCGTTAAAATGGTATCTTCAAAATAGAATTAAAATTTTTACAATCGCCGTTATAAACAAAAAAACCGGCTCGTATAAGCCGGTTTTGTCTTGTATTGAAATTCAACTATTCGCCGTCGTCGCCTATGGCTTGTACGGGGCAGGATTCCATAGCTTCTGTGCAGAGAGCTGTTTCTTCGTCGGAAGCGGGCTGTTTTGCAACATAAGCGCATCCGGTGTCGCTGATAGCGAACAACCCTTCTGCGGTTGACGCGCAGAGAGCGCAGCCAATGCATTGCGAGTCCACATAGAACTTGCCTGGTACATTAAATTCGTTTTTTTCGTTTTTGTCTGCCATAATGCTTAAAAAACCTAAATCATCCTTATTTTTGGTCAAGGATTTTCGTATTGGAAATTCAAATTTTTTTATGAAACCATTTTGTAAAGTTCGTCGCCTAGAGCTTGTATTTCACCGTTGTATTTTAGTCCGGAAATAAATTCTTTAGGTATTTTTGAGAATCCGCACTGGGCCCCGGCAAGCATTCCGAGTATAGCCCCCCTGCCGGTTGTCTCTCCGCCGATGTTGGCGTTCGCAAACAGAGCTTCGGAAAAATTGCGGCCATATTTTATTGCAAGGTAGATGGTAAGCGGCATGGATTCCTCAAGTGCGGCCAGAATTCCGGTTGACGATATCGCTTGGGAGTCGTTGTCTGAACTTTTTATCCATCTACGATATGGGAATGCCAGGCAAAAGTGCCGGTCGGGAGTCATTTTTTGATAGATGGAATCCTCAATGGAATTTCCCCGTATTACATAATCCAAAAGCTCTGATAGAAAATACGCGGAAGTATAGGCGGCTTCTCCCAGGGTGAATTTGCGGAATGCGTGGTACAAATTCATATTAGTGGAGTCTGGATCTTTTAAATGGCTGAACATTATAGGAATAAATATTGCCAAGTCGCTCATGTGGGCATCTGGGCATCCGTTCTTTTCAGGATCTTTACCAGATGCAAGGTTGTCGAAATATCGGCGGTGTATTGATGGAATAAAGGTGTCGTTATGCCCTTCTGGAGAAGTCATAACAGCTTGGTAGCGAGACATCCACGCGTCTATGTCAAACTTGCCCGAGGGCATCATGGAAGCGGTAAGGTGCAATGCTAAAAAGAGAGGCAATGTGTTTTCTCCTGCCTGGAATCCATAATGGGGATGGGTTCCGTGGCGGGACCACAGCTCTCTGCGCTTTTCTCCGATATAATCGAATTCCGGGGGCAATTCCGGGCGAGGAAGCGAGAACAACACGCTCTGCGGGTGTATGCTTTTGGGCGCGACCATGGAATTTATTGTGCCGTAATCGGCTCCAAGCAACTTCACCGAGGAATATCCGTGTGTAGGCGCAGCTATTGCGTCGCCAATAAAAGCTCCCCACCAGGCGCCGTATAATCTGTCTACTGTTTCTTTTAGCATATTGTTGATATCCTTTCTATTACGCCTAAAAAATAAAAGTTTTTATCCGATTTGTCAAGCAAACGCATTCTGCTTGAATTATCGCCTATGCCGGCAGAATTTTAAGATGCTAAAAAAAGCTTTAAAAAAACTAAGGATGTGAAATACTTGGGCAGTTTTTTTTAAGTGGCTAATTTGTTCCAGAGATTTTTTTCGCATGACGCGGGAGTAGAAATAGAGGCGGCCGCGCGTTTAAGTGTGCTTGACGGGGTCGCGGTTATGTCCATTTCGGGGGATTGGCTTTTATCTAAGCCTCGGACTCCGGCGACCCGCATCGAGAAATCGCTTACAGCGGGTATAGCAAAGCTGACATTCGACACCAAGTCTTTGGGCGCGTATGATTCTGCGCTGGTTTGCATGCTGTTTAAAATATACCAGACATGCCAGCAAATGGGCATTGTTTTCGACGATAATTCTTTGCCCGAAGGCCCCCGCGAGCTATTGCGTTTGGCGGTTGCAGTTCCAGAGGCCAATGCTGCCAAGAAAAATTCTGGAAAGTCTAATATTTTGGGCAAGGTTGGAATTCGCGCGCTCGATGTATTGGGGGCGTTTGAGGACCAGTCAAGGTTTATAGGGGAGATTTCCATAGCGTCGATAAAGGCTGCGTTTGGGAGGGCAAGGTATAGGCTTGTCGACTTGTTGACCATAATTCAAAAGACCGGTCCAGAGGCTCTACCTATCGTTGCCTTAATAAGTTTTCTTGTAGGGCTTATTCTGGCGTTTGTCGGAGCCATACAGCTTGCCAAATACGGCTCTGAGATATTTGTGGCGGACTTGGTCGGAATTGCTATGGTGCGGGAAATGGGCGCGATAATGGTTGGCATAGTTATGAGCGGAAGGACTGGTGCGTCGTTTGCTGCGGAGCTTGGTTCAATGAAGGTAAACGAGGAAATATCGGCATTTAGGACTTTTGGAATATCACCGATTGAGTTTTTGGTTTTCCCGCGGATAATTGCGTTGGTTATGATGTTTCCGCTTCTTACTATTTTCGCAAATGTCATAGGAATGCTTGGCGGAATGGTCATAGGGGTGGGAATGTTTGACATCAGCTATGAGCAATACGCAAACAGGACGCTCGCGGCTTTGGATTTGATTCAAATATCTACGGGCGTCGGGAAGAGTTTTATTTTCGGAATAATTGTCGCATGCATAGGCTGTAAAATGGGCTTGCAGTGCGAGAAAAGCTCTGCGGGAGTAGGGCAGGCAACGACTTCAAGCGTTGTCCAGAGCATAACTTGGATTATTGTGGCGGACGCTATATTTGCCGTAATATTTACAATTTTCGACATCTGAGGGAATGGGAAAAGAAAAAACATCAAACCTTTGCGTTGCTTCCGGAGCCAGCCTAGGAGCTTTGGGGGGCGGCGCGCACGGGAGTTCCGCAAACAAAAGCGCCATCGAAACTGACGAGATTTTTAAAATTGAAAACCTCACTATGGCTTACGGCGACTACGTCGTAATGCGCGATTTGAATTTTAGCATAAAAAAAGGGGAAATCTTTTTTATAATGGGAGGCAGCGGCTGCGGTAAAAGCACGCTTTTACGCCACATGATAGGTTTGATAAAGCCTGCCAAAGGAACGATTTATTTTAAAGGGGAGAATTTTTCGGACGCGGAAGAAAAGGAAAAAATTTCCATGCTGCGCCAATTTGGGGTGCTTTACCAGGGGGGCGCTCTTTGGAGCTCAATGACGCTTGCGGAAAATGTTTCGCTGCCGTTGCGCGAGTTTACGGACATTTCCGAAAGCGACGCTTCCGATATCGTTGATTTGAAACTTGCTTTGGTGGGCCTAAACGGTTTTGGAGCATTTTATCCGTCCGAGATAAGCGGAGGAATGGCCAAGCGCGCGGGGCTTGCGCGGGCTATCGCTTTGGATCCGTCTGTATTGTTTTTTGACGAACCGAGCGCGGGTTTGGACCCGGTTTCGTCGCATAGGTTGGACGAGTTGATAGTGCAAATGCGTGATTCTTTAGGCGCGACAATCGTCATAGTTTCACACGAGCTCGCAAGCATATTCGACATAGCCGACCGCGCGGTTTTCCTGGACGCAAATTCCAAGACGCAAACCGCAATCGGATCTCCAAAAGAGCTATTGAATTCCGACAATAAAGACGTGCGGGTATTCCTCAACAGAGGGGTGGATCCGCGCGAAAAAACAGGAAGCATGAAAAATGAGAAGTAAGGTAAATCCCGTAGCGATAGGAATGTTTGTAATAGGGGCGGCAATTCTGGCAACGGCCTCGGTTATGGTATTCGGTGCTGCAAAGTTTTTTACGCATACGGAAAAATGCATTTCATATTTTTCCGAAAGCGTAAACGGGCTAGATGTTGGAGCGCCGTTAAAATTTAAAGGCGTAAAGATAGGCAAAGTCGAGTCTATCAGAATAGGTTCGCATTCGGAGACGATGAAAAATAGTTCTGTGGCGGTTGTGTATTCAATCGACAT
>FR901547.1:0-2449 GCA_000438015.1 Coraliomargarita sp. CAG:312 | reverse complement strand
GGTTGTGTATTCAATCGACATCGATATGCTGCGCCGAAAGATAGGCGATTCCAATTTGCAGTACGAACATTGGCTAAAACAGCAAATTTCCGAAGGAATGCGGGCAAAGCTGAATTATCAGAGCATTGTCACGGGAATGTTGTATATAGAGTTCGACTACCTTGCAAATCCCGGCGATAAATACGAGTTGAGGTACGGCGGTACGAGGTTTATTGAAGTTCCGAGCACGCTTACAGGTATAGCCGAAACTGCAAAAGCCTTTCAAGACACTATCGACAATATTTCAAAAATAGATTTTGAGTCTATAGGAAAAAATGCGAACATGCTTTTAGCCAACATAAATTCCAAGTTGGGCGATTTGGATGTAAAAGCTATAAACGACTCCGCAATAACGGCGCTAAATTCAATTGACGCGCTAGCTTCAGATCCGAATTTAAAAAATACTCTATTGGATTTGGATATACTTATGAAAGATTCTTCGGCTTTTGTGAGAATGGCTCAGGGCGAATTTATGGATCTTTCATCGTCGGCTAAAAAAACCTTTGCAAACGCCGATTCCGTGTTAGACAATGTAAATGCAATTATAATGCCTCAATCGCCTCTAAGGTATGAACTTGCGGCCTTGTTGCGCTCGGTTAACCAGTCGGTGTCCTCGCTTTCCAATCTTACCGACTATATCCAGCGCAATCCTAGCTCGCTGCTCACAGGCAAGGCAAAAAGTAAAAACTCCAACCAACAATGAAACATATAAAAATAATTATATTTTCCGCGCTAACCGTAGCGTTATCGGGATGTTTGGGTTCGTTTCTCGAACCCAAGGAGGATCCGACTGTATTTTATGTTATGCGCTCTCAGCAAGACGTTGAAAAAGTGGAGTTTGCTTCTCCGCTCGAGATAAATATGTTGAACGTGATTGTTCCTGCATATATGTCCCGCAACCAAATAGTTGTTTTGGAAAAATCCACTATAGAGATTTCGGAGTTCAACCGCTGGGCGGAGTTGCCGACAGAGGGAATTGAGCGCGTCCTCCAGGACAATCTTGCGGCTGCGTCTTCAAAACTGTCGGTTTATGTTTATCCGGCAATGTCTTTCGATAAAAGCGCAGTTGGGTTGCGCGTATTTATTTCTGATTTTATAGGGGAATTTGGCGGGGACATTGTGCTTAAGGGCAAATGGCAGCTGTCTTCAAATCCTGAAGCGGGGCAGTCGGGAGGTTCGTTTGAAATAAAGGTTCCGTGCGGCTCCACATACGACAGCTACGTTTCGGCAATGAATAAGGCTTTGTACGAATTATCGCAACAAATTGCAAAATCTATGGCGAAAGAGTTTGAAATTTTAGCTAAAAAAACAGAAAGTAAATAGCATTATGAAAACAGCATTATTGTTCTCAGGGCAGGGTGCGCAGAGTGTCGGTATGGCGAAGACGCTGTACGAAAATTATGCTTCTGTGAAAGACCTGTTTAACCGCGCCGATGATGCGCTCGGAATGAAGCTTTCAAAGTACTGCTTTGAAGGACCCGCATCCGACCTTACAAAAACCAGCATTTGCCAGCCCGCGCTTTTTTTGCACGGAATGGCTGTCGTGCAGGTCCTAAAAGAACGGGAAATGTTGGGCGAAGTTGTCGCTGCATTGGGGCTTTCTCTCGGCGAGCTCACTGCGCACGCATTTGCGGGAACTTTCTCGTTTGAAACCGGGCTTAAAATAGTCGCCGAGCGCGGCAGGTTAATGCAGGAGGCCTGCGACGCCTCTGAAGGCGCAATGGCGAGTTTCATTGGCGGTAGTGTTGAGGCCGTCGCCGAATATTGCAAAGAATTTGATGTCGATATGTCGAATTTGAATTGCCCAGGGCAGGTTGTAATATCTGGCGAGGCAAAGAAGATAGCTGCGGCAGTTGCGGCTGCAAAAGAGCGCAAAGCGTTTAAGATGGTGGTGCCGTTGAAGGTTGCCGGAGCTTACCACAGCCGCCTTATGGAGCCGGCAAAGATTAAGTTTGAACGCTATTTAGAGGGAGTGGAATTTAAGAAGCCCAACATAGCGGTATTTACCAACGTAACCGGAGAACTTGTCAGCGATCCCGACTATATAAAGCAAAATCTCGTCAAGCAGGTTGTAAAAACCGTTCGCTGGGAGGACTGCGTGCGCAATGCTGCCAAGCTCAGGGTCGACCAGTTCTACGAATGCGGCCCGGGTGGAGTTTTGGCGGGTATGTGCAGGCGCATAGACAAGGAATTGCCCGTTAAGTCTCTTGCGGAAATTCAGGATTTTGAATAATAAATAAAAGAAATTTTTAATATTGCTACGCGCCGTTTTTAGAAACATTTAAACGGCGCGTTTTTTTTCATGGTAAGGCGCATTGTATTTAAATTTTTTTCAAATTAAATGAATTGCCTTATGAGGAATGGAAAATTGTATGCAATTAGTTGGGTCAATACCAAAGGTTGTGGAATA
>FR901546.1:3060-17567 GCA_000438015.1 Coraliomargarita sp. CAG:312 | reverse complement strand
GCTAAGAAGGCGCAACACGCCTAATTTTGAGAAATGGGCGCTCGGAATAAAAAATTTGGCACCCGCATACGAAGATGTCGTCTTTCTTAACGACGGCGAAATGTTTTCAAGCGCGCTAATATTCGGTTTGAGAATGTGCGACGGCGTAGATATAAATTCTTTGAAGACCCGATTCCCGCGCGCCGATTGGCAAAAATACGCAGAGCCAATCAGGCTTTTGCGCGAGGAGGGACTCATTGAAACTGGAGAGAAACCGTCTATAATCAAACTGACCCGCGCGGGAAAGCTTTTAGCAGACTCCGTCGCGGTCGAACTTCTCTGACAAGCATTATTGCTTCGCCAATTCGTAGGCAAAAATGACATCCTTTCCCCGGACAGTCTTTAGCCTAATAGAAGTTTTTTGGTTTTCAGTATCGGCAACAAACGGGACTTCAAAGAGCCGTTTTCCGCCCGGTGAAAGCGCGTAAAGCTTCCATCCGGAAAAATCGCCGTCCAGAGTCAGTTCTGTTTCTGCGGAGCGCGCCAATATTGGCAAAGAGCCCCACTCCTCGAGAATTGTCATTTCAGTATCGGAAAATTTCATATTCGTATTCTTGATTCCGCTCAGATGCAAAATCAGGATTCTGTCCGAAAATCTTAACGGGCGTTTTTCTACAGAAGCCACCAGCACGGCGGATCTTCCTTTTTTAAAGTTTGCCCGCGCAAATCCCCCCTTTAACCTGGAACCTTCAGGGGCGATAAACGCCTCGCTCCGCGGCGTGCATATTTTAAGGGTGAGTTTCTTTTGGTCCACAACGAGCTCTCCGGTTGAACTCTTGAACACCCCTCCGGCTAAATCGCACGACTTCCCGAAGGTTTCGGGAAGCAGGGATTCGTCAAAATCCCACGCGCGGACAATCTTTCCCGAGTCCTCCGAAGCCGCCTCAATCCATCCAGGCTCCGAAGCCACCGCGAATTTCGAGCCGTCTGCTTTTTTATACGGATAAATTCTATCTGAGAACAATCCCTCGACCCGCGCGTACATTGAAAGAGCATTTAATATGTTTGGATTTCCGCGCAAGAGAGAGCTCTTTTCCTTCATTGGGCGCTCAAGCGTATCGCGGGCAATAAGGTAAGGAATGGCAACCTTAGACTTTTTAACGTCGCCGCGCAAAAGGAACAGGGCGGCGGCCCTGTCCGAAAGGGTAGCTATCGGATTTGAAGAACTGTCAAAAAATCCTATCGGGCGCTGGTTAAAATCTATTTCAGAATGGGAATATGTAAACCTGTACAAACCCGTCCATCCCTGCATAGCGCCGTAGGCTCCCATCAAAAATGCGCCTTCCGCCGCGTTGTCGTTATTTAGAACATGGCTCCATTCCGTTATGTAAAACGGCTTGTCTTTTACGGTCTGGGCGCCTTTGCCCACTCCGTTGTTAAAAGAGCCAAGAGACGATTTGCTCACAAGTTTTGCCGGAAGGCTCCAAGGGCGCTTTATAAAACTGGGATGACCGTAGTAATAATGCGTGTCAACAATATCGTAATGCTCTGACTCAAGCGCCAGCGACAAACCGCCCCAATGGTTTTGGTCTGTCAGCAGAGCTTTGACCCCCAACCCGCGCAGGAACGCTTTTTGGCGGTTGTAAAAGCCCATATATAATTCGTGAAGAAACCTTCTAAACAAATACTTGCGGTCGCCTCCGGAAACCTCCTCCGGCTTTTCTTTCAACCACTTTTCAAAGCGCGCGTTGTACAACGGAAGCGTGTCGGCGTTGACAGTGGCCTCAATGGTATTTTCATTTACCAAGCTCAGCGACAACAATGCCGGATCGTCCTTCCACGCCAGTTTTGTGTACGGATTAACGTGGTTTAGCAAGTTCGCGGCAAAAGCCTGAAAATTTTTCTCGGCTTTTTCAGACAGGAAAAACATCGCCTTAAGAGTCCCGCTTGAACTGCTGACTGGTCCGGCTTTTTCAAGGGCGGCTTCAAATTCCGGTTCTAGAATTCCCTTTTTTATCCCGCGGGAAACATATAAGTCCGTAGTAATGTAAATTCCCCGCTCCTTCATTTTAGCCATCAAATAATCCAGCCTATCAAGATTTTCGGCATTGAACTCTAGTCCGTCCGGAGACGATTGCACAACAAGGTCGCGGTCGTAATGATGAAATCTTACGCTGTTATAGCCTATGCGCGCAAAAGTGTCGGCAAGGCGCTCGGCGTTTTCGCGAGTGGGATAATTTGCCGCAAAACACAAATTGTTTCCGAACACTCTGAAATCGGCGTCCTTTTTATTTTCAAAAAATAATCTAGCTCCGTCTGTTTGAACAAAGCCGTATTTGCCAGCGGGAGCGTCCATAAGCCCCGACATATCCAAAGCCGAACCTTTCTCGACTTCCGCCGTGAAATCCATTGGGACATATTTCTCGTCTTCCGCGATAAAATTACAATATAAAGATGCAGGCGTAAAATTTGCTGTTGAAACGGTTGCCGCGGCTATCTTCCATGCCTGGGACGTTTTGTTGACGAGTTTAACCCCGGATGCCTTTTTTCCGCCCAATTTTACCTTTGTAGAATAAAGCTTGCGCACGCGCTCTCCTGAAGGCTTTGTGCGCCAAACCCCAAACTGGTTTTCGCCGCCGAAAGAATTTGTGTCCGACGCAAGCACGGATACTTGCCCGCCTGAATCTTCTCCCTTCGGGCAAACAAGCGCAACTTCTCCGGACAGAGGAGAATCGCCCGCAAAAGCGTTCAAAAGGTAAAGGTTGCCATCGGAAATACCGCCGAACGATATTTCAGCCTCGCCTCCGGCAGGAATCTCAAGACATCCGTCCGTAGGAGAAATATCGTAAATTATTTTGCCCCAATAGCGCTTGCCTTGCGGCAGCTTGCCGCAATCTAATTTGGAATTAAATAATTTTTTCAAATCGACAATGCGGGATTTATGTGGGTGGTATGTAATTTTTAAATCCACCCCGCTCTCGCCTTCGGAAGTCTTTTGAAAAAATATGCGGAAGGAAACCGTCGAAGAATTAAATCTCCTATTGTCCTGCACGAATAAATCCATATCTCCCTCGAGAGTCAGAACCCCGGACGCAAATTCTACGCGGCAATTCTTCACTTTCGCCCGCCTGGAAAACGACGTCTCGGAATATGGAAACGCCAAAAGTTTTCCATCCCAGAAGACTCCCTCGGAGCATTCGTCCAAAGGTATAGAAAACGTCAAGTCGGCATACCTAAAACCTTTTATATCCAAGTTGTGCCGCGCAGAAAGGAAGCATACATCTTTAGAGGCGAATTTAAAGTTTTCCGAATAGGAAAACTTCTTTTTTCCATTTGCCAAAAGGACTCCGGACGACCGGAACTCTGATCCTTTTTTTATATGCGGGTAGCCTTCAAAATTTTTAAGCGCTTTCCGTTCCACAGCCTGGCTCCAATCCTCATTCCAGACTTGAAAATCCAAGACAGCATCCCCAAAGCAAAGGCGCCCAGCAGAATCGACCTCAAAATTTCCGTATTTTGCGGGCTTTGGCGCCGCGGCAAGAAGCGGCGCCGCCATTAGAAATAAAAATGTTAGAGCAAACTTTTCGACAAATGACATTGGAGGAAATTAAAAAAGGCAAAAATTTTTGGCAACTTTTTTCTTCATCATCCGCGCGCTTGCAGCAAAGAATTAATTCACGCGGCAAGAAAGACTTCCCAATGCCCAAAAACTTTTCGGAACAATAAAGATAAAATCGTCCGACCAATGCGCCCGCAAAAAATTCACAAATTCAATCATAAAGCAAACTGCCGGCAAAACGCCTTTAATCCCAGCGGCTATTGGCGCCGTATGCGCAAAAGCGCCTTGCGGGCGTCGTCGTTGCCAAGTTTTGCCGCCTTGCGCATAAGCTCAATCCCCTTTAGGGTATTCTTATCGACTCCAAGCCCGTTGTAGTAGCATGCTCCCAGATTTCCCAAAGCCTGCGGATCATCCTTGTCTGCGGCAAGCTTAAGCCATTTTACGCCTTCGGCGTAGTCAACCTTAGTTCCTTCGCCGTTTACATAGCATGTTCCCAAATTGCTTTGCGCGGCAACATCGCCGGCTTCAGCTGCGCGCTTCAGCCATTTTATCGCGTCGGCTGCGCTTTTACCAGTGCCTATTCCAGCCAGAAAGCAATACCCCAAATTGCTCTGGGCGTCGACATTGCCCTGAAAAGCCGCCCGCCTATACCAACGAACAGCCTCCTCGGAATTGACGGTTCCGCCAACTCCATTTATGAGGCAGTCTCCCAAATTGTTTTGCGCTATGGCGTATCCTCCCAAAGCCGACTTCTCATACCAATGCATTGCAAGAGCGTAATTTTTTTCTATGCCTATGCCGTTGAAATAGCAGACTCCTATATTATTCATGGCCTCTATATTTCCGGCTTCGGCGGCTTTCAGAATCCATTGGGCGCCCTTTATCGAATCGGCGCGGGGAACTCCGGTACCTTGAATATAAGCCAATCCTATTGCAAGCTGCGCAGGGGGATATCCCGCGTCCGCGGATTTTTTATACCATTCTATTGCCGTAAATTCGTCCGAATGCCCGGACATTCCCTCCATGTAAAATACGGCAAGATTGTTTTGGGCTATTGCGTTGCCTGCGTTGGCAGCCTCTACGAGCAATTCCTCCGCCTTTTTTAAGTTTTTTTCCACACCAAGCCCCTCTATATACGCCCTTCCTAAAGACGCCTTTGCGCGATTACATCCCTTTGAGGCTGCATCTTTAAAAAGTTCCACAGCCAATTTAGGATTAAACTCAGTCCCGGCTCCTTTATAGTAGCATACACCTAGCGCGTTCTTAGCGGAGGCCAATCCAGATTTCTCAAAATAGCCGGCTGCAGCTTTTGGATTTTCCTCAAGCCCGCATCCCTCCATCATGCAAAATCCCAATCCGAGCTGCCCGTACTTGTTGCCTGAAAATGCGGACTTGGAAAAATTCATGGCTGCCTGCTGGCAATCTCTCTCTACGCCGGCGCCCATATAGTAGCATACCCCGACTATATACTGCGCGTATGGGTCTCCAGAATCGGCCGCAGACTTGGCTTCTTTAAAGAACTTGGAGTTCGGCTTTGCGGCGGAAGCCATGTCGTAATCCATAAGCGCCGCGTAATTACCGGCAGACGACTCGTATTTCGACTTTGCAGCGTCGGAAGAAAACGCGCAAGGAACGCAGCAGAACGCCCAAAGAATGAGAGCCACCCGTAAGGTTCGGAAAATTCCCAGATTTGGACGTTCCTGCTTCATTGGCAAAACTACTTGCCGCAAACGGGCAGTCCAGAAAGCGCCATGGCTATCTCCTGCTCAGGATATTCGTAGTTTGAAAGATTTCCGGAAAAATATTCCATATATGCGGACATGTCCAAATGCCCGTGCCCGGACAAATTAAAGAGAATCGCTTTGCTCTCTCCAGTTTCTTTGCATTTGCGGGCCTCGTCCATAGCGGCCGATATGGCGTGCGAAGATTCCGGAGCCGGCGTAATGCCTTCGGATCGCGCGAAAGCCACGGCGTCGCGGAAGACATCCAACTGCTGCACTGTGCGGGCCCTCATAAGCCCCTGCTTTGCGACATTGCTCACCTGCGGCGCCATTCCATGATAGCGCAAACCGCCCGCGTGAACCGCCGGAGGTATAAAAGAGCTTCCCAAAGTGTACATTTTCATCATGGGCGTCATCTTTGCCACATCGCCGAAATCGTAAGCGTATTTGCCTTTTGTAAGGCTCGGGCAAGCCGCCGGCTCCACGCCGAGCACATCCACTTTTCTGCCGCCGCGCAACATTTCACCGATAAACGGGAACGCTATTCCCGCAAAATTAGAACCTCCGCCGCAAGCTCCTATAACTATGTCGGGATAATCGTTTGCCATCTCCATTTGCTTTATGGCTTCCTGGCCGATTACCGTCTGGTGGAGAAGCACATGGTTTAGAACCGAGCCAAGGCAATATTTTGTATCCTCGTATTTCTCGGCATCTTCAACAGCTTCGGAAATTGCTATTCCCAAAGATCCGCGGCAGCATGGATCCTTTGCCAACACTGCCCTCCCTGCTTCGGTGAAAGGACTGGGAGACGGAATCGTAGTTCCGCCAAAAAGCTCCATCATTGCCTTGCGGTAAGGCTTCTGCTCGTAAGAGCACTTTACCATATAAACCTTGCATTCCAGACCGAAAATATTGCACGCCTGTGAAAGGGCCGATCCCCATTGCCCTGCGCCGGTTTCTGTGGTGACTTTTTTTGCCCCGCTGCGCTTTACTTCAAAAGCCTGGGCTATCGCGCTGTTAGTCTTATGGGATCCGGAAGGGCTTACGCCCTCGTATTTGTAATAAATCCTTGCGGGAGTTCCGAGAGCCTTCTCCAGCCTGCGCGCGCGGTAGAGAGGCGACGGGCGCCACTGCCTCATAATTTCGCGAACGGGCTTTGGTATTTCAATATACCTTTCCCGTGAAATCTCCTGCTCGATGGCTCCGCGTGAAAATATCGTCTCCAACTTTGCCGGCTCCATATATTCTCCAGTTGACGGATCAACCGGCGGCGGCGTATGCACAGGCAAATCCGCTTCAATGTTATACCAATGAGTCGGGATTAATTCTTCGTCGAGTATGTATTTTACTTTTTGAGACATATTTTTAGATTGTAGTTTTATTGCTTGTTGAAGTATTCGCAGGCAGGCGGAAAATTTCTAATCTTCGTTTATTTTTACACCTCCGCCTTCAGCCGGACTTTTAGTGAGGTCGAAAAATATTTTTTCAGGAACAATGCTCTTGCCGCCGTCGTCCATTCTAAAGGCCGGAAACGTGACAACTTGCGTATGCAATCCTGAATCGGAAGGGATGGCGGTTATTACGGTTTTTCTAACAAAACATCCGGAATCGTTTGTTTCAACCCCTACGCTCATAGGAGTTTTACCTAGACGCAGCCCGTCTATAACAATAGTCGTTCCCGTAGGATTGCTGTCGATCTGAATTTGCCGGCTGTAAATATCCTTGTCTTCGGTTTCGCAAGAACAAAGCAACGCCGAAACGGCTAATATAGGTAGTATTTTTTTCATAGACAATAAGATTCCGTTTTAGACGCAAACGCCAAATAATCAATATATTTTAAAGCTCCACAACGAAAAATACTATTACGCCGAAAAATAGGGTGGATGCCGAAAGCGCATAAAGAGTGGGAGCTAGCGCACCATTTTCGCGCAGCGGGCGCTCTCCGCCGTCCGCAAAATCAAGCGAAGCCCTCATCCATCCGAAATAGTAGTATATCGAAACCACCGAACCAAAAATCATGATCGCCATCAGCCAATACAGCTGCGCGTACCAAGCCATTATTAATATGAGAAGCTTGCCGAAAAATCCGGCCGTCGGGGGAATCCCCGCCAAAGACGCCAGATTTATAACGAGAGAACTCTCAAGCAAAGAACTCTTGCGCACCATTCCGCGATAGTCCGCAAATGTCTGCCCGCTGTCGTCCTCCCCTTGGAATTGGTTCACGACAAAGAAAAGGCCGTAGTTGGCAAACATGTAAGCAGCCAGGTAAAAATATAGGGTCAGCTCGAAAAACGGAATCAAACCAGTTTTGATTAGGGCTGCAACGGCAACCAATAAATAACCTGCGTTGGCTATCCCCGAAAATCCGATTAGGCGCTTCACATTCACCTGGGTTATTCCGCCCAAATTGCCGACTATGATCGTAAGCGCCGATATTACCGATATTGTAAAGACGGCTTTGTCGGCTATGTCGAACATTCCGCCTCCGGAGAAATCTATAAAAGTAAAAATTTTGCCTAGGAACACAATGCCTGCGGCCTTGGACGCGACCGCAAAGAAAGCGGAAACCGGAGTCGGAGCTCCTTGATAGACATCGGGCGACCAAAATTGGAAGGGGAAAGCCGCAATTTTAAACAATACCGCAGCGACAATGAGAACAAACCCCGACATAAACAGCCCGTTTCCCATGCCCGAAGTGAAGTTTTCAAAGAATAAAAGCTCGCGGGCAGTAGCCAATCCGGCACCGTATACGAACGCTATGCCCAAAAGGAAAAGGCATCCGCTCACGCCGCCGGCGACCAAGTACTTTACCGCAGCCTCCAAACTCGCCGCAGAGCCCCTGCTCCATGCAGCCATCACATACAAGCATACCGTCGCACACTCCAGCGCTATAAACGCGAACATAAGGTTGTTCGCCCTCACGAACAGCATCATTGCCGCCGTGCAAACCATCAAAACCGCCATGAACTCGCCGCCTCGCTTTCCGCCCTTGGCGAAATATCCAAATCCCATTAATCCGGTCAAAAGCGCGCACACCAACACGAACACACCAAAGCTTGACGCCCCGGATAGCATTCCCCCGAAATACGTTTCCCCGGAGCCGACGGTCGAACAAAAAATTTCAACCAATAAAGCCGCCATAATTCCGCACATGGCAAAAACCGGCGCCGCTTTGTTTTCCCCCCGGGAAAATGCTGACAAGACTATCGTAAGAACCGCGAATAGGAAAAGAACGGCTTCGGCAGCCACGCTGTTCCAGTCAAATGATATATTTTGGAGTTCCATATAGAAATTTATTTTGATTGATTATATGCGGGCACAACCGATAAATCCGAATCCAACGGCTGTGTTATGGATTTGGGATAAAAGCCTACAAACAGCAGAGCCGCCAATAAAATTACCGCCGGAATCTTTTCCGAAACCGTCATGTCCTTAATCCCCGAAAATTTCGGCTCAAGCTCTTTTGTAGGTTCTCCCATAAATATGTTCGCAACGGCTCGCAGCCCGTATATTGCCGAAATTATGATTCCGGTGGCGGCAACCGCGCATATTGCGGGATTAAAAGACCACAGGCTCATAAGAATTGAAAGCTCGCCCCAGAAATTCGCGAATCCCGGCAACCCTAGGCTTGCCAGAGTTGCCGCGATAAAGAAGCCCGCCAATACCGGAGTTTGCCTATACAATCCCCCCATCTTCAACATATTCCATTCTCCGGTACGATTGACTACGGCATTTGACAGCATGAACAGCAGCGCCACGCTTAGACCGTGCCCGAACATAAGCAAAACCGCGCCGCCAACGCCAAGAACCGACATCGACGCTATCCCCAAGAAACAAAGCCCCATATGGGCCACGCTCGAATAAGAGACCATCATCTTTAGGTCTCTCTGTGCCATAGTGACCAAACCGATATAAACTACGTTAAATAGAGCCAGCACCGCCAAGGCGTAAGCCCAATTTGCGCATCCCGCCGGCAAAAGCGGAACTGCCGCCTGTATCAAGACATATAGCCCAAACTTTTTAAGAACCCCCGCATGAAGCATTGCAAACGAAGTCGGAGCCGCAGAATATGTGCGGGGCGCCCAAGTGTAGAAAGGGAAGAGCGAAACTAGCGTTCCCAACCCGAACAGCAGCAGCGCAAACACGCAAGACTGCCATGAATCGGACATAGGCAAAGCCGCCAAAGCCAATACTATGTCCTGCAAGCCAAACGAGGCCGCATTAGTCTGCACATAAATTGCTATTATACCGATTAGCGATATCAGCGCTCCCAGCGTCAGATAAACAGCCATTTGCATTGCTGCCATCCTCTTTCCTGCCCCTCCCCAAACCGACATTGCTATAAATGTCGGGACAAGGGCGAACTCGTGGAACATGTACATCCACAACAGATTCGTAGAGGCAAACGCCCCCATCAAACCTCCCTGCATTACCATGAGAAGCAAAAAGTACAGCCTCGGATTTCTGATGTCTGTTTTAGCAGCCCAAAGAACTGCGGCAAATCCGACAATTGCAGCCATCGCAAAAATAGGCATCGAGACCCCGTTCAGACCCATTGACGGTATTCCCGCCCACGACATAAAAGAGGGAGTGACAAAAGCGAAACCAATATTTAGCCCGTAATTTGCCATATATACTCCCCATAGGACTAGAGCCGCGGCCAATGAAATGCCCGAAAACGCCGCTGAAAGCGCCCGCGCGGATTTCTCTCCTATGCACGGCCAAAAGAGCGCTATTAGCGCCGCACACAAGAACGGGGCGCTAACCCCTGCGACTAGTAAAATCGAAAATGAAGTTTCCATAAAATCCGTTTCCTATGCAAATATTAAGACCATCAGCAGCAATACCCCCGCAACCATCCATTTGATTTGCGAGTTTGCCGAACAATCGTGGAGTTTCCTTATTCCCATGCCGGTCACCGAACATACTATTCCGATTCCCCTCACCCAGAGAAGCTCGATGAGGAACAAATCTACAAATGTCGCAAGGAATGTTGCGAACCTTTGTTGTACTTTTTTCACATAATAGTCGTAAACATCGTCAAACCAGCCGTGCTTTTCGAGCGCGCGGTAGAGCGGGGGAAATTTGCGCTCTACAATATCGTATCCCCTGGATCCGCCATAAATGGCGTAAGACAAAAGTATTCCTATGACAGTCATAATCAGGGCGACGGTCTCGAGAGTATGCATGTGCGGCATAGCCTCAAGTTTTGCCATTGAAGACTTTAAGGTGCCGCCTACGAAAGTTGTAGCCGCCGATGGAATCAATCCGTCCATTTTGCCGTCAAACCAAATTATGTCGTATGCGAAGCTCCAAGCTCCGGCGAAAGAGTAAACGGCCAAAATAACTATGGGAACAGTCATCCATGCTGAACTTTCGCGGGCATTTTCGGCCTTTTGTGAATGGGGCTTGCCTAGGAATACGTTGAAGAAAAGCCTGCCCATATAAACAGGGGTTAAGAAAGCCGCTCCCATTACAAGCCAGAAGACTGCAGTATCTATAAAAGCCCCTCCCGCCGACTTGCCAAAAGCGGCTATAAGTATAGACTCCTTGCTGTAATACCCGGAGAAGTACGGTATGGCGATAATCGAAAGCGTCGCGACCAGAGCAACCGCGGATGTAATCGGCATACGCTTGAACATTCCGCCCATTTTAAAGATATTCTGCTCGTGGTGGCACGCATGTATTATTGAACCCGCAACAAGGAACAAGGTGGCCTTGAAGAATGCGTGCGTAGTCAGATGGTACATTGCAAGCTCGTACCCCAATCCTATTCCAACGCCCATCAGCCCAAGGTGCGCGAGAGTAGAATAGGCGAGTATCTTTTTTATATCGCTCTGCCCCAACGCCCAAAGTCCCGCGAGGAAAGCCATCAAAGCGCAGATAACGGAAACAAATTCAAGGACCCCGGGAGTGAGAAAACCTATAGTAGAAAGCCGCGCCATCATAAAGACGCCGGCGGCGACCATAGTTGCTGCGTGTATTAGGGCGGAAACCGGAGTCGGCCCAGCCATTGCGTCTCCAAGCCAAACCTGCAACGGGAATTGGGCGCTCTTGCCTATAAAGCCGCAAGTTATCAATAGGCCCATTGCAGTCGAAGCTTTTGCGGGGTCGGTCTGGAAAATCTGCGCCATCTCGACAAAGCTTGTCGTTCCAAGCGAAGTCCAGCAGAATATTATTCCCAAAAGAAATCCGAAATCTCCGACCCTGTTTACAATGAAAGCTTTTTTAGACGCCTCGCGCGCGGCAGCCGTCGATGAATAATGCGCTATTAGCGCATAGGAGCTAAACCCTACAAGCTCCCAAAATACAAACATCATGACAAGATTTGAAGACAGCACTATGCCTGTCATCGAGAACATAAAGAAGCTTAAACCTGCAAAGAACCTGCCCTTGCTTTGGTCGTCGTCCATATAGCCAACGCTGAACACGTGTATCAGGAACCCGACAAAACAAACGACAAACAGCATGTTTTTAGTAAGCCCGTCAAACAGATAGCCGAAGTCCAACCCAAAATTTCCGAGCCTGAAAAGCTCGCATGAGCTTTTGAATATCGACCCCCCGTCCGCCGAGAGCATGATGGATAAAACCACACCCAGCGACAACGCCGCCGACATTACCGAGAGCGCCGCGCCTCCCCATTTTGATGTGCGCAAAAACACCACTGTAAACGCCGCGCAAAAGAGCGGAATGAACAGGACCATAGAAAGTTCGAAAGAAATCATATCAGTCTCCCAATGTATTCATATTCTTTGTGGATATAGTTCCGTCCACAACGAAGAGCCGCGTTATAACGGCAAGCCCGACAGCCACCTCCGCAGCAGCTATCGTCATAACAAAAAACGCGAAAACTCCGCCGCGAATATCTCCGTACTCAGATGCGAACGCCAGCATCGCCAGCATCGCTCCGCACAACATGAGCTCCACGCACATGAATATTATTATTAAATTGCGTTTGAACATCGCGCCCAGCAGGCCTGTCGCAAAGAGCATCAGAGCCGGGAATAAAAATTTCGTCAAAGAATCTTCCATAATAAAAGTCCCGTCAAAGCGTATTTTTATTTTTAATTTTGCGCGAGGGAGATTTTGAAACCGCCATAACGCCTACCATCGCAGCCAGCAACAGCGCTCCCGCCACCTGAACGGGCAGCATAAACGTCGTGAACAGGCTGTACCCGTAATTTTTAGCCAAAGAAAGAACATTTCCGGCCTCGGGAGACTGCTCCGCAGCGTACTTTGCCAAATCGGGCCGGAAGAACGCTACAACCGCTCCGGCAAGAACCCACAAAACTAAAAGAGCTATCTTCTTAAGAAGCGAAGGTTGTTCGTTGCGGTCTCCTATTAACATTACAACAAATACGAACAAAACCAATACCGCGCCTGCATAGACAGAAACCATCAAAATCCCCAAGAAGTAAGCCTTCATCAGTATCATTAGTCCTGCAACGCCAAGCATAGACAGCAACATGGACATTGTCGCATTTACATAGCCGCGCACCATAAGCACGCCCAATGCTCCCAACATCGCCATAGCGCAAAATGCGTAATAAATTAAATCTTCCATTAGTGTTTCCTCCCGAACTCGGAGTTGTCTTTTACTTTCTTCCACTTTTTTATTCGGTCCGGCATTACGCCGCCGGCCGCATAGAGGGCCTGTTTGTTGCGAACCAAACCCGCGCGGGTCGTGGAATTGATTGAAAATTCGTCCTGCAAAACAATTGCCTTTTCAGGGCAAGCCTCCTCGCACATCCCGCAGAATATGCACCGCGACATATCTATTTTAAACTCCTTGGGCGCTTTTTCTATATACGCATAAGGGCTATCTGCAGATATCTCCCCGGGAGTCACGCGAATCGCCTTGGACGGGCAAACAAACTCGCAAAGCTGGCACGAGACGCACTTTTCCCTTCCTTCCGAATCCCGCACTAAAGTCGGGGCTCCCCGGTAGCCCTTCGGCAGTACGGGAGGCTGGTCTGGATACTGCAATGTCACGCGCGGCTTAAAAATATTTTTAAACGTAATAAACAGTCCGGAAATTATTTGAGGCAGATAGGTGCGCTCAAGCAATGTCGGAGATTTTCTTTCAACTACTATAGCCATTTTAGAGACGATTTTAAATTGAAACAAAAACGAGATAGGCAACAAAGTTTAAAAGAGCCAAAGGCACCATAGCCTTCCACCCTATTCTCATAACCTGGTCGTAGCGGAACCGCGGAAGAGTCCAACGAACCCATATAAAGAAGAAAAGCATCGCGGCAATTTTCGCAAGGAACGTCAGGAGCGAAAGCACCGAGCTGACCCACCCCCAAGTTTCCGGCCAAACAAGGCCTGGAAAAGGATTCCAAGCTCCCAAAAAAAGCGTTATGAAAAGAGACGACCCAACAACCATATGCCCGTATTCCCCCACGAAGAAAAGGCCGAACTTAAAACTTCCGTACTCCGTATGGAAACCGCTCACAAGGTCTGTCTCGCTTTCCGCCATATCAAACGGAAGCCTGTTTGTCTCCGCAAACAGCGCTATCAAAAATATCAGGGCGGCGACAGGCTGGGTTATGCAGAACCATAGCCCCTCTTGCGCCCTGCCTATCTCAAACATGCTGAGCGGGCTGTCGACATCCGCCCTAGTTCCCACCATCAAAACAACGGACAAAACCGAAAGCCCCATGGCCAGCTCGTAGCTTATCACTTGCGCCGACGCCCTCATTCCGCCCATATACGGGAATTTGCTGTTTGACGACCACCCCGCCATTATTGCTCCGTAAACGCCCAGCGCGCCTATTGCCAAAGCGAACAGAAGCGATGCGTCGAAATTAGCGACCGCCAGGGGAGCCATAACCCCTCCGTCGGTCCAATACACGCCGAACGGTATGACACATGCGGCAATCAGAACGGGAGACAAAGACATGACAGGCGCAATCATGTACCAGAACTTATTGACGTGCGCTGGCAGGGGATCCTCTTTTAAAAGGAATTTCAGCCCGTCCGCGACAAGCTGCATAAGCCCGTTTTTCTTGAGAAAATTCCCTAAAAGGGGAATCGCCGCAATTATCGGAATAGCCGTGCGGTTTGGACCGTATCTGCCTTGAATATACGCGCAAACTTTGCGCTCCGCCACCACGCTCAAGCCAGCAAAGCTCATAACAACAACCACGCACACCAAGGAGAACACCACTTTGAGTAGAACGTCAACGGCAAATTCGCAAGCTCCGGAACACGCTGGCGCAGAAGACGCCGCATCGGCTAGAACC
>FR901546.1:0-3028 GCA_000438015.1 Coraliomargarita sp. CAG:312 | reverse complement strand
ACCCGCCGCATTTGATATATTAAGAAAAAAAGTATTCATAAAATATAACCTATTTTGTTTCCGAACCTCCGCCCTGGGCTGCTGCGCGCGGAATTCCCTTTGTGTAATGCATTGCGTCGGTTTCGGGGAAATCGATGCCCGCAAAATCCGAAGCGTCTATTAATTTGCCTTCGTCGCCGACGTTTTCGCAACCTTTCAGCGCCGGAATCTCCGCGCACATGCGGCGCCTTACTTCCATAATCGAAGGCATTGCAAAAGACTGCCTTGAAATTTCGCGCAATACGGTTAGAAGAAAAGATATGTCGCTTATAGTGCCCTTGGGGGCCTCTACAGCTTTTTCAAAACGCTGGATGCGGAATTGCCTGTTTATCCACATACCGTATTTCTCAAACTCTCCGCGCATAGGTATGCAAATCTTTGCGATTTGGCTCGTGGAATTTTCCAGCGCCCCGCAATATATTATATTTGCCGATTTGAAATCCTTGGGTTCAAATCCCAATTCGGCAATATTCTCGCGGAAGCACAAGACCGTTTTCACTTCGCCGGCGCGGACGCTCTCGGCGAGTTCGCGCAAATCGGGCTTTGGATACTCTTTTATTAGCCCAGTCACAAAAGCCCCGCGCATATTGGGCGTCCTATCAGCCGAAACGAGCTTCCCGTCGTCATCGCCTAGATGGCTAACCATGTGCACCTTTGCTCCGCACGCCTTTGCAAGTTCGGCTATTACGAACTGCTCCTCAACTGTCTGCCATGCGTTGGCAACTATCGCTATATTGCCAAGCTTCATAATTTCCATGCACCTGTCAACGGCGTATTGCAGCTCGCAGGGGGACGAATCTATGCGCGGAACGCTCAAGCGGTTTTTAGGCTCAAACCTTCTGTATATGTATCTGCCAGAGTCGCTCATCCAAGTTTCGTTGACAGCTTGATTGCGGCGCGGCGTTATGCGGTATATTTTGCCCTCCCGCGACCATACGCGGGTATTTACGCCCGCGCTGCTTTCTGCGCAAATGCTTTTTGTCGCCTTGAGGAACCATGTGCGCATCTGGAATCTGAACGCCTTTTCAGTAAGAGCCCCAACAGGGCAGCCGTCGACGACATTCAGCAAATAATTGCTGTCGTTGTCTCCGCCAGGATAAACCGATATCTCCGTCTTGGAACCGCGCTTTGTAAACCCAAATATGTCCCTGCCGATAAACTCCCTGCAAAAGCGTATGCAGCGCGAACATTCGATGCAGCGCTCCGAGTCCATGATTATCTTGCCGGCAACCTCAACGCGCTTGGGCTTCACATTTTTGTTTTCAACAAATCTGGATTCGGCGTTGCCGTACTTATGGGCATACTCCTGCAGCTTGCACTCGCCAGCCTTGTCGCATATTGGGCAATCCAGCGGATGGTTCAAAAGCAGAAATTCAATTACCGCTTTACGGCAGTTCTCAACTTCCTTGCTGTTTGTGATTATATGCATTCCTTCGGCGACTTTTGTGCCGCAGGCGATCGACGGTTTGGGCGCAAAAGCTATTTTTACCGTTCCGTCCTCGTTCTTCAACAATTCTCCGGTGGCGCGGTCGCGCGCGGGCATTCCGGTATAAATCAGGCACATTCTGCACGAACCGGCAACCTGAAGATTTGGATGGTAGCAAAAGTACGGAATTTCAACCCCGACGCTTCTGCAAGCCTCAAGTACATTCTGCCCGGCGAGAACATCGTAGTTTGCGCCGTTTATATTCACGTTTACGGTTTGCTTTTCCATTTTAAATAAGTCTGTATGCGTTGTTGTCGGCGCGGGCCTGGCCGCCCATTGTCTGCTGGCGGCGTATTTTCTCGCAATATTCGTCTTTGAACTTGCCCAAGTTGCTTTGAGTCGGCCATGCGGCGCCCTCTCCCAATGCGCAGATTGTGCGTCCGCACATATTGTCTGCAACGCTCATGAGAAGATCCACATCCTCCGGCCTTCCCCATCCCTCGCATATCCGGCGGGTAATGCGGGACATCCATAAAGTTCCCTCCCTGCACGGAGTGCATTGCCCGCAGCTTTCATGGGCGTAAAATTGGTTGAGGTTGGCGAGAGCCTCCACTATATCTACAGTGTTGTCCATTACAATTACGCCGCATGAGCCTATAGCCGTTCCGCACGCCATAAATGACTGCGCGTCCAAACGTATATCCTCGACGCGAATTTCCTTTTCAGATCCGTCCGGCTGCTTTATGCGGAATTTTTCGTCCCACTTTAAAATCTTCATTGACGACCCTCCGGGAATAACCGCTTTTAGCCTGCGTCCCGGCAGAGGTCCACCGCAAAAGTCGTACAAAAGCTCTCCAAGAGTGCAAGCGCCAGAAAGGATTTCGTAGCGCCCGGGCTTTTGCACAAGACCGCTCACGCCCCAAATGTGCGTTCCCGGATCCGCTGGGCTGCCCATTTTGGATACGGCTTCCCCGCCTTCTTTAAACACAATCGGAACCCAACAAAGAGTCTCCACATTGTTTACTACCGTCGGGCAGTCGTAAAGTCCCATCGCGGCAGGAAAATATGGAGGCTTTATGCGCGGATATGCCCTGCCTCCGGCCAAGGACGAAATAAGCCCGGTTTCCTCTCCGCAAACATAGCACCCTGCTCCGCGGCAAACGGTAATGTCGCAACCGTATCCGCTCCCGCAGATGTTTTCGCCGACAAACCCCTTTGAACGAGCCTCCTCAATGGCGTTTATCAAAATCCGATATCCGTTTGTATATTCGCCGCGGATATAAATGAAAGCCTGTTTTGCGTTAATCGCGTAGGCTGTGCACATTATTCCCTCTATCAATTTATGGGGATCTTGATATATTATAAGCCTGTCTTTGCAAGTTCCCGGTTCCGACTCGTCGGCGTTGCAAACCAAATATACGGGTTTCCCGCTCTTTCTATCCACGAACTTCCATTTCATGCCGGTAGGGAAGCCCGCGCCGCCCCTTCCGCGCAGCTTGGATTTCTCCATCTCGGCGCAAAGCTCCTCGCGCGGGCGCGCTACGGTACTCTTAAGGACATCAT
>FR901545.1 GCA_000438015.1 Coraliomargarita sp. CAG:312 | reverse complement strand
CTGATTCTTTCGAGCTTGTATATGCAAACAGCCAACAGGAATTTCGCATTTCAGGGAAATCCGACTTTTCAAAATTCTCGACAATACAAACTACCGGAAACATGCGTGTTTGCGATTTTCAAACAAACGAGACTATTCATATAAAATTCGATGTGGTCGAAAAACGCTCGAGTAAAATTTTAGTCGGCCACTACTGGACGGAGGAGAAAATATAATATGAAAAGAATCATTTCAGTTTCAGCGGCATTATTGTTTTTGAAAACCTTTGCCTTTGCAGTATCCTTCCATTCCGAGGGGAAAGAAAGTATAGTTCCTCCCGGGATATACGACGAACTTTACGACGACGGGAGAGCCAATTTGGCGGTCGTTTTGGATGAATTCGGTATGGTCGGCGGTGTCGGAGACGGCGTTGTTATAAATTACGAGGGCGCAGACAGGTTAACCGAAATTAACGGTATAAGATTTTACAAAAAAAGTTCCACCTTAACCGACATAGGCGACGTGTATGCGGGCATTACAATGAAATTTACCGCAAATTCCTCCGGAACACTTTCGGGCTTGTTTTTTCGAAAAGCGTCGCAGGCAGAGGGTAAGTCTATATTTGTGGATAAAATAGACGTTTTTACTCAGAATGGC
>FR901544.1 GCA_000438015.1 Coraliomargarita sp. CAG:312 | reverse complement strand
GGCAACTCAAATTCCGGCAACTCCGGCAGGTTTACTGTATCGCCTACAACCTTGGCAACCTCGCTTGGTTCACATTCACTCCGCGCGCGCTGTTCTTCAAGCGTCTCGCGTATGAATTGTTCTACCTCGCCGCCGTGTGCGCACAACGCAAATAGATTTAATGAGAATAAGCTTAAAATAACTGATATTTTAATTGTGTACCTCTATATTACAATCCACATGATTTGAGCACTTCATATTCGTTCGTTGTTTTTAAGTAAGAAATAAATAAATGCCAGAAATATAAATTCCCAAAATCCTCTCGATCCTTTAGCCTACATAATACTTCGTTAGAAAGTAACTCTGCTCCAAGGATAGCTATTGTTTTTTCGCGTGTCTTTAAAAGCAAATATTTTGTTGGAGATGGTGATGAGCTATTAAGTATACTATATACATTTACAGTTTTTGACACGGAAAATTTTTCAATTCCCGTTTCTATGAATTTTAAGATTGCAAAGTCTTTGGCATTAAGCGTAATCACGTGAATTCTATTTCCATCATATTTTGTCTTAGGCAATTTTTTTTCTGAATCTACAAAAAGCAGAGTTGCATACGATATCATATTGTCCGTTAATACCTCTAATATAACGTAATCTTCTGAAGAATTGATCAGTATTTCTTCTATGTACGCAGACATTTTCTTGTATTCGCTGGGCGGGGAGTCTGTTAAGGATTTCAGAAAATTCGTATCATAGCATATTTTATTCTGTTTTATTTTAGATACACTTATTCCGGTTTCTGCAATATTCTCCATCCCTATTGCAAGTGGATGCATTGCTATTAAAAAAAATGAAAATAATATGGATGTTAAATTATACATTATCTTACCTTTCATGATGACTCAAATAATCTTCATACCACCTATACCATAGGCGTTTGGGTTCATTTACGGCATCTCTATATTTGTTGGCTTCAGTTATAGCGTTTGTATCTGTATTTTTTATATCACCATAAGGTCCGTTTGAAGTTGCATCTAAATCCACTCCGTTTTGCTTGTCTAATGCATGTTGTGACTCATGTACAAACATGGATTCAATGCTTGTTTTTCCTTCTATGGCCCCTCCGTTACCATTATCTAATACATAACCTTTATTGTTTGCCGCATCATCAGGAGATATATAAATGGTATTTGTATTAGGATCATAACTGTTAGAATGATTTGTATAGGGTCCTTCTTGTATCTTTACGTTAACATTATTATTTGGATCGTTATAAATTTTATTAACGGTTGAATTTGAATCCCTCCCATAGCTTGAATTCATAATATTTGTAATAACTTTATTTGCTAACGCTATATTTGAAGCACTCATTGTAGAATCAACTACGTACCTTAACCCTAAAGGATCCAATGCATAAGTAGGCACGGCTGCATAGAAATGCTGGTTTATGCCGTCAGGATAACCAGCGGGGTCGGAGGAGCGCCAGCG
>FR901543.1 GCA_000438015.1 Coraliomargarita sp. CAG:312 | reverse complement strand
CCCTTTTTCTCCCTTTTCCCCGTCTTGGCCATCTTTACCGTCCTCTCCTTTAGGACCTTGCGGCCCCATAGGACCGGGAATCGGCTCTGGTATATCGTCCCAAAGTGCCTTTAAGGCGGCGGCAGTGGCATTTAGATAGGCGGAAGCATTGCCCTCCGTAAGATTTCCTACAACATCTCCTATGGTTTTCCCCACAAATCCAGTGAGAGTCTCTAAAAATTTTTCCGGGTTTTCAACTGATCCAAGATATAAGGCAAAATAGCGGACATCGGAGACTGTAAACAATATCGAGTAAAGTCCATTTTCCTCTGGGAAAGAAGTATCATCGCTATTTTTGACCTCCTTAAAAATGGCATAGCAAAGACCATATCTTGCATTCCATATCATATCTCCCGAGTGTGGACTTTGGTCGTGTGAACTGAAATAGCTTTGAATATTGCTTCGCACCACAAATGCGGGGTCGATAGATTCAAGATATTCCCGTATGGCGTCTTCTATCTGTTCCTTGTAAGGTTCAAATAGTTCTTTTATTCTCTCTGAAAGGCCGTCGGCTGTTCCAGCTTTACCAGATTTGTGGGTGCCGATGACTTGATTTAAATATGCCTGAATGTTGCTCTGATATTCCTCCGTGTCGGGCAATATATCGGCTACTATATCTTCCAAATGTTCAAGAACATCTGCGGAAATTTCCAAGGCGGAAAGCGATATGTTGTCATCAAAGTTTATATTCCAAAGTTTCACCTTTGAAGCTGACGCCATATCCAATATGGTAAGCGTCGTTCCGCCGATAGAACGGTTCATTGTGTAGCCTACGCCATTTTGCAAACGGCACGCCTCTATC
>FR901542.1 GCA_000438015.1 Coraliomargarita sp. CAG:312 | reverse complement strand
CGTTGAACTACAGGGGCGGGATAAAGCAGTCATAAGACCAGATGGACGCTTGAAAGTCAACTATATTTCAAGTATTAACACTCATTGCGGCTTTTTTATCTATTTACCTATTTACGCTTTTGCTTTGATGCATAATATCTTGCCTATTTAACTATTTGCCTATTTTACCTATTTGCTAAAACAGATCGTCGTCCTCATCGGCTTNCAGATCGTCGTCCTCATCGGCTTCTATTCCAAGCGCCTTTTTAGCTTCGGAGATTCTATCTTTCAAGACGACATATCGCCCTTTGCCTTTTTTCACAATTTCGTACATCGATGGGAACGTATGCACGATAAACTCCACGCGCTCGCTGCGCAAACTTGAATACTGGTCGAAAAAGCTAATCTTTTTGTAGAAGCCGTCGTTTTGGCGAATCATGGCGTCCATTTTGGCTCTGTCGTTTTCTATATCTGGAAGCATTCCGCTTGAGAACAAAACAACCGAAACGCAGATTGAATACGACACAACCCTGCATGCGCGTTTTGCGATGTCGGCGGTGATGCGGTCCGCGCCTTCAGCCTGCGCGAAAATGACCGCAAGCCTGATTGCGTTTTCCCTTGCCTTGCCAAGCAAAGAAGCCTGCGTGCGCAGTTTGCCGTTCATAAGTTCCGTGTTGAATGCGTCGAAGTCCCAAAAATACTCGAAGGCGTCTTGGTCGGTGTCAAACCATACTGGCAGGCCTTTCTTGCGGATTTGGTAAGTCTCCGCAAGAAGCGTTTCCCATTTGAGAATTGCGGCTTCGTCAAGCGGGATAATTTCTTTCGAGTCGGGAATGGTCTTTGGCGCGCCTTTGCAGTAGAGGAATCTTCCAAGAA
>FR901541.1:2894-3974 GCA_000438015.1 Coraliomargarita sp. CAG:312 | reverse complement strand
ACCTCTTTCATGGCGGGAATGTGCGGAAGCATTTTTGGCGTTTCCGCAATCAAAGACGAATCCACATTCACAACCCGGTATCCCAACTTGCCTATTTCGGCAACGGCGCGCTTTACAATCTCCTGGGAGTCTATGTCTTTGCATGAATCGTCGGACGGAGGGAAGAAAAACCCTATATCCGGCAAAGCTGCCGCCCCAAGAATGGAATCGGCAATCGCATGGCTTAATACGTCGGCATCCGAATGCCCAAGAAGGCCAAGAGCGCTTGGAATTTCCACTCCCCCGACCACGCAGCGGCGGCCCTCGACCAACTTATGCACATCGTACCCATGCCCAATTCTAAATTTTGCGCCCATAATTTATTGTTGCTCCTTACGCTGTTCTTGTACGCGCCCGCTTTTCGGTGAGCCGCGCGACATTAAATATTCCGCCAGAGCTATGTCCTCCGGAACAGTTATCTTTGGATTTGGACTAAAATTTTCGACGATTGAAACCCTTATGCCCAGCGAAGCCGCAGCGGCGACATCGTCGGTTATCTTAATGGAGTTCTTTTTTACATGCTCGTATGCATCCAATATTTCGGCAGCCCGAAATACCTGCGGAGTCTGCATAGCCCAAAGCCTGCCCCGCTCTAAATCGGCGAGCCTGCATTTTGATAGGTTTTTTTTGCCTTTTGGCAACCTTTTGATGGTGTCAACCGCACGCGCCGCCAGAACCGCCGCTCCATCGCGCAAAGCCGTCCCGGCTAGGCGCGCAATATTTTCTGCCCCGACCATAGGCCTTGCGCCGTCGTGAATAAAAGCCAAGCCAGACTTGTCTGAAACTGCTCTTAGCCCGTTTAATACGCTGTCTTGACGCTCCGCTCCGCCGCGGGCAAATTTCACGGAAAGGCCTATTTTAGGAAAATATTTCTCTATCAAAGCTTTTATGGCAGCCTCCTGAACAGAATCCCGGCAGACAAATACGACTTCAGCGACACTTGCGCTATCGAGAAACGCGCGCAGGGAATGCAAAATTACGGGAACCCCCGAAAGCTGCGCCAAAACTTTGTCCTCTACAGTTCCGCGCATCCGCGAGCCG
>FR901541.1:0-2869 GCA_000438015.1 Coraliomargarita sp. CAG:312 | reverse complement strand
GGGAGCCGCTTCCTCCAGCCAAAAGTATCGCCGCGTTTCCCATTGCAGGCTACCTTTCTTCTACCGTTGCCCCAGAGAGCTCAGAAATTATTCCACGCGCGGCTTCAGGAGGATTGGACGCCTTGAGAATTGGGCGCCCCACTACAATGAAATCAGATCCGGCAGCCGCAGCCATAGCTGGAGTCATGACGCGTTTCTGCTCGTCTGACGAGGCGCCTGCAGGCCTAATCCCTGGCGTCACAAGCTTTACATCTCCAGGAAGCGCGCGCCGCAGCGGTTCTACCTCGAGCGGCGAGCACACAAGCCCTTTTAAACCGCTGTCCACCGCAAGCCGCGCAAGCAGCTCAACTTGTTTCTCAGGCGGAAGCCCAACCCCGGTTTCTCTTAATCCTTCGGCATTGAAAGACGTAAGCACTGTCACGCCCAAAAGCAGCAAATCCGGATTAGTTTCTCTTGCCGCGTCCAGGGCGTATTTCATCATCTCCCTGCCGCCGCTAGTGTGAATCGTAAGCATATCCACAGGAAGCGATCGCAGGCTTTTTATTGCCGACGCCACGGTATTTGGAATATCGTGAAGCTTCAAATCCAAAAATATCTTAAAATCCATGTCGGATACTTCGCGCACAAAATCCGCGCCGTAGCGAACATACATCTGAAGCCCTATCTTAACCCACCTCAAAGACCCCTTGAGGGTTCCGAGCATTTCCAAAGCGGACTCTTTATCCGGCAGATCGAGAGCCAAAATCAAATCGCAATTCTTTTTTTGCATATCGGCACATTTTTTGCAGAAAGAAAGAAATATTTCAAATAAAATATATTTGACTATAATTCCAATCCGACTCGGCATATAAATTCTATTTTATGAAAGATTCCACGCGGCAAATATCAGAAATTCAAATATGGCTTATGCAAAAAAACAATTTTCCGGTTAAAAGAAGCTTCCGTTTTTATTCCGCAATAATTCAATGCGCAAATGCCAAACAAAAATAATTTTGCAACATCACCGCCGGACATAAAAAACATAGCCAAAACAATTCGGTTGACATAGCATAAGGAATACATAGCATTTTTATCTAAGTTAGTAAATGATAGTTTGTTGGTTTGTTTTCTATTTAATTTACTATGAAAGGCGTATTTCCACTGTTTATAATTCTCGCGGCAAGCTCGCTCAGCGCAGAAGTTAAGAACTATTACTTCCAAAACGCCTCAACTTACAATGGGGGATGGATTGAAACTGCGGGATGGCTGGTCGAAGACGGCGACACAAAAGTAGAAGCCAGCCAGTATCCGAATAATTCGGACGATATTACCGCCAATGTAGTATTTTGTGGAGATTACCTAAAAAACACTTCGTATGTGGATGTTATAGTAAGAAACGACATAACCGTAAACAATACAACATTCGAAGTCGGCGCAACAAACACCTCAAGCATGGGAATAAGCATACATAGCGGAAGAACGCTAACCATTGAAGGGGACTTGCTTCTAACTCTCGCCGATGGAGCTACAAGCACGAGCACAACCCAGCGCATCGTCTCGTCAAAACAGGCAGATATGGGAACGCTAGTTGTAAAAGGCAATGTCTATGCTGGTGCGGACTCAACCCAATCGGTAGGCACTCTGCGCCTGGGAGGAGTAAAAAATGTCATAGACAACAGCTGGGAATCCGCCTTGAAAAATATTTCAATAGCCGGAGATATGTCCGCCGCTAAAAGTTCGACAATCCAGATAAACGCCTCAAAGATAAATATGGATAACTCGACGATGAACGAACTCATCGAAGCGTCGCTGGCAAATCCGGATGTCGTAATAGGGGGTTCTTTGTCGGCGAACGGATCCGGAGATTCAAATCCCAATTTGTGTCTGTTTAATTTAAACGGCGGTACAAATTCCCTCGGAGGAGTCACGACATTTAAGATTGCCGAAGGCATTACAGGGGCGTGGAATTCCATGAAGAATGATGCTTCAAAAGCCGGCACGAAATCGCTTTCGATTCTTCTTTTAAACAATACCGGCGGATATTCCACAAACGCATGGATGTACGACGACAATGTATCCAATGTAGTAGCATCAACTGGCATCGCAATGAGTGGTCCTGGAATGAATACGAACTCCCAGGTAAAAATAATAATGGATGGGACTGGCTCGCAGATTTTTAACGGCGAAAGGTTCTGGATTTCCGGAGGAGTGGAAGTGCGCAACGGAACTCTCCAAATTAGAATGCATTCAAATTCCAAATACGAAAGCGGAAAGGATACCGACGGCAACGAAATAAGCGGAGAAGAAATGCGCCTTATGAACCACGGAGACCTCACTGGATACCGACGGCAACGAAATAAGCGGAGAAGAAATACGCCTTATGAACCACGGAGACCTCACCCTAAAAGGAGGCAAGTTCGGCTCTCTGCTGGAAGGAAACGGTCTGATGGGCTTCAACAATCTCTATTATTCCGGCGGCACATACATGTTAGGCGTTGACTACGATGGCGGCAACGACATGTTGAAATTTTACGGCGGAGTTTACAAGGGCGAAGGATGGATAGACGGCGTTTCCAAGTTCTATATTGAAGTCAGCGGCACCAAGGACAATCTTGTGGACAATTGGGCGCACATCTTTGAATGGGACAACACCTCAAATGAAACCGATTTTGAGGCGTCCGATTTCTACTCGGAAGACTTTAACGAATACTCCGCCATATTCAAGATTGAGGACGACGGGTTGTGGATGATGTACACTGAAGTTCCAGAGCCAGCAGCCTTTGCCGCAATATTCGGAGCGCTCGCTTTGGCGCTTGCGGCGGCAAAAAGGCGCAAATAGCTAAAAAATATGCGAATAAAAAAAGCGGCAAAAATTTTGCCGCTTTTTTTT
>FR901540.1 GCA_000438015.1 Coraliomargarita sp. CAG:312 | reverse complement strand
GTTCTTCAAGCGTCTCGCGTATGAATCTTTCTACCTCGCCTCCATGCGCGCACAGTGCAAATAGGCTTATCAGTATTACACTTGATACAGATGTTTTCATGGCGTGCCTCATTTGAACACGGTTTATCATAGATACTTATTTAAAGGTGTCAATAATAACATTATTTTAATGTCATTTACTCTCACTCTCTAGATTAAACTTTTGTAAAGTTTATAATCTAACTCGGAAATTTAACAAGTAATTTACAGATTACTTGAAATAATAAAGATGAAATAAGATAAATTTACACTAAAATTTGAACGAACATAATATATTTACTCACTCATTAAATGATATACTTATGCTAAGCTTAAGTTATATATCATACTAATTGGCAACTTTTTTCCCATAGTATTTGTTTTTATAATACCTCTTCTTTAAGATATGTTCCTTATTGTGTTCAAAAGCTTCTTCCCATTTCTTTATAAAAGTCAATCTTTCCGTATTATTGAAATTATTTTCCGCAAGATATTGCATCGTATAACCAGGGTTGTCCCCAACAATGCGATCGAGAAGATCTATTATTATTACATCCCCTGTTAGCATTGCGGAACCTATTTTCAATGCTTTGAATAAAGTAGGTACAAATTTTAACGGAATTCTATCGGGATCTACACTATCTAAAAATACATGTATTTTAGACATTTTAAATTGATAGTCTAAACTAAATTTTTTAGGGTTATCCAATAACCTGTCAAGCGAAGCTATAGCAAACTCAATTTCCTGTTCCAGGCTAAGTTTTATATGAGGATGATATGCCTCCAAACTATTATGTTTATCTGTAGTTTTACAGAAATTTGAAACAAGCACATCTAATCCTCCGTTCTCTTGAGCAAAAGATATAATCGATGCATAAAATATGAATGTTATTATTAAAAGTCTCATATTATTTTTCCATCGGTGAATATATTGCAGTATCCCATTCTCCGTTGTCAGGCACTAAATATATATCACCTGTATAGTTATCAGGTACAGGATTAGGAAGTCCAGCGCCAGCAGGTCCATCGGGATTTCCAGAAAATTGAGTTCCACTGGTTGCTCCTGTAACATTATTTCCAATATGTTCCCCTAGTTGATGACCAAATGAGTTATCACCATTTAAGGTATTACATCCCCATAATTTGATGTCAGCATTCCCGTTAAATAAATTGGGATTTATATCTGATATGCCTTTAGCTCCAGGATTAGCAGCCGTATCTATTCCAGTTGTGTTTGTATATAGACTATTTGTCCCCGAAGTTTGATCAAAGTATATTCCTCCTGCTCCACTATGCGCAAATACTTGCATAGAATCAATTGTGCCTCCATTTTTAGCGGCATAACTATTCATGGCGGCTATAGCTTCTGCGCCACTACTAACTTGTACAACAGTATTACCGTCAGTACCCCCGTTTTGTCTAACCCATGTGTTTGCAGCGAGATTAAATAATCCGCCAGATTGTCCTCCTTGCCCAACAAGAACTAAGGCTAATCCATATGTATCGATAGAGATAGTAGGCACGGCTGCATAGAAGTGCTGGTTGATGCCATCTGGGTATCCAGCGGGGTCGGAGGAGCGCCAGCG
>FR901539.1 GCA_000438015.1 Coraliomargarita sp. CAG:312 | reverse complement strand
CCGCCGTTGCAGGCGGGTTTCTTGAGATATTTGCATATTGCGCGTTAGGCGTTCGGCACCGACGCTTCCCAGCCTTTTCGCGGTTCAACTTTGACGTATTGAGCGGCTTCTGGGCGGTTTGTGGAGCGCATATTCTTTGCATCCCACTCTATTCTTCCTCCGATTCTCTGCGCGAGCGAACCCAAGAGGGCAACTTCCGTAAGCTGTGCTGCGTACCCGAAGTTTGAGCCGCATTCTGGACCGTCTCCTTTGATTGCGTCAAACCATTCAAAGTATAGATTGTCCTTGCGGACCCTCGGAATCGATTTTTCCGGCGCGTTTTTGCGGAATTCTTTGAAGAATTCTGTATTGGACAAACGCGGGCTGAAGTTGGGGCGCACGCCTGATTCAAGGGTGTGCTTGTCTCCGACCATAAGCATTCCGACGGCTCCGGGCTTGAATTCTCTGCCTTCCTTATCCCAGTCGTGCGGTTTTTGCGCGGGGAATTTTCCGCCGTCGTACCAATACATATCGACAGCTTCGCGCTTGTCTGTCGCGGGGAAACTCCATTTTACAACGGACGAATTTGGAATTATAACGTTTTGGTCGAATGAACAGTCGGATTCCAACAATTCTATTGAAGTCGGATCTTTTAAGTCCAGGCACCATACGGGAGCGTCGGCGGTGTGGCAAAACCAGTCTCCAAGCATTCCCGTGCCGAAATCCCAGAATCCGCGCCATGTCAGCGGGGCGTATACGCTGTTATAGTCTTTATATTGGGCCTGGTTTAGCCATAAATCCCAATTTAAAGATGAAGGAACATCTTCCTTGGCGAATGGGTAGGATGACGGCTTTTTAAAATATATGGATTTCCAATCGGGACCGCCGCACATCACATGAACTTGGCGGACAGGCCCCGTCACACCTGAATCGTACCACTCTTTAATCATGCGGATTGCGCTTGTGGCGTGCCCTTGGTTCATCATTTGGGTCTGCACTTTGTAGTATTTGCGGGCTTTTGCAAGCTCGCGCGCCTGCCAAACATCGTGCGTTAGCGGTTTTTGGACGGCTACGTGTTTCCCGCACTGCATTGCGTCCATAGTGATTTTAAAGTGCGAATGGTCTGGGGTTGAAACGCAAACTGCGTCTATATCTTTGCCCATTTTATCCAGCATTTCGCGGTAGTCCGTGAAAAATTTTGCGTTGGGCGCGTATTTTTTGCGGTTTGCAGCGCTATAAGCCGTATCAACGTCGCAGATTGCGACTATATTGGCCTCTCCGCCCATGCCGTTAAAAGTCATTTCTCCTATTCCGCCCACTCCTACGCACGCCACGTTTATTTTTGAGCTTGGAGATTTAGATTGAGCTATTGAAAACCTGGGCAATACGAACATTGCGGCTGCGCCGGTTCCAATGTTTTTTATGAAACTTCTTCTGTTTATGTTATGCATAATAATTGCGTTTCCCCTAATTGATTGTTTTACGCTAAAAGTTAAACAATTCTTGTGCCTGCTTTAAACTTTGTCCAGATTATTTTTTATTTAGAGGCGAGGAAAGGTCGGAGGGTTCCAATTTTTTAAAGTTTTAACAAAAATGTTGACAAGGTGGGGGTGTTTGTAGGGTAATATACGGCAATTTTTTATAAAAAAGGGTACTATATGCTGAACAAAATAGATCACATCGGCGTCGCCGTAAAATCGATAGACGACGCAATTCCGTATTACGAAAACGCGCTCGGCTTGAAATGCGAAGGCATTGAGGAAGTCGCAGATCAAAAGGTGAAGACAGCATTCTTCTCAGTCGGCGGAGTTCACATAGAACTGCTCGAGCCTACTTCTCCGGACAGCCCTATTGCAAAGTTTTTGGAAAAGAATCCGCATGGCGGCGTGCACCATATAGCTTTTAATTGCAAAGATATCCGCCAGGCTCTTTCCCATGCGAAAGAGGCAGGGGTAGGCCTTATTAACGAGGAGCCGAAGATTGGCGCCCACTCAAAGCAGATAGCTTTCTTGCATCCCAAATTTACAAAGGGCGTCTTGACAGAATTCTGCCAGGACGGTGACTGCAAATGCAGCTAAACTCTTGCGTAGCTCTCAAATTTTAAAAACGAAAAAGTAATGGCAATATCAAAAAAATCGATGGACGAACTCATCAGACGCCGCGAGGAGGCTCTTAATGCCGGCGGCAAGGCGAAGCTTGAGGCTCGTCGCGCCAAGGGTCTTATGACTGCGCGCGACAGGATTGAGGCGCTGTTTGACGCGGGTTCATTTCAAGAATTCGGAATGCATGTGCAGCATAACTGCCACAATTTCGGCATGGAGAAAAAAGTTCTCCCAACTGACGGCATAGTCAGCGGAATCGGATTGGTTGGCGGCCGTCCTGTAGCGGCGTTCAGTCAAGACTTTACCGTATCGGGCGGATCGCTTGGCTCAAACCACGCAAAGAAAATTGTGGATTTGATGAAGTTTGCCGGCAAGAACGGAATGCCTGTAATAGGAGTGAACGACAGCGGCGGCGCCCGCATACAGGAAGGCGTCGAATCTCTGGCTGGATACGGTCAGATTTTCTACCAGAATGTTGCGCTTTCTGGCGTTGTGCCTCAGATTTCCATTATAGCCGGTCCTTGCGCCGGAGGCGCCGCTTACAGCCCGGCTCTGATGGACTTCATAATAATGACCGAAAAGAATTCCAACCTCTTTATTTGCGGTCCCCAAGTTATAAAGGCTGCAACCGGAGAGGAGGCATCTGTTGAGATGTTTGCCACTGCAGCCGCGCACGCTTCTGTTTCCGGAAACATCCATTTGGTTGCAAAGGACGACAAGCACGCGCTGGAGCTTGCCGCAAAGTTGCTTTCTTACCTGCCCTCAAACAATATGCAGGAACCTCCGCACGATTTCTCAAAGACTTACGAAAAGACCTACGATCCCGCACTTAACGAGCTTGTTCCGGAAAGCGCGAAGGAAGCTCTCGACGTAAAGAAAGTGATTGAGCATATTGTCGACGGCGGCGAGTTCTTTGAAATCCAAGCGCAGTTTGCGCGCAATATAGTAGTTGGATTTGCGAGAATAGAGGGCATGGTCGTCGGCATAATAGCCAACCAGCCAAACTTCAAGGCTGGATGTTTGGATATAGACGCATCCGATAAGGCTTCGCGCTTTATTCGCACATGCAACGTATTCAATGTTCCGATTGTCAACTTGGTAGACGTTCCCGGCTTTATGCCCGGTTTGGCGCAGGAGCGCGGCGGAATTATCCGTCATGGGGCGAAAATGCTTTTTGCGTACGCATCGGCCACCGTACCCAAGATTACGTTGATTATGCGCAAGGCTTACGGCGGAGCGTATCTTGCAATGTGCTGCGTCGATATGGGCGCAGATATGGTGTTTGCATGGCCCACGGCGGAAATTGCAGTTATGGGCGCCAAAGGCGCAGTAAACGTGCTCTACGGCAAGGAGCTTAAGGCGATAGAAGATCCCGCAAAGCGCGCGGAACTTGCTGCCAAGTATAGCCACGAGTACAGCGAAAAGTTTGAAAGCCCGTACCAGGCTGCAAGCAAGGGCATGATTACGGACGTAATAGAGCCCGCCGAAACCCGCGGAGCTTTGGCAATGGCATTGCGCGCTACGTTGACAAAACGCGAAACCCGTTTGCCCAAGAAGCACGGCAATATTCCTATGTAATTAAAAATGTTCCAGCCTCTAAAATGAGAACTTTAAATGCGATGGATTATAATTTTAGGAAGGAAGCCATTTGTTTTTTGCGTTTTCTTCTGCCATTATATTTCCGCGTTTTTAATATTTCTTTTACATTCCGCACGTCTGAATCTTCGCATTTTGCGTGCGGTGCCGGACTAAAAACGATTTAAGAAAAATGTATACAATAGCTACACTAATTCCCACATATCCGAGCGTCGGCGATATGATTACATTTTCGCTGATGGGATTTGGAGTGGTTCTTTTTGTGCTACTAATGCTGTCGATGATAACTTCTACGGTAGGCCTCTTTTTTAAGGAGAAAAAGAAGGCTGCTGAAAAAAACGTTGAAGTTAAGCAAGCGGCGGCAAAGCAGGTGCCTCAAGACCACGAATTCGTAATTTCTGCGGCAGTTGCGGCGGTAATGCCGGAGTTGCAGAAAGACAATGCAGAATTGCTTGCGGTTCTTACTGCAGCTGCGGCTACAGTATTGGAAGAAGAACACGTAGTTGTTTCTTTCAAGGAGGTTGTTCCAGATATGAGCTACGCCAGACAGGGACGCCAGCAAATCTACGCTTCAAAGAATTACATACCTAGAAGATAGCAATCAAATTTTAACAAAACAATAACACAAAAAATAAGGAAATTTTATGAAAAAATTGCGTATAACAGTTGACGGAAAAACATATGAAGTAGAAGTCGAAGTAGTCGGCT
>FR901538.1 GCA_000438015.1 Coraliomargarita sp. CAG:312 | reverse complement strand
CTTATATCCCTTGATTAACACATTGGGCATTGTAGAACATTTTTTATTCTCTTTGCCCTCTTTTTTTTCTCCCATTCCACAATCTTTGGTATATTTGGGGTTTTTGCATTTTCCGAACCGAATACTCCAATATCCTGTGGAGAAACATCGTCGGCTATAATTAGCACGAAGTTGGGCTTTGAATTTGCATGGGCAAATCCTACAAGAAGGAGGAATAAAAAATCGCTATTCTCATCAATGGATATTTATATATTTAATTGATTAACTATCAGATGTAGAGCGTCATTACAATGCAAAACCAATATAATTTAAGGCGCTCATACAGAGTTTTACAAGCTTATGTCCAATCTAAAAAAAAGCATGCGCGCAAGAAAACGCGCATGCCGCTGTCCAGTTCAATAATAAAAAATTTATTTTGAGATAGCTTCCTCGACTTCAGATATCATTTTTTTGACGGATATTATTCCGCCACCCGACAGATACCAGCATTCTGGATCCAACTTTATTATGCGGTTGTTTTTTGCGGCGTTTGTTTTTCCAACCAATGCATTGTCTAGAACTCTTGTATTCTTTATGCTTTTGCCTATTGCGGCAGATCTGTCTACGACAAGTATCAAGTCTGGGTTTAACTCTGCTATATATTCGAAATTAACAAGCTGTCCGTGGCGCCCTACTTTTATGCCGGGATCGGCTTGGACAAGCCCTAATGCGTCATGGACCATTCCGAATCTCGAACCGGAGCCGAACGCTGACACTTTCCCGTCATTTGCAATTAAAACAAGAGTTCTAAGCGGATTTTCTTTAGCTTTTCTTTTAGTTCTCTCGACGTCGGCGCGTATATCTTTTATCGCTAAATCGGCTTTTTCAGGAACTCCGAAAAGTTTGCCGAAAAACTCTATGTTTTTAATAGTTTCGGCAAGCTGGTCTTTTGCTACTGAAGTTTTTACGAAATAAACTGGGGCTATTTCCTCAAGCTTGTTCTTATAGTCTTGCTGCCTTGCCGAAATTACAATTAAATCCGGCTTGAACGCGTTTATGGATTCAAGGTTAAATTCTTTCAATCCTCCAATATTTTCGTATTCGCTTGATTTGTATTTGCTTAAATAGGACGGCATATAGTTCTTGGGAACTGCGAGTTTTGCTTTGATTCCCAATGCGTCGAAAGTATCCAATGTTCCGTAGTCCAGCACTGCAATCCTTTGGGGATTGGGCTTTATGGACCGGTCTTCGAGCGCAGTGTTTCCGTTTGCGGAATACTTTAATAATAGCGCAATTGCGGCTAGGGCAATTGCGACGGATAAAGACAGTTTTATTTTTTTCAGTATTAGTGGTTTCATTATATTTGATAGTTAATTATTTATAATATATGCAAATTTTCTTTCCGCGGTAGTTCTCCACGGAGATCTCTATGTCGTAGATATCGCTGAGGATTTCCGATTTCATTATGGAATCAGTTTTCCCCTGGTATTTGAGCTCACCGTTTTTAAACGCCAGTACATAGTCGGCGTAGAAAGACACGAAATTTATATCGTGGACTACCATGAAAACAGTCTTTGATTTTTCCTTAACCAAGTGTTGCATGATTTTCATAATTTTTACCGCTCTGCCCATGTCCAAATTGTTCAGAGGTTCGTCCAAAAGAATGTATTGCGTATCTTGGGCGATAGACATGGCTATGTATGCCATTTGTCGCTGTCCTCCGGAGAGTTCGTCTATAAATCTGTCTTTTAATTCTTCAATTCCGGTTATTGCCAGCGCATCTTCGACGGCTTTTTTGTCCTTGGCGTCCATATTGCCCTTGGAATGCGGAAACCTTCCGAACCCAACCAAGTCCTTGACCGTTATTCTAGCTTCTGAATGAAGGCTTTGTCCGAGAATAGTGAGCTTTTTTGCAAGTTCTTCCGTCTCCCATTGGGGTATTTTTCTGCCGTCTATATATACGTTTCCCGTTGATGGTGAAATCAGTCGGCTGATTATGTTTAACACCGTGCTTTTCCCGGCTCCATTGCTTCCTATAAAAGCAACAATCTTTCCTGTGGGAAGAGTTGTGGACACTTCTTTTAGAGCGAAGTCGTTCTTGTATTTCTTTGAAATATTTTCTGTTGATATCATACGCGCTTTAGTTTTAGTACTAGACATATAAAGCATATTCCGCCGATAAAATTTATTATCGCGCTCAGCGGCACGGAGAATTCCAATATGCGTTCTGTTGCGATAATGCCCGATATCAAAATGCATGCGCCCGTAAGAACGGAACCGGGAACAAGTATTGCGTGGCGGTAGGTCGGAAAGGCAAAGCGCGCGATGCTTACGGTTAAAATTCCAAGGAATGTCACAGGCCCAACGAGCGCGGTCGAAGCCGAAGTAAGCAGCGATACTGCAACAAGCGTTTTTAAAACAATTTTATGGTAGCGCACACCTAGGGCTATGGAATGGTTTTTCCCGAGAGTGACAGCGTCTAAACTTTTAAAATCCTGTGATATCCAGAAAAATACACCTATAATTATCAGCGAGCTTATTCCCAGAAGCGGCAGATTGATTCTATTGAAACTTGCGAACATTCTCCCCTCCAATATGGAAAATTCGCTAGGATCTATTATAACCTGCATAAAGTTTGAAAGCCCTCCAAATGCCGCCCCAAAAACTAATCCGGACAATACTACTGAGAACACATCCCCAGAATTGAGCTTGAACATAAAAAGAAAAATTCCGGCAGATGCGAATATCATAACGGCGAGCGTTATCAGAAATTCTGTTTGCCCTATAATCGTGTCCGTTACACCCGCGCCGAAGAAACAAATTATGAGAGTTTGTATAAATACATACAGGTTGTCCAATCCCATAATGCTTGGAGTTAGAATGTAGTTTGATGTAATTGTCTGGAATGTAACCGAAGACAATCCCACTGCGGCTGCCACGGCAAAAATTGCCAAAAGCACGTTTATCCTTCTCGGGATATTGTAATCCCATGTTTCTGCAGGCAGATTCCCGAATAGGTATATTCCCGCAAGAATAATGGATAGAATCGCCAACACAAAAAACATTTTTGAAAACTTTTGTTTTGAATCAGGCATGTTTCTTGCCTTTCAATATGAGCGCCAGAAATGTAAAACTTCCGATTATGCTCAATATTACACCTATGGGAATTTCATAGGGAAATATGATCGTTCTTCCCAAAATATCGCAAAATAATACGAGAACCGAGCCGAACCAAGCAGTATCCCAAAGAATGTCCTTTACTGAATCGCCCTTAAATATGCTTACTATATTAGGGACGATTAAGCCAACAAAAGGGATGTTTCCTACGCACACAACAGTTATTGAGCTAACCAATGTCACTATGGCAATTCCAGCATTGACAATTCCTCTATAGCTCAATCCAAGCGATGTTGCGGTATTTTTGCCCATTGAAGCTATTGTAAAGCGGTCGGCATAAAGGAATGCTATAGCCATAATGGGTATACCGAGGTATAGCAGTTCGTATTTTCCCGCTATGACAAGGGAGAAATTGCCTTGCAGCCAGGACGCCGTATTTTGGATTATATCGTATTTGTACGCGAAAAAAGTCGACGCTGCCCCGACTACGCCCCCCAACATTATGCCTATTAACGGAACGATGACAATATTGCGGCTTTTGACTTTGTTGACAACTGCCATAAATATGAAAGTTCCGGCCAAGGACACCGTAAAAGCTCCTGCCAGGCGCGCCATAGATCCCGCTTCGGGCATGCAAATTATGGCGAATATCACGCCGAGTTTGCACCATTCCATAGTTCCTGCCGTCGTTGGAGATACAAATTTGTTTTTCGTTATGCGCTGCATAATCAATCCCGCTACGGAAAGACTCGCTCCGGCTGCGACGATGCTGCACAGACGCGGGATTCTGCTTATCGTTAAAACATCCAATTTTTCCGATTCAAGCGCGATAATATCTTGCACGGGCAAGTCTGCGACTCCGATAAATATCGAGCACATCGCCAAGGCGCAAAAGACGGATATCTGCATTATGAATATTAGCATGCCGAATTTATTCTTCTTATTCTTGAGACACAGCATCCAATTCCATTTCAAACAAGAGGTCGTCGCGGCAAATATCGGCTTGGATTGCAATGCACGGAAGTTCTTCAAGCCCGCGGTTAATTTTAATGTTGTTGAACGTTTCAAGGAAGGCTTGTTCTTTTAAGTATGCGACCGCTCTTACGGCGTGGCTCCAATCCATGCCCCTAGACTTTAAAATTGCCCCGACCACATCCAATGCGAGATTCATTTGCTTTTCCAAGTTGCCGGTGAACGCCGTATTTCCGCCGTATTCTATTCCCGCCGTTCCAGAAATAATAAGGTGTCTAAATTTAGGATGGGACAATTCCATAGCCCTGCTGAAAGAGCTGCGGTATTCAGAGGCTGGACATTGCATCGGAGAAGGGGACTCTGCTATTTTCACGCGCTCCGATTTCGGCAAAACCGCAAAAGCTCTTGCCGCAAGCGCAGCTCCCCTGGAGTTGCGCGATCCTATTGCGGTGCTTGCGGGAACAATTCCGTCGAATATGTTTCTTGATTCAAAAAAAGAATCTCTGGCGCGGTTGAATTCTTCATACCATTCCAATATTTTGTCGTTGTAGAACCATGTTCTAACGACATTCGAGAAATCCATTCCAATTCCTTTTAATGCGGTTTCTATATTCTCAAATACGTTTATAGTTTGGGATATTTTGCACTTATTTGTATCGCATGGAAAAATTCCGCCTAAAACGGCGTAGCGCGCGTATTCGTCTTCGAATTCAATGCCTACTTTCTCCCCGTTTAGAAATATCTCTTTTGAAGCCGACTTGGGGACGGAGATACATTGGAGCCCGTTGTAAATCCCATTTGTTGTATTGGTTCCGCGGATTAAAATTTCTCCCGAGCGCTCTGTTTCTCCGTAATTTTCATGAAAGTCTGACGCATAAATTTCGGGACCTACAATTCTAACGCCGGAAATAGAGTTTAATATTTTTGAATGGGTCGGGAAATTGTTTTCGCCTGATCCATTTAAGCTAAGAAAACAAATTTCTCCGCACCCTAGCTGCTGGATTTTTTTAATTGTCATATATTTTAAGTGTTTTTCCATTTCTCTCGAAGATTGTTTTTTAAAGGGATTCCAGAAATTTTATCAGCTGGCTGCGCTTTTCTTCAGGCAGATTTCTGAAAAGTTCTCTGGAAAATTCCGCTTCTCCAAAGTGCCAAAGAATTGCCTCCTCAAAATCCCTGGCCCTGAGGTCGTGGAACATGTCGGTATGCCCGGCTGTTTTATTCATAAGCCCCCGTCCCCATAAGGGGGGAGTCCTGTAAGTCCGAAACCTTCCAGCATTTTCTTTGCCCATATCGTGCATGAGCATATCGGTATAAGGGCGAATAGTCTGGTTTGAGTATGCTGGGAATGGCTGGTAGTATCCGGGTTTCCATTCGGGCTTGTGGCATCCTACACATCCGATTTCATAAAAAATGTCGCGCCCTTTCAATACGTCTGGATCGTCGAGATTTCTCGCTGCTGGAACCGCCAATCCCCTGTGCCAAATCATAAAATTTTCGAAATCCTCCTTGGAGAGTTCAGGTTTTTGCGGCTTTTCAAAATCTTTTACGCATATTCCGAGTTCCTTATGCTTATTAATCCATTCTTTTGTGCCGTATAGATTTTGCCTGTCGAAGCGCGATACATTTGTGGTATTATAAATTCCGTTTGAGCCAGGCCCGTCGTCTAGAGTCGCCCTTGAACAGTGCCATGTAAATTTTCCTAGGCGTTTCTTTCCCGATTTTTGGTCGTAAATCCATTTTCCATGAGTTCCTTTTATCGGGCCTGTCAAGGATTGTTGGCGATTGTATTCTTCTATAATTGAACTGTCTGGAATTGCATCCAACATTCCGGTTCCGTAAATTCCTATTGTGGATTCTATTGAAACTTTATAGTTCCGGGGCAGGGGCAATAGCGGATCTATTATGTCGGCAGACGGATAGGTCAAAGTGCCTTCGGTTTTTTTGCCTTTATTATACGGTGTTCCGTCCGGATACCGGTTTGAATATTTGTCCACGAAATTATGCCAAGATATTTTGACGCCTTTTGCGTATGGCAAATAGGGCTTTACCGAGTTTATTTGGAGCATGTCGGTATATCCTTTTACTATGCTTCCATCTGGATTATGCACGGTTGCTATGTAGCCGTTCCCATATTCCTGAGCGAAATTTCCGGTTCTGCGCGCTCTTCCATATCCAGGGTGGCAGGCTATGCACGATGTTTTCATATATGTTGGGCCAAGTCCGCCAAAAGGAACGTTTTTTGTTGCCACAAAGTTGCCCTCAAAGATTGCCTCGCCCTGCTTGAATTTGGATACAAGGCCCGCATCGACGACAGCAGGTGAAGGCTGCTCGAAGGATTTCGAGTTCGAAATAAAAACCGTTCCGGCCTTGCCTCCGAGATAGTACGCGGGGCCTTTATTTCCATTTGAATCCTTTATTGGGGGCATATTCATATTTACAGTTGCGTTGACGTGGCATTTTACGCAAGATTCTCTTATATATTCCGCTTTTATATCTTTGAATGCAGCGTACGACTTAACCTCCGGTGTTATTAAGGCGTCTAAAGGAATATCCGGATGGGGATAACCAATAGCCGCCGCTTTTTGCGGTATAAAAGTTTCGGATTTTTTTAAGTTTGCGTTCTTTGTTTCCGAACACGCGCATAAAAATGCAATGGAGCATAACGAATGAGCTGCGATTGCGAGGTTTCTAAGAATAAACATAAAATTTCCCTTTAAAAGCAGGGGGCTTCCGCGAAAAGCGTTGTTTTACACGGAAGCCCGCGGGTAACCATCAAGAAAATTAAATATATAAAATCCTACTCGGCGACGAGCCCTTTGGCCTTTGCCAGAACTTCAGAAAGATTTTGGCATTTTTCTATCGCGACTTTGAATCCATCCTTATTCTCCTTTAGGTTATTAAACATTGGGGATTTGAGGCTTTCAACTGCCATAAGCGTGTCTTTTATCGCTTTTTTTACCTCCGCATCCGTTTCTTCAGATTTGGTTGCGACAAGGGCGGACAGATTCTTTCCGTCGGAATTTATTCCTTCGTAAGAATTTCGAACGCTGATAATATTGTCGCGTATGTCCGTAAGGCTCGAGCCGCTGTGCCGCGATTCGCATTCCAGTGGATTTTCAGTCTTTGCAGGAGTCCCTATTTTAGATTCAGCGATTTCGTCGACGATATCTATGCATCCGTCGAATATTTCGCTAATCGCCTCTTTGTCGGAAGCGTACCGGCTTCCGCTTTTCCCTGCATTTTTCATCTCATTTGCATATGAACCGCTGGTTTCTATTTCGGCGGCTTCGAGAATTTTAGCTTTTGAATCCGAGAGCGCATCTGCGCCTTTCCACCACGATTCTAATGCGATGCAATCTTCCGCCAATACTTGCGCCACAGCCGCAAGATACTCTAGCTCAGCCTTTGAAATATCGGCGGCCTTGCGCACTTTGCCATCTCTGAAAAGCAGGTATTCCGCTGCATGGAATCCCCGGAAGGCGGCTCCCAGCCCGCTTCTTATATATGGCGCGTCAATAGATATTTCCCCTTTGTTTATGCTTTTGATAAGGGTATCTAGTTGAGATTGGTCCAGTGGCCACGAGTCCAAGTTGGGGTCCAAGTTTGCAAAAGCTGCTGGTCCGAAGAGGAAAGACTCTCCCTGTTCCCAATATGTGCGCACTTGGCTCCATTTCTTTGCTGCCTTTTCCGCATTTTCATCGGAAGGGCTTTTCTTTAATTCCGATGCTGCTGCGTTGAATTCAATAGCAGAATCGCTCATTTTGGAATATGTGGCAACTACCGTATTGTCTACGTACGATTGAAGAACTGCGCTTGAGTCGATTGCGTGCGAGCAGGCCGATAGGCAGAATCCAAATGCCGCGCAAGCTGCGAGTTTTCTCAATGATAGCCTTTTGTTGTAGATGTTTTTCGATTTAGTATTCATATTTTTAATTTTAAGTTAGCGGTAATATCTTAGAAGTTAACTTCAAGTCTTGCGCCGGCGATGTAGGCGGCTTTTGAGTCGTTTCCGCCTCCCTGGTTTACAAATATTTGAAAGTCGGGCTGCAGCGAAATAGCCGGTGTTAATTGGCATTTATATGTTATTTCCAGCGCGCCGTCGTAGTGGGCGTATTCAGAGCGTGCTGCCCGTTCGTTTTCTATGACTGAAAATCCGACGGCAAATATGTCGTCGCTTCTGCACGGTATTGGCCCAAACCAATTGAATCCAAAGTCTGCGTAAAAATTATTATCAGAAGCCTTGCTGTCTGGAACAATTCCTATTCTTGTGTAAACTCCAAAAAGCGCGTCTCCGTCCGAGTTGTTTACGATAGTCTGCTGTATTCCGAAGTAAAACGAATAAAAGCTTCCCGCGTCTATGGCGTCGAAATTAATTTTGGAAGGGTCGCTGTGGTAGTTCCCGCCAAACATGACGCGCCCGCCAAGCCCCCCGATTTCATAGTTGTATCCGAGCTGATACCACAAGGCGACAGTGTCGAAGACATTATTGTAGTCGAAGCCGTTGTTTGATGAGATGTCTTCTGCTATATTTCCGTTGTATACTCCGAACGTCGCGTCGAAATTATTGAACGCGTAATATATTACAAGCCCAGGAGTGGCGACATTGTATTGCGAAAATAACTGTCCTGGCGCGACATTCGGCATAGCTCCGAAAGACGAATTCAAGAAGACGTCAGAGTAATCCATACCCATGAAGTCCTCGTCGGCGGCAAGCTGACCTATTCTGAAGCCTATGTTTCCCGCGGCGGTTTCAAATTCATTGGCGTAATATATTTCAAAAACCCGTGCCATGTCTCCGGCGACTATATTGCTGAAAGATCCTTGGGACGAGTCGAATCCTCGAAGTTCCCCGTTGTTTGTCTGCGCATAATAGAATGCGCTGATGCCTATTCTTCCAAGCCCGTCTGTCTTTCCGATGGCGGATAAGTCCTGTTCAAAGCCCAACGTAAAAAGAGAGTCGGCTATGGTGTGTATGTCGCGGCCGTCTGATACATTGCTCCAGACTTCGCCAGTCCAGTTTAAAGACGGGGTAAACCCCGAATCCTTTGATATGTCTTCGGCAGCGGCCGCCAAGAAGAGGCTTTCGCGTTCAGTCCAGCCTTCTGCTTCTGGCGTATTTTTGTCCGTTTGAGACGCGCCTTGCGCAAAAGCGCACGACGCAAATATGCTTATTCCGCCCATGGCGGTGCTTGCGATTTTTCTTATGTCCATATTGAGTATTATTAGGTTAATCTAACTTTTATTGAAAAAATATCTATGCGGCCTGTTTTTTTATGCGGATTCGGCGGGGAAGTTAGGCCAATCTAACTTTTATTTAAAAAATTTTTCTTCGGCTTGAATCCCTGAAAGTTTTGCCCTCCATCGTCAGGTGGAGTTTCTTCGTTTGCTGTTTGGGCGCCAAGCCTTTCGATGAAATTTGAAAGTTTTTCTGCCATATCTAAATCTATTGAATGTTCCATTTTGCATGCGGCCTCATGGGCCGCGGAGCGGGGGATTCCGAGGTTCGACGTCAAAAATTGGAATAAGATGTTGTGCTTTTTCAAAACCGACTCGGCGGCCTGCCTACCTTTCGGGGTAAATTTTATTGCCTTGCGCTTATCGTAATAAAGGTATCCTGCGTTGCACAACGCCGCCAAAGTCACGGAAACTGTTGCTTTTGACACTTCCATAAATTTCGCCAAGTCGATCGGGCGTATGCTGGCATACCTCTCCGACAATATAAGAACTGCCTCCAAATAGTCTTCTCTCGCCCTGGTTAAATATTTCTTTCGGTCTTTCATTTTTTTTGACGTAGGAAATGTTTTTGTTTTCGCGGTGTCAACAAAAAAAATTAGACTTGTCTAACATTTTTTTCTTCTTCATTCACTGTTTTGAGCGCGCCTTTGCTCGCTTGTTTTCCGATTGAAACCAAAACGCGATTACAAACGGATGCGTAAAATTCGCAGACAGCTGGCCGCAGCCTCATACATGGGGAGTAGCGAATTTCAATTTGAATTTTTCTGTTGACTGGAACAAAATAATAAGTTTAGAAAACTAAAATAATTTAGGAATTTAGATTTTATGAAAGAGAAGCTTTCCGGATCGATTTTTCTTCTTCTGCACGCTTGCGCCGAAAAGGCCAAGCGATTCGTTGCTCATAAAGACAATAAACGCTTTAGCGGATTGACAATAAACCAAATGGAAATACTTCAGTTTATATCCAGGAACGGAGAGATTTCAATAGGGAGCTTGTCGGACGAATTAAGAGTGTCTAAAAGTGCCTTGTCTCAGTCTGTAGCCGGCCTTGTGAGGCGGGGGTATCTAAAAAAATCCCGCGGGAACAAAGACGGGCGCACTGTAATGATTTGCGGAACAAGAAAACTGAAAGGCATTACAAAGAAAATAGACCGCATAATCGAAAAACATGTATTGCCGGTATTTGAAGGCTTGTCGGAGCGCGATAAAAAGTCGCTTCATAGGCTGCTGAGTATAGTTTACGAAGGGTTGGAAAGGGAACTGTCATGATTGCAAGAATCAAAACCATATTCGCATTCGGCGTTATTTCGGCGTGCGCTTTCGCAAATGCCTATTCAGCCGCGGGTGCGGGGGGAAAAATATGCGTTCCTGTTTACAAAGCCGACAGTGCAGGGGAGCCGGAAACTTTTAGGTACACAGCTCAAGTGATGCCGATAGAGACTGTAAATATAACGTCAAGAATATCCGCAGACCTTGTAAAAGTTGGGTTTAAAGACGGCGAGTACGTGGAAAAGGGAAGGCTCCTATACACGTTTGACGACACCCGTTATGCCGCTATGTACAAGAGCGACAAGTCAAAAATAGAGGAGTACGAGGCAAAACTAATTTACGCTAGAAACGACTACGAGCGCACAAACGAACTTTTTAAAAAAGGTGTCTCAACAAAAGATGAAATGGAGAGCTCGCTGAGCCAATATAAGTCTTACCAGGCTTCACTTTTGGGCGCCGAGGCGGATTTGATACTCTCGGAAGACGACTTAAAACATTGCAAGATATATTCGCCCATATCCGGTGTAATAGGGTTGACGAATTACACCGAAGGAAATTATATAACGCCTTCCTCCGGAATTCTGGCAACAATAGTCCAGTTAGACCCTATAAGGGTCAAGTTTTCGATGAGCAGCAGGGATTTTCTTGAGAACTTTTCAGACATAGAAACTTTGAGAAAAACTTGTGTGGTAAGGCTAAAGCTAGCCGACGACACTTTTTATGACGAGGAAGGAGAGATAGAATTTATCAACAATGAAGCGGTTAAAACCACCGACACGGTCCCTATATTTGCGAAATTTAAAAATTCAAAATCGCGCTTGCTTCCAAATAATACGGTCGCGGTATATTTGAAGCGCAAAGACGACAAGTCAAAAGTCCGCGTTCCGGTTTCAGCAATCCTTCACGACGAAGAGTCGTCGTATGTTTACGTTGTGGACGAAAATGACATTCCCCGCCGCAGAAACGTCGTGCTGGGGCGATCTTCCGACGGAATGCAGTTCTTAAATTCCGGGTTGTCCGAGGGGGAGAGGGTCGTTTCCGACGGCCCGCATAAGGTTGTCGAAGGCGTAAAAATAGAAGTTGCAAAATAAGGGAAAAGAAAATGTTCTCGAAGTTTTTTATAGAGCGTCCCAGGTTTGCTGCGGTTGTGAGTTTGCTGCTAGTAATAACGGGCATACTCACGATGTTTAAATTGCCTGTCGCGGAATATCCGGAAATTTCGCCGCCGCAAATAAGGGTTTCGGCAACGTATAGCGGCGCCAGCGCGGAGGTGATGAGGGACACAGTCGCGCTTGTCTTGGAATCGGAATTTAACGGGCTTGAAGATTTATTGTATTTTTCTTCGGAGTGTTCCAACACAGGATCGTATTCGTGTTCTCTCACGTTCGAGACCGGAACAAACCAAGACATTGCCATGGTGGAGGTTCAAAACGCAGTAAAGCGTTCCGAAGCAAAGTTGCCAAGCGAAGTTCAGCGTACAGGAATAGACGTGCGCAAGCGTTCGGGGGACTTGCTGGCAATGTTCCAGCTGCAGACGGACGGTTCGAGCATGTCGATAATGCAGCTAAATAACTACGCCTCAACCACTATATCAGATGCCCTAAGCAGGGTTAAAGGCGTCTCTTCCGCCGACGCTTTCGGCGCAATGACGTATTCTATGAGAATATGGATAGATCCGATTAGGATGGGAGGGTTGGGAATATCCACCTCAGACATTCAAAACGCGGTGGAGAGCCAAAATCTTCAAGCGGCTGCCGGAACTCTCGGCTCGGAGGGCGGAAACGAATATATGCAGTTTAAAGTTGATGTCAAAGGCCGCTTAAAAACAGTTGAGGAGTTCGAAAATATAATAGTAAGAAGCGACGCCAACGGAAATATATTGCGTTTAAAAGACATTGCCAGAATAGAGCTCGGAGCCGAGTCGTACAGCTCCAACAGCAAGTTCAACGGGAAATCTTCCGCGGGATTGGGTGTTTTTAGAAGCACGGACGCAAACGCAATCGAAACCATTGAAGGCGTAAAAGCGGAGCTTGCCCGATTGGAAAAATCTTTCCCTCCCGGAGTAACTTGGAGCACCGCGTACGATCCCACAAAGTTTATCATAATTTCTATGGAGGAAATCGTCGTAACGTTGGTTTCTGCCCTTTTGCTTGTCGTTATTATAACCTATCTTTTCTTGCAGGACTGGCGGGCGACAATAATTCCATCCCTGGCAATTCCAATATCTTTGGTCGGAACGTTTACCGCGATATACGCCTTGGGGTACAGTATAAACCTGCTGACGATGTTCGGGTTGATTTTGGTAATAGGATCTCTCGTGGACGATGCGATTGTGGTAGTCGAAAATTGCCAATCTGTAATGCAGCGTGAAGGGCTGGACGCAAAAAGCGCCAGCATAAAGTCTATGAAACAAATCAGCGGCGCGGTTATTGCGACTACTTTGGTCACGATAGCGTGCTATGTACCGTTGGCTTTTTATGGCGGTATGGTCGGAGAGATATATACGCAGTTTGCCGTCACCATGTGCATAGCGCTCAGCCTTTCTACGGTGGTGGCTCTTACTTTAAGCCCGGCTCTATGCGCTATAATTCTGCGTCCGGGATCGGCTTCGGAAAGAAAATTTTTTAAGCCCGTCAACTATGTGATAGACGGGTCTAAAAACGCCTATATCCGGATAGTTTCGGCTATTGCCGGAAAGAATCTTTTAACTGCGGCAATCTTTGTTTTGGTTGTGGGTCTGGCGTATTTTTTGTTCGGGTTTTTGAACTCCTCATTTATACCCCGGGAAGACAAGGGCACTATAATGTGCGACATTGAACTATCTCCGGGCGCCACGCTTTCAAGAACCATGAAAACTTCAGAAAAATTTTCCGGGCTTGTAAGCGCTATAGACGGGGTCAAAAATTGCATGGTTGTAAACGGCAGGGGAATGATAAGCGGCGACGGTGAAAATACCGCAATGCTTATTATAGAGCTGGACGACTGGTCTGAAAGAAAATCCGAAGAACTAAGCCTAGACTCCATTCTAGCGCGCGTGCAAGGCTTGTCGGCGCAGATTCCGGAGGCGAAAGTTATATGTTTTACTCCGCCGGCGATAATGGGGCTTGGCATGACAGGGGGCATATCTTTTGCGCTTACCGCATCCGGGGAAGTTTCTTCAAAAGAAATTATGGAGGAGGCTAAAAAACTGGCGGCAAAAATCGCGGCGTATCCGGGGGTTATAAGCTCTATGACTACAAATTCTAGCGAAATCCCGCAGCTTGTCGTGGATATAGACCGCGATAAGGCAGAGACATTGCGCGTTCCTGTAAGCTCGATATTTTCTGCGTTGCAGAATAATATAGCTTCATTTTATATAAACGATTTCAATATATTGGGCGATGTTTTCGAAGTGAATATGCAAGCCGAACGCGGGATGAGGTCGGATTTGCGCGACATTATGGAGCTTCAGGTGGCCAGCACAGACGGTGATATGGTTCCTCTGGCCTCTTTGGCGGGATTAAGGCTTGGTTCGGCCCCAAAGCAGATAAATATGTTTAACAAGCTGCTCTCTACCGAAATTAATGTCATGACAGATTCCAGCGTCTCGACTGGAGAGATAATGAGAAAAATAGAATCGGAAAAACTTCCTGCCGGATATTCGGTGGCGTGGACGGGAATGAGTTATCAGGAAAAGCAAAATGAAAATAAAATTATCCAACTGATGGCTCTGGCAATTTTATTTGCGTATCTCTTCCTTGTTGCGCAATATGAAAGCTGGACGATACCGGTTCCGATTATGATGACCGTTTGCGCGCCTGTAATGGGGGCAATCGCCGGATTGCTTATAGCTGGGGAGAGCTTCAGCATATACGCCCAACTGGGAATGGTAATGCTAGTCGGACTTGCCGCAAAAAACGCGATTCTTATGGTCGAGTTTTCTAAACAGGAAAGGGCTATGGGAACGCCAATACGCCAAGCCGCCCTCAATGGCGCATCCCAGCGTTTTAGGGCAGTTATGATGACGGCTCTTTCTTTCGTATTTGGCGTTCTACCGCTTGTTATGGCTTCCGGAGCGGGCGCCGCAAGCAGGCGGGCAATAGGTATAACAACTTTTTCCGGGATGCTGGTGGCTACGTGCCTTGGGGTTGTTATGACTCCGTGCCTTTACGCTCTGGTGCAAAGTATACGCGAACGCTTTAATTCGCGCGTAGGGATAAAAATGCGATGAAAAACATAATATTGTTCATATTTTTGGTTTCCGCCGGGCTTTTGGCTTCGTGTTCTACTGTTGACGAGGCGCGCAAAGCACAAAAAGGTGATTCGCTCCTTGAAGGAGAACGCACGGTCACTCCCGCAGAAATGGGAATTGAAGCAGGCAAAACTTATAATCTCGGCGAACTCGAGCGTGTTGCGCTGCGATCGAGCCCTTCAGTGTTTCAAGCAGGCCAAAACTTGATTTCGGCGCAGCTTCAACTGAAAATAGTAAAAGCCGACTACCTGCCAACTTTTGATCTAGTTGCCGGATACGAGGCGGGAACTTCTAACGAATTCAAGCGCCCCCAATCTTCTCATTTCGACGGAAACGGATATGGCGGCGTGGATTTTAAGCTGCTTATATACGACTTTGGCAAGACCGACGCTAAGGTTGCGCAGGAAATCCAAAATGTTGTTGCGGCGGAAAAAGAGCTTATTTTGGCGCGCGTCAATTCCGTTTACAGTGTTAGGAAAGCTTTCTTTGAACTCAAGAGAAGGATAGAGCTGAATATTGTCGCGGAACAGGCGGTTGCCCAGTATAAGGAGCATTTGGACCATATGCTTGCAAAATACGAGCATGGCAAAGGAACTAAATACGACTGTTCAAAGGCGCGGGTCGATTACGATTCATCCGTATTGGACCAAATAACTTCCGCAAATAATGTGCGAACAGCACAAGCGGAACTAGTTAAAACATTGGGATTTGACAGCGCTTTTGATTTTTTGACCGGAGAAGGGCAAATGCCGGATGTTGAAATAGGAGTAGACGCGCTGATGGAAATAGTGCGAAAAACCGATCCTTCATTGGGGATACTGCGCGCGAATGCAGAGGCTGCAAAGTTGTACATAGACGAGCAAATAGCCGAGCTTTATCCAACCATAAGCCTGAGCGCCGAAGCCTTGGCCGCCGGTCTTTCCCAAGGATGGCCCGCCATTTGGAATCTTACCGGAGGCGCGGAAATAGCCCAAAATATTTTTAATGGGAACCGTAATATAAACGCAATAAAACAGGCCGTTTCCCAGCTTAGAACTGCAAGAAGCCAAATAGCAGAGTACGAGCAGAGCGTCTATGCAGAGCTTACAACCGCGCGCCTAAATTTAAATAAGGCAAAAAAACAGTACGAAGTCGCTCTGGCTTCCGAAAAGGTAGCCAAAGAAAATTTAGAGCTTGTGACTGAGCGTTTTAATGTCGGGAAAGCATCGTCGCTTGAAAGAACCGACGCGCAGGTGTCTTACACTTCGGCCCAAGCCGACGCAGTCTCGGCAAAATACGATTGCCAAGACGCGCTTGCAGAAATTTTTAGAATTATTGGCAGGGATCCTTCGGTTGAGGACCAAGAAAATTCAAAACTAAAATAACCTATTTTTTGTTTTGCCGTATTTTAGCGGCTTATGAAAAAAACGCAGGGATTTTACCGCCTTGCAATCCGTAATTTTTAGCGGGTTTCTTTCGATGAATGGCGCGTCAGCATCCGCTTGCAAGCTCTTATTTAAAGATAATTTTAACCGATTTTTTTTGCATTGCAGGTTCGCCATTTGAGTAAGACTCATATACAGCCGGAAATTCACCGGCAATCTCAGCAAATCGGCGCTGAAAACGCGCAGATTATTTTCATAACATAAGTATTACAATACCCCATAATAAATCCAATGCTTTTATAGAGCTTGCCTGTATGGAATGGATTGGCAGTTGTATTATTGACATAATTTAAGTTAGCCGATTTAATAATTTCAGAAGGTTTTATATGAGGGTTTTGAATATATTGTTTCTTTTTTTGGGCTTTGTCTAAAACAGCGTATGCTTCGGGGAGGGAAAACCAAATATATTGTGGATAGTCAGCGAAGATAATTCCGCAAGGTATATGCCAATGTATGGCGATAAATCTTGTTCGACTCCAAATTTGACGAAACTATCCGAATGCGGACTTGTATTCAAAAACGCGTTTGCAAATGCCCCTGTATGCGCGGTCGCAAGGGCTACCATCCTGACAGGAGTTAATTCTGCAACTCTCGGTACGCACAATATGCGCTCGCGCTATCCAATACCGCCAAAGTTCAAGCCTTATCCAACTTATTTTAAAGAGGCGGGCTATTATTGCACGAACGCTTCTAAAACAGATTACAATATAAAAATGAAAGACGCTTCGATATGGGACGAATGCAAAAGGACGGCGCATTTTAAGAACAGGCCGTCAAAAGATACTCCCTTTTTAGCGGTTTTCAATATAGAGCTTACGCACGAGAGCAATTTGTTTGACGGGAAAATTGCAAAAAATCGCGAGAAAAATATAATACCCAATATTCCTGAAAACTCTCCAGATTCCGTCGCGGTGCCTGGATATCTTCCAAATTTGCCAGAAATAAAAAGCGACATAGCCATTTACTACGACTGCATAAAAGCTATGGACAGGCGGGTAGGGGAGATAATTTCCGATTTGATGAAAGAGCCTAAAGATGTCGTCGACAACACTATAATATTCTACTACTCCGACCACGGCGGCATCCTTCCCAGGCAAAAGCGCAATTTGAACAAAGACGGCACGCAAGTTCCGCTTATCGTATATATTCCCGAAAAACTAAAACATTTAAACCCGTTCGGTCATAGCGGTGAAATCTCCGAGCGCACAGTGGATTTCACTGATTTAGCCCCAACAATTTTAAATCTGGCGGGAATAAGAATTCCGGAACAAATGCAGGGCAAGCCTTTCTTGGGGCAAAATGTGGATCGAGAGAAATCAGACATATTCCTAATTTCGTCGCGCTTCGACGAGAGGACGTATTTTAGCCGCGCAATAATGTCCGGAAATGCAAGGTATATTAGAAATTTTTTCGCGTTTATGCATCCGCTCATAGTTTCAAACTATGCGTTCGGACAGGCAGGTTGGAGGGCTTATTGGCGGGGCTTTTCCGACGGCTCGCTTCCAGACGAGTTCGCATATTGGTGGAAGCCCCAAGGCGCGCATTTCTTGTACGATACGGCTTCAGATCCCGACGAGACAAAAAATTTAGCCTATGGTAAATCGCACGGCAAACTTCTTAAAGACATGAAAAACCGCCTGAAGAAAGCGATGTTAGAATCTCGCGATTTGGGCGTAATTCCGGAATTTGCATACGATGAAATTTTGAAGAAACATTCTACTGTGTACGATTTTGCCAGGTCTTCTGAGTGCGGGTATGAAAAGGTGTTTGAGGCGGCTTGGACTGCTTCGGAATGCGATAAGGCCGACGAGAAAAAAATACGCAAAATGGTGGAATCCGGCAATCCCTTTATTAGATATTGGGGAAGCGTTGGACTGCTTAATTTAAAGCTGGCTGATGTTGATGCCGAACTTCAAAAACTTATGTCTGATTCCCGCGATTATAACAGGGCTATGGCGTATCTGATAATTGCAAATAATTTGGGCAGAAAGGATGAAGCTTTAAAGGGGTTTGCTTCTTTGCTTGATTTTAAAAATGCGTCTCAAACTCAGGCCACGCGGAGATTCTTAATAAGCCAAATGGCGCTTTTGGGAGTCGATTCCAAAGAGATAGCCCGTTTAGAGGCTGAAAACGGCGATTCGTAATGTCGGCGCGGAAATGCGCTTTTTCCCGTAAAAATCAGATTTGGCGCTAGAGTTATTTTGTATGGCTGCATGCTTTCTGACTTGTTGCCATGCAGCCGGGATTCTTTTCCCTTGCGGCGGATAACATCCCCCTTTTTTCAGGCATTGCAAACAGGCGCCAGCTGTTATTGCAAAAATAAAACTTTTAGGCAAACCCGACTGTTTGATTGGAAAAAATTCTTTTACTGTTGAAATTTTCCCAAAAGATTTGCCGTTAGAATATCTCAATCTTCAATTTGTCAAGAATTGTAAAAGTTGCCTATGGTGGGATGGATAAAGCCTTGCTACAAACGCCTATTGGGATTGCATAGCCGCTGGTTTATATCGCGTGAAAATAAACGCGCGTAAGCGCCGGAACAGGCATCATGATTGTTTTGCGCATTGCCTCTAAATTATAATTTTTGGCATATAAAAATCCGCCCGTTAAGCGGAGCGGATTATGAGCTTTTGCATGGCTCTAAATCCGAGCTTGAAAACGGC
>FR901537.1 GCA_000438015.1 Coraliomargarita sp. CAG:312 | reverse complement strand
GGGGGGTATCAATAATGCTCTCTTTAATAACTCCCGTTTCGGCGGAAGATTTGAAGGAGATGTTTGCAGATGATTTTTCGGAATCTACGGTCACCGCGCTGGATTCGCGCAACAAGCGCGTCGTTGGAAGGACAAAGGTGATGTTTAGAGATTTGTTGATTTCAGAAAGCGACACGGCTAAAATCTCCCCCGACGAAGCGGCTAAAATTCTGCGCGACGAAATACTGTCCGGGCGCCTTGAACTCAAAGATATGGACGAAGATGCCCAATATTTTATAGAGCGCGTAAATTTTGCCGCTGCAGTCTGTCCGGAAAGCGGCATTCAACCGATTGACGATGCGGCAAAATCGGAGATATTTGAACAGATGTGTTGCGGATGCGTGTCGTTTTCCGACGTGAAAGCCTTAGACGCAAAGGCTGCCTTGCGCGACTGGCTCTCGTATGAACAGCAATGCATGCTAAAATATTTAGTTCCGAAGTCGGTCGAATTTCCCCGCCGCAAAAAGCCGGTGCGCATACGCTATGAAATTTCGCCGCCGCGAGCGGTGGTATCGGCATTTTTCAGGGACTTTTTCGACTTTGATGAAAAAAAACTCAAAATTTGCGATGGAAAAATCCGTCCAACTTTTGAAATTTTATCTCCAGGCGGCAGGGCGGTGCAAACCACGCAAAATCTAGAGGAGTTTTGGAAGACTTCGTGGATTGGCGTGAAAAAAGAGCTAAAAGCGCGCTATCCCAAGCATTTCAAGCCAGGAGATCCTTATTGATTTATTGCTCGGCTTTATTATTTGCAAATTTGGATCGGTTCGAAAACAATTAATTTTTATTCCGCCCCGAACCAACCGGCCGCCGACGCTTTGCAATGCTGTATTTTTCAAGGAGTCCAAAAAGTACCTCGAATCTCCCAAAAACTTTCGGCAAAGAATAAAACATTTTGGATTCTATGCGGAATAGGATTTGAAATCCGCATGCGGCCGCGCTATTTGCCATGCGATCTTTTCCATGGCTTCCAGCACAAAAACATTATCGCCAGCCCCGCCGCAATCGCAAATATAGAATAAAATGTGCCTCGGCTCATTCCCATTATAAGGCTTATTCCTACATCCGGTTCGCGGAACATTTCGCAAAATATGCGCACTATTCCGTAAATCGCCAGAAATTCGCCTGAAATTATGCCGCTTGCCGGCTTGCGCTTCCAAAATTGGTATTGCAATACGGCAAATATAAAAAGCCCTTCCGCAAAAGCCTCATAGAGTTGGGATGGATGGCGCGCTGCTATTTGCTCAATCGGAGTTCCCACAGGCGCGGAATGCGGAAAAATCATAGCCCAATAAACATCGCTTACTTTACCCCAGAGTTCCCCGTTAACAAAGTTTGCAAGCCTTCCCAAAAATATTCCGGGAGTAGCCGAAATAACTACGATGTCGGAAACTGTCCAAAATCCCACTTTTTTGCTTCTGGCGAAAAAAATCATAGCAACCAATACTCCTATGAATCCGCCGTGGCTCGCCATGCCTCCCTTCCATATCTGAAACGCTGTTAGCGGGTTCGCAATAAAGTTTGGGAAATCGTAGAAAAGCATATACCCAAGCCTTCCTCCCAGTATTACGCCGAAAAGCAAGTACGTTATAAGCGTGGAATTGTCGTCCTTAGACAGCGGGCTTCTGCCTTTTGACGAATAAAGGTTGAACAAAAGCAGGGCTATTATAAATCCGGCCAAATATGCGAGTCCGTACCAGCGCACTCCCGCAAGAAAAAAACCATCTGGGAAACGGATGGCGAACGGATCGAAATCGACTACGTAATGGGATGCGAAAATTTCCATCGAAATAAATGTTTGAAGTATTTTATTTTTGGATTAAATTAAACGCGATTTTTTAATTTTATCAATGAAAGATTTTGATTTAAAAGAACTCGTTGAATCGCGCTTCGGCGAAAACTACATACTTCACGACCGTTATGTAAACAGAACTTTTGCCACGGTTTTAAAAACGATAGGTTTCGACAAATGCTATAAGAGGGCAAAAGGAGCCTATTTGTACGATGCCGACGGCAATGAATACCTCGACTTTTTAACAGGATACGGCGTTTTCGGCATGGGACGCAACCATCCGGTGATAGCCAAGGCCCTGAAAGACGCCATCGATATGGATCTGCCAAATATGGTCCAGCTTGATTGCGCTCTGCTTAGCGGCCTTATGGGGGAGCGGCTGGTAAAGCTTTTGAATAACCGCTGTACAGCGTGCTTCTTTTGCAATTCCGGAACAGAGGCGAATGAGGGCGCTATAAAGTTTGCGCGCGCCCATACTAAAAAATCGCGCATTCTATCTCTGGCGGGGGGCTACCACGGCCTTTCGTACGGTTCGCTTTCAATTACCGTAAGCCCCCATTTCCAAACCGGGTACGGACCGTTTCTTCCTGGTGCGGAAAAGGTTCCCTATAACGATTTGGACGCGCTCGAGTCCAAATTAAAAGAGGGAGATGTTGCTGCGTTTATATTTGAACCTGTTCAGGGGAAAGGCGTCCACATACCGTCTCCAGACTACTTCCCAAAAGCGCAGGAGCTATGCCGCAAGTACGGGGCGCTGTTTATCGCAGACGAAGTTCAAACTGGTCTGGGCAGGACTGGCAAGTGGTTTGGGTTTCAACACTGGAATTTGGACCCAGATATCGTGACAGTTGCCAAAGCCCTAAGCGGCGGGTATGTGCCTTGCGCGGCTTTTGTGACCACGCGCGAAATCCATCAGAGTTCTTTCTCAACTTTAGACAGGTGCGTTGTCCATTCGACGACTTTCGGCAGAAACAATTTGGCGATGGTTTGCGGATTGGCATCAATATCGGTAATAGAGAATGAAGGAATGGTCGAAAAGTCCGCAAAAATGGGAAAAATCCTTTTGGATAGGCTCAACGAGTTAAAATCGAAGCATTCATTTATAAAAGAAGTTCGGGGATTGGGAATGATGCTCGCCATAGAATTCAAGGAACCCGACGGATTGGGGCAGAAGCTTGCTTGGAAAGGCTTGAAGGCGGCCAACGACGCTTTGTTTACACAGATGGTTGTCACTTCGATGATAGACAAGCATAAAATACTCACTCAAGTCGCAAGCCACGGGCTGGACGCGGTAAAAATCCTGCCTCCTTTCATAATTACGGAAAAGGAAGTCGATAAATTTGTCAATGCGCTTGACGATGTTCTCACCAACGCTGCCAATGTGACCGGGCCTCTTTGGAAGTTCGGAACGCGCTTGTTGAAAGCGTCGCTGCAAAATAAAAAAGGCGTATGATAACCTATCAGGAATTTTGCGACAACTGCTCGCGGGTGGAGGAGCGCGTGCGCAAAGCTGCGGAGTCCTGCGGACGAGACCCCGAAACGGTAAAAATTTTACCTGTCACTAAAAACCATCCCTTGGACGCGGCAAGATTTGCATTTAAGCGGGGTTTCAAAAGCGTGGGGGAGAACCGTGTGCAAGAGGCCTTAGGGAAAATTGCGTCGGCTGATTTCAGCCTGGATTGGGAGCTTATAGGCCATCTCCAATCAAATAAGGCAAAGCATGCGGCTGCGAATTTTGCCAGAATCCAAAGCGTGGACAGCCAAAAGCTCTTGAAAATTTTAGATTCCGCAGCGGCTTCGGAAGGTAAGGTTCTGCGCGTATTGTTGCAGGTAAACGCCGGCAACGACCCAGCAAAGTTCGGCGCCGACATATCAGATGCCCCGGAACTTTTAGATTTCGCCTTGAAGTGCGGACATATTAAAGTCGAAGGGCTTATGACCATAGCGCCTTTGGATTCCGATTTGGACGTGGCATCTGAATGTTTTGCGAATTTGCGCAATTTGCGGGATATTCTCCAAAAGGAGTTTTCACATCCATTGCCGGAGCTTTCAATGGGTATGAGCGGTGACTTGGAGCGCGCCGTTGCCGAGGGCTCAACAATGGTTAGAATCGGAACCTCGCTCTTTGGCGAGCGCATTTATGCGTAGCTTTATGGCGGAAGTTTTTTCAGCGGAAGATTTGAAACGCGGGATTTTTTCAACCCGCGGATGCGGAGCGCAACCTCCATATTTTGCTGTTCTTGGACATCCCGTCGCGCATTCAAAAAGTCCGCTTATGCAAAATGCCGCTTTGGAGGAAATAGCAAAAAGCGATTCGCGCTATCGAGGCTCAAAATATTTCGCGTTTGATGTTCCGCCGGATGAATTGCCGGATTATTTGAATGAATTCTGGCGTAAAAATTTCACTGGCATAAACCTTACTATTCCGCACAAGGAAATTGCGGCGAAACTGCTTTCCGACATGGATGATAGCGCTAGATTGGCTCGCGCGTGCAATACTCTATTGAGAACATCCAAAGGCTGGAAAGGCTTCAACACTGACGGATTTGGACTGGAGGAGGCTGTGAGGTCGGTTTTGGGTAGGGATTTCAAAGGTTCCGATGTCGTCGTAATCGGCGCCGGAGGCGCAGCGCGCGGCGCGGCTTTTCATATAGCGTCTTGCGGCTGCAAATCTTTGCTAATAGCAAACAGAACCCCTGAAAGGTTGGAGAGGCTCGTTTCTGATTTGGGAGAGTCAGGGTTCAAATGCAATGCAGTTCTTTTGGCGGGCTGCGAAGAACTTATTCAGGAAAACTCGATAGTAATAAATGCGACGTCTGTCGGGTTGAGGGATTCCGACTCTGCCGTCTTAAAATTTTCCGATTTGCCAAAGTCTATAGCGTTCTTTGACATGCCGTACATAAAAGAAGGCGAAACTATTTCTGTGCGTTCCGCGCGCGCGGAGGGAATTCGAGCATGCAGTGGTTTGCCGATGCTTGCTTGGCAGGGCGCAAAATCTCTTTCAATATGGACGGGCAAGCCTATGTTGGGCGGGCTAATGCTAAAAACCCTAAATGGTAGTTGAAATGAATTTAGCAGAGATAAACGAAACTTTTCCGCTGATATTCCAGGTTTTCTTTTTCTGTTTCGGCGCATGCGTCGGCAGTTTTCTAAATGTTTGTATATTTAGAATTCCCGCCGGAAAATCCATAGTAAGCCCTCCTTCTCATTGCGCTTGCGGCAAACCTATAGCTTGGTACGACAATATTCCTATATTGGCATGGTTTTTGCTAAGGGGACGAGCTAGATGTTGCGGCTCTAAAATATCTTTCCGCTATCCATTGGTTGAAGCCCTTACGGCATTTGTTTTTTTGGGTATGTGGTGCTTGCTCCCAATTGTTCCGGCGTTGGTTGGAATGTTTTTTGCCTCACTTATGGTTTTTTGCGCGTTTGTAGATATAGATACTATGACTTTGCCGGATTTTGCTACTGTGGGGGGGACGGTATTGGGATTTTTAATTTCGATTTTGCTACCTGGCCTGCACGGAATCGATGTGGGCGGGGCGCCGTATTTCGTATCTATGGTCGCATCGGCAGTAAGTTCAGCTGTCGGAATTGCGGTGGGATCTGGCATTGTGTATTGGATAAGGCTTCTTGGTGAATGCGTTTTCGGGCGCGAGGCAATGGGGGAAGGCGACGTAATCCTAGCTGGATGCATCGGGGCGTTTTGCGGATGGCAAGGGGCGGTTTTTGCAATTTTTGGGGGCTCTGTCATAGGGGCGGTTTTATTGCTTCCGGTTCTTGCAATAGCTAAAGTATTTGGACCTAAAAAAACCGGCAAAAAGAGAAAAGGCGTAGATGCTGAAAACGAAGGTGATTCGATGGTTATTCCGTTTGGACCATGGCTTGCTTTGGGGGCGGTTTTATATTACGTTTTTCTTTCTGATTTTATAGACGCGTATTTTTCAAATTTTTCTTTGGCGATATTCTAGCCGGCGAATAATAAGACGATGGATAAGTCTCAGCTTCTGGACAATTTTATATTCCGCATTGCAAACCAGCGAAGGTACTCCCAATATACCTGCAGGAATTACGCCGAAGCCGTAAAGGAATTTTTAGCCTGGCTTGAGGCAAACGAATTCGCATGCGGGGATCTTTCTAAAGTGGACAGGCGTTTGGCGCGCGACTATGTTATGGAGCTTTCGCATAAATTTAAGGCTGCCACAACGCATAATAAAATTTCAGCGCTGCGTTCGTTTTTTAAGTTTTTAATTCAAACAAACGAGCTTGACGCCAATCCTTTTTCGTCCGTGCGTTTGCCAAAATTAAAGAAAGACATCCCCGTTTTTTTAAGCGAAACCCAGCTTCCTACGCTTTTGAGAGCGCCTTGGATTTTCTTAGAGGAGGGAAAAATAGACAAACTTTCCGCCGTCCGTGATTCTCTTTGCTTGGAACTCTTATACGGCGCTGGATTGCGCGTAAGCGAGCTTTGCTCCCTGCGTTGGGGGGATATAGATTTTCAGACAAATTCAGCCAGAATACTAGGAAAAGGAAACAAAGTCAGGTTTTGCCCGTTCGGCGAGAACGCAGGAGAGATTTTGCGCGGGTGGTTTAACGATTTTGCGGCGGATAAAAATTCCGAAGATTTCGTATTGCGCTCTCCGACCGGAAAGAAAATGTATCCGCGCTTTATCCAGCTTGAACTGAAAAAGTATTTGCGCCACTTTGGGCTTCCAGAAAACGTGACTCCCCACAAGCTTAGGCATTCTTTTGCCACGCACCTTGTCAACGGCGGCGCGGATTTGCGGGCCGTTCAGGAAATGTTGGGGCATTCTAGCTTGTCAACTACCCAAATTTATACCCACATCGGGATGCGCAAACTGTTGGACGAGTATCGCTCGGCTCACCCGAGGGCTAGGGAATAGCTTTTATCTCGTAGTCTGGTCCGCAATATGCCAATAAAAAAAACTTGCAGTTCTCAGTTGTAGGACGGAATAACTTTACCTTCGTAGTACGGTTCGCAATATCATGGCCGTTTGAAAGTATCTTTCGGCGCTTTGCATGCAATGAGCAGGTTGTCGTGAATATTCCTTTAGGTGAATGCGTAATAAATCAATGGCTGCGCGCCGCTAAAAATGCAAAGAGTCTTGGATTTAGGATAAAGTTAGCATTTTGCGCCCGGGATAATCTTGCGCTACAACAGGTATGCCGCGCATAGAACCGCCGTCGGGATTGCCGCCCATAAAATCAGCTTTACCGGAGAAACCCCGCCTTTAAAATATTTCGATAATATAGATATTCCGGCAGGGTTTGGCGCGTTTGCGATTACCGTAAGCCCTCCGCCTGCAATGGCGCCAGCTACGACCATATACTTCATAGAGTCGTCAAAGTTTGGAACAAGAGTCGCGAGATAGGTTATGGCGGCGTTGTCATTAAATGCGGTTAAGGCTAGAGACCCGAAGAATAGTTCTTTTTGCCCCAAACTTGTAAGAGTCGGTTCTATCCACCAACCTTGGAGGCTTCCGTGGGCGACTAGGGCTGCCAGAAAAAGTCCCACTAAAAGTTGGGCTTTAAAGGTTATTTTATATTGGTATTCCTGCGTCATTTCCACAAATGCGGCAAATGCGAGAAATATGAAAATCATTAGAGTTGGATGGTGCAGGGTGGCTACTATTCCGCCTAGAAAAGCCAAATGCGCGGCAACTAAAATTTTTGGCGCGCGCGGCCGCTTTTGAACCGTTTGAGGAGCGTCCGCCGCTTTAAGTTTTAACAGGGAAAATTCCTTGCCGAACATAAACATCACAATTAAAGCTCCTGCAAAAATTGCGATGCCCGATTTTAACCCGAAATTCCAAAACATGAATGCGCTGTCCCAATCCCAAGCTCCCGCTACCATTAGCACGGGGGGCGCCGAGAAGTGCGTGAGCGTCCCTCCTGCGGAAACTGCGGCAAGAAGCAGTCCCAGTGTAGCATATTTAAAATTTTCGCCAGGCTCCCATGCGTAGAATTTTTTTGCAAGAAGCACGGCGCATATTGTTATTGCAGCCGGTTCGGTTATGAAAGATCCGAGCAGCGAACCTACGCATAGAATTGCCATCCACCATCCGCGCAGCTCTCCTCCGCCGAGTTTCGCAAAGAGTTTGGCGAATACGCTTATGACATCTTCTGAAAATTGTATTATCGGGCGCGTAGCCGACACGCACATAACAAATACCACAAACACGGGCTCAATAAATTTTTTCTTTTCAAATGTAAGCCAGTCGACATACGCGGTTAAAGAGTCCCACCCGAAATATATCCAAAACCCCGCAAACAGGGGAATTAACCAAAGGGCGAATATAATTTCTACTTCTCCGGCTAAATGGAACAGGCGCGATAAAAATTTTGCGCCTGCGGGAATTTCCCCATTATCGTCTTTAGCGGCGGATTTTTCGATTTTTTCACCTGCGCGCAGAAATAGCCTGTGGCAAAAAGTATGCAGAATGGCAAAAAGAAATATTGCTGCGGCGAAAATGTTGAACGGCTCAAATTTAGCCCGAGCCAATATTGTGTCAAAAAGATTTTCTGAAGCGCTGGGATAGTCTGAAAGCTGTAGCGGATAAGCCAAAGCCGCGGAATTGTCGGCGGCTAAAGAAGGGGCCGATGCAAGCAGGATTGCAAAGGCTAGCAGTTTCAAAGTTGTGTTTGTT
>FR901536.1 GCA_000438015.1 Coraliomargarita sp. CAG:312 | reverse complement strand
ATGCACTGGAGATTTTAATTCGCGTTCGTCGAAAAAAACGCCAAGCAAAATTTTCGCTTGGCGTTAAAAATAGTTTTTTACTAATAATTTACATATAAAGTCCGCCGTTGACTGAAAGCACTTGACCGGTTATATATCCCGCTTGGTCTGACGCCAAAAACGCGCATGCTGCTGCGATGTCTTCGGGTTTCCCGGTATGTTTGAGTGGAATTGCATTCTTTAGGTTTTCCATAATTGATTCCGGCAGTACGGCTGTCATGTCGGTATCTATGAAGCCTGGAGCGATTGCATTTACAGTTATATTGCGCGCCGCAACTTCGCGGGCGAGCGTTTTTGTAAAGCCTATGATTCCAGCCTTTGCAGCTGCGTAATTGCATTGTCCAGCATTTCCGGCAAGGGCAGTCACGGAGGTTATGTTTACGATTCTTCCGCTGCGTTTGCCCATCATTGCGCGGATTAAGCCACGGCACATGTGGAAGCACGAAGATAGGTTTGTGTCCATTACGGCATTCCATTCTTCGTCGCTCATTCTCATAAGGAGGTTGTCTTTTGTTATGCCTGCGTTATTAACTAGTATATCAACGGCTTCATATTTTTTCAATACGGTTTCGCAGAGTGATTTCACTTCTGAGGGATTCGACAAGTCCGCGGCAAACGCTTCAGCCTTGCCGCCCGACGCGTTGATTTCTTCGGCGACTTTCCCGCAGGATGACATGTTTTTGCTTACGCATATTACAGTGCATCCGCCTTTTGCCAAAGCTTCTGCTATTGCCTTGCCTATGCCTCTGCCCGCGCCGCTTACAAGGGCTATTTTATTTTTATATGTCAGTTCCATAAATTTTTGTTCCTTACAATTGATTTTTAGGTTTGCCAAAATGCTTATCTGCGAAATCGCAGTAGTTCATCCAGTCGTAAACGGTAATGTCGTGCTTCCCAATTCTCAAATGGTATCCCACGTCGCCGTGAAATGGCTTTTCGGGGGTGAAATTGTCCATGCCGGGAAGGTCTTGCGCTCCGAATAGCTTGTAAACTTTTGAGGCTTCAACGAGCGCCATAAGTTCGCCTTTGGGATCAGCCCATTTGTCTTCGGTTGCGCTTGCAACATATACGGGGCGGGGCGCCATCATTGCCACTAGCTGGTGCTGGTCTATGGGCATTGTGTTTTCGGCGTTTTTATATTTGTTTAGGCTTTTGGCGAACCAGAAAGGGAATTGAGTTGTTATTATATCGACTGTTTCCCCGTATGCGCGGCGGGAAATCGCCGCCCCCATGCATCCGGAATCGTTTGATGCGCATATGGCTACGCGCTTGTCGTAGGCGCCAGTTAAAAGCGCAGTTTTGCCGAGCCGGGAGTGCCCGACCACGAAAATCTTATTTGAGTCAATTTCGGGCATAGATTCAAGTGCGTCTATCCCGCGCGACAATCCCCAGCTCCAAGCCGCTATGGCAGGCATCTCAACAGCCTTTGCGTCGAAAATTCTATAGACGCTTTCTGGAGTGCCGTCGAACTTTTCCTTATCCGGATAAATTTCTCCATAGTAAATTGTGGCTATCGCGTATCCGCGCTTTACAATTTCTTCAAACGGCCAGCGCTTTTTTGCCACCCCCCTATCTTCTTCGCTAGCCTTGTTGCCTTTTGCGCCGCGCATCCAGGCTTTTGTAATGGCAATGTTTTTGTCGTCGGACGTGGCGTGGTTTCCCTTGAAGTTTAAAGCTATAAACGCCGGGGCTGGATTTGTTTTGGACGCGGCTTTTGGCTCGTACATGAGCATTGTAAAAGAATGAGAACCTGCTTTGTCGGATACTGTTATTTTTATTTGCTTGCGCACTGCTATTCCGCTGAAAACGTCGGATTCTTCTACCACCTCAAATTTCATCTTTTCGGGGCGGGGGAGTTTATGCCCGTAAAATTCGTTTTCGAGGATAGACAATATTCTGGGGCGCGAGAAATTGAGCCATTCAAGAGAACTTGAAATTTGGCCTTTCCCGTCGGCTTTTTGCAGAATATCTGGCAGTTGGTAGTCTGGAATTTTGCTTTCGTCGTAATTTGCTTTAAATTTTTGGGCGGAGAGCGGAAGAGCAGCTAATGCCGCAAACATGACTGCGGCAAGGATTTTTAGGCTGTTGTATTTTTTCATGCATGACAGTATTGTCCGGAAATGTGTTTGCGGTCAAGTAAAAGCAGCTTTGGACATCCAAATGCTTAAACGGCTATTTTTTTCGAATTTTTTTATATTGGCTAACTTATATGTTTGACTAATGTAAAAATATGGCAAATCTACAATTAGTGAAACTTAACGTTGCGATGCGTTTTTATTCTTAAATAAAATATCCCCCCCCCCATCATTATTTATATTAGCATATGCGGCATTGGTTTAAATATTGTTTCGCAGTTTTTTTGATTTTTGCCTGTACTTGCGGCATGGCTGAAGAGCTTATAACTGAAAGTTCAGGCATATGGTCCGACAACACTATTTGGAGAAAAATAACCTATTCTCCGACGATTAAGACAGAAGTTGATTATTTCCCCAACGCCAATACCACATCGGTCTCCATTGAAAAAGACGTCACCATAAACGGCAACTACACGGTTAAATCTGTAATGACCGGATATAGCAGCCAAACAAACTATCTATACAGCCAAAACGATTCCATATTGCTGACGATAGATTCATACGACAGGCATATAAATTTGCGCGGAGGAATGTCTACCTCTTCAAACGATCTGCATTTATACTGCGATATTTTTGCAACCTATTCTACCGCCCCATCTACCGGCAAAGCCCAAATAACTTATTCCGACAACGCAACCGACTCTACGGCTCCCAAATATCTCACTCTCTACAAGTCTTTCAAGACAACCGAGCCTATACAGGTAAACGGCCTCGGCGCCGAGCGTTCTTTCCTTACAATCCACGGGGACGTGGAGGCCGTTTACAACGGCACCTATGCTAAAATGAACATATCGAAAGCGACAGTCCTTATAAACGGAGATGTTGACGTTGCAAATCTAACAGTTTCTTCAGACTCTTCGCTTACTTTGAATGGAAAGCTATTTGCGCATGGAATTTCTGGCGAAAATCTCGACGGCGTAAAGATTCAATGCCCTGCGGTTATCGGCGAAAATTCCGGAGTTGAAATTCAGGGGAGCTACGGAAATTTTCACATCGGGAACGGCGGAGATGTGGTTGTAAATTCTGGGGCGGGATCGCTGGTCGTTCCGCGATACTTGCGCATGGACGGCAACTCAAAGCTCACTTTCAATACGGAAGGCGCGCTTATCGTGGATAAAACAGACCTTGAAGACATCGCGCCTCTCTGGTTTTGGACCGGAACGCAAACCGTAGTTTTTAATGCCGATGCGCATTTGCGCGGATTATGTGTCGGGCCAAACTCTAAAGTGACTGTAGAGCTTGGGGAAAATTGCGATTTGTTGGAACTCGATTCGTTGACGGTAAAGCTCGATTCGGACGAAGGGTATTTGAAGTCGACAAATTCCCTAACGTTCAAGAATTTTCGCAACAACACAGTGAAAGTTAATTCGGTCCGCTCTCCGTCGGAGTTGAAGCGGATATATGCCGACGGGTTTGCCAGAGGCAGTTTTTACATTTCTCCAGATGGGTATTTAAACGCTTTTACTTGCGGAACAAAGGTAATAGGCGGTTTTTCAAACACTGCCCAAGTCCCGACAGTAAATTCGTCGATTGCAACCAGAAATTCAGACGGAAGCCTGTCTCTCAATTCCGCCGGAAAAACTGGATGGACCACGGGAATAAAAACCCAAAGGCTGAAGCCGAACACCCAGTATTCCGTCAGGCTTACTTATAAAATAGACGGTTCGCAGTCCAACGGAACGATACTCGCATTTGTCCGCAACCAAAACACCCAAGATCCTTCTACGGACTATGTAAACAGTTCGATGAATGTTTACGACCAGGAATGTACAATATCTTTTAATTTTACCACGGATGCGTCGGGGGCGGCATATTCCATTTGCATTGATACAAATAAGCAGGTTGTCGCTCAGATATGGGATTTTGAGGTGACAGAGGAACCTTCTTTTGTTTTCGCGCCGGCGGATGCCGAGTCCCAGTACTCCGGCGAAATATCCAATATTCCCACTGGATCTCCGGAATTCGACGTTTCGCTGCCGCAAATAGACACTCCAGAGGTGACGCCCCAGCAATGTATAGACTCGTTCGGGTTGACCGAGAATGTCACAAATGCCGTTCAGATAATACGCAATATAATAAACTATTGCAAGAATTCGGGCATAAAGAAAGTCACTCTGCCAAAAGGCAATTACCGCGAAAACGGTAATTTTAGGATTGAATTGACAAATATGACCGATTTCACCTTCGACGGCAACGGCTCAACTATAATATTCAATAAATACCTTAAAAGTTCAAACAATGCAAATATGTATGTTGCAAACAACACCCGGCTGAAAATTTGCAACTTCAATATGGATTGGAATTGGGATGAAAATCCGCTGGCTAGCATTGTCGAAGTTGTCGGATTGAACAAGTCGGGAACAAACTATGTCGATTTTAAGTTTATAGAATACGACTATTTTCCCATGAGGAATGTGCGCGTGGCTACACTTTCGAGGTACGATCCGGAAACGCAGTCTGTCGGGGTTGAGGGCGGATACACAAAGTCTTATGAAATGTATGTCGGGCAAAACATACCGACAGTCGAATGGCTTTCCGACAATGTGTTGCGCGTCTATGTGGACGCGTCGTCCTATGAAATCGGGCACCTTCTAAGAATGCAGCATAGTTATTATGAAATGGGAGGGATTAATTTTCAGAGCAACAGCCACCTGACGATGGAAAACGTCAACATATATTCTTGCTCAGGACACGCCATGACAATAGGA
>FR901535.1 GCA_000438015.1 Coraliomargarita sp. CAG:312 | reverse complement strand
TATTCCACAACCTTTGGTGTTGACCCTAATATAGTAGCAAACTCCTACAATGGAAGCGACCAATATAGCATAAGCTTCGGGAGAAAAGACGGAGCCCGCGCCACGATTCTTTTTGAAAATGCCACCATTGAGTCTAAAAGCACAACCATGCCCTCTTTAATCCGCAATGCAAACATGACAATAAACGCCGGCGAGGGCGCAATAAAAACCGCAAACCAAATGTATTGGTTTAACACCACTATCACTTTAAACTCCTCCAATGTCTTTTACATAAATGGCCAAACACAACAGAGCGAATCCATTATAAACATAGCAACTTGCGACAAAGGTACTATTTCTAGTTCAACTGCCGATTTAATTCTTGGCGCCGATAATGATTTTGGCGGATTTAAGTTTCAAGAAGGTTCTACTCTCAATATAACTTCTAATGGGCACAATGTGAACATTGGAGGATTTTTTGTAGATTCCGAGGGAACAAGCTTTAACATAAACATCTATAACCTAACGGACTTTACCCTAAAAATAGGTTCTCTGGACAATATTGCAACCGAAGTCGACGGAGACGGCTTTCTGCGCACGAGAGAAGGTTTTATGGTTTCGTCGGACGAGTTTTTTCTCGACTACGCCTACCTAGTAAAGGCCGACGACGGCGGCTACTGGGTTAACGTGACATCCGCCGTTCCAGAACCTGCCGAATGCGCCATGATTTTAGGCGCGCTTGCGTGCGCGTTGGCGTTTGCAAAAAGGCGCATCGGGAAATAGCCGTTCTTTAGGCATGCAAGGCGACAAAGCATTGTTTTTCATCCAACAAAAAGCGCAATGCGTTTTTTGCCGTTAGAACAGCAAACTGGTCTATATTTATAAATCAGGCGTTGTGCGCATCGTCCAAGCCAAGCGGCAGATATTTGCAATCTACCGCTTAACAAAAGGCTACAAGAACTATTTCCATCTTATTGGATTAGGAATTCGCAAAAATTAGGCGATTTCGCTCAATGCTGGAAGCTTGGCGAATATTTATAATTTTTATAGTGCGCCTTTTTTTTGAATGCAATGTTTGCGCTATAAAATAATGAGCTGAATTACCACGAATTTTTGGGAAAGAATACTTTTTTAAAAGAAAGCGCATATATTTTACTTTCTGACTGCTTCGTCTTACAATAAGCAATATTTGCGCCATTAAAAGGCATATATAAATAGTCAATGAAATATATCGCATTCTCGCATGGATTTTCCAAATCCATGATACATTTGGGAAAAACATGATACATTTTTACTAAAAGCTTGGGATGTGTTGCCTTCCCATGCATTTTTATTTATTTTGCAAAACGCCGTTCCCGCGAAATAATCCCTCCATATACTTAGCTCACAATATCCTTTTTTTGCTGTTTTCTATTCTTAAATAAAACTTGATTAAAAAAAGCATCAGTCCTAATTTTCTGCATCTGTACGTGGGATTGCTAATGTTGGCGGCAGTGGTTTTGCACCTTTTCTCCAGCAAGACTTGGATAGTAAAAGTCGGGGCGCAAAATAAGAAATGGCTGGCTATTTCAGTTATAGGGTTGGGAATTATAATGATTTTGGCACTCGCATTATCTCCGGCCGAACTTGCCAAGTAAAAATCCTGCGCAAGCCTAAAGATTTTCGCGCGCAATGGCTGCAATATTGTTCCCCCAGATGCCGGTTCCGCAGGTATCTGGTTGGCTTGCCTTGCGCACGACAAAATGCGCGCGACAACTGCGCCGGGAATTTTAGAAATTTTTGGAAACTAGAGCCGAACCATTAAAACTGAAAAATTTTCTGAAACACGCTTTAAAGCCAGGAATGCCGCTGCCATGCAGCCGAAATATCGTTTTCAAAAGTCGCGGAACTCAAAAAAAATGTGGACTTATCCGTAAAAACACTCATTATTCTATCCACTATGACCTTTAATATTTGGATGGATATAATTGTATTTGTCGTATTTATCTGCGCCGTCGTTTTTGTCGGCCTTTATAAAAGCCGAGGAGAAGACGACAGCGAAGGCTACTTCTTGGCTGGCCGCGGATTGACTTGGTGGCTTATAGGCATTTCCCTAATTGCGGCAAATATATCTACGGAACAGTTTGTTGGAATGAGCGGAAGCGCCTCTGGTTTGTCCGGCCTGGCGATAGCAAGCTATGAATGGATGGCGGCAATCACGCTGGTAGCCGTAGCATTTCTATTCCTTCCAAAATTCCTGAAAAGCGGAATGTACACTGTACCGCAATTCTTGGAATACCGCTTTGACGCGCTGTCGAGAACGGTAATGTCGGTTATGATGGTTGTGGTTTTGGTTACTGTAAACATAACAGCCGTTATATACTCCGGAGCGACAGTCGCCGATACCGTATTTGGACAATCGGCCGACATGCCAATAGATTTAAATCTCACCGCGTGCTGCTGGGGGATAGGAATAATCGCAGCAATATATGTATGCGCTGGCGGGCTTAAAGCCTGCGCATGGGCAGACCTGCTGCAAGGTACGGCGCTAATAGTTGGCGGCGCAATAATCGCCTACTTCTCATTCTCGATGTTCGCGTCAAAAGATGTGGCGGAAATTGCAACAACTGCAACATTCGACCCCGCTGCTCTAGACAGCCTGAAAGATGCGGGAACACTCAAGAAATTCTTCACCCTCAACTACGATAAGCTAACAATGTTTATGCCCGCCGACCATCCGGAAATTCCGTGGACGGCCCTCATAATCGGCTTGTGGATACCAAACTTCTACTACTGGGGATTCAACCAGTATATAATCCAGCGCACACTTGGCGCGTCCAGTCTTGCGGAAGGACAAAAAGGTATAATGTTTGCGGCGGGCCTAAAACTAATCATACCATTTATAATTGTAATTCCAGGAATAATAGCGTTTAACCTGTTCGCCGACGACCAATCTGCGGCGGCGTTTAAAGACCAAAAGATTTTGACCGAAAACGCTAAAACTTATTCCACTATATACTTTGACTATCTCGACCGTACAAACCAAGCCTTCGACGCCAACAAGGCTGCGGCGGAATTCTCAATTAATACCGGAAAGAAAGATTCCTCCGGCAAGCCGCTCGTTGTCACAATCCTTACAGCCAACGAGTTTAAAACCCTGCACGACAAATACTTAGCCGACAAGAAGAGCGGGGATCTATATAAAACCTATTTTAAATACGACAAAGGCTGGGCAAAACATAATACTTCCGCCGACGGACAGGGCGCAAAAGCGCTTGTCGACGCATGGAATGCAAAATATGCATCCCAAAAAGGCGACGACAGCTTTGCCAAGACGCTTTTCGGATATAAATACGACTCCGCATTCGGACTTCTCATAAGCAAAGTAATTCCCGACGGCTGGGGCCTGCGCGGATTTATATTCGCTGCTCTCCTGGGAGCAGTGGTAAGTTCGCTTGCGGCAATGCTCAACGCCGCCTCGACAATATTCTCAATCGATATTTTCAAGAAATTTATTTCTCCCCACGCCTCGGATAAACAGCTAGTAATTGTGGGAAGAACTGCCGTAATCATATTTGCAATTATCGGCTGCATAGTAGCTCCAATGCTCGCAAATCCGAAACTGGGCGGAGTATTTACATTCATACAGGAATTCCAAGGCTATCTGTCGCCCGGAATCCTAGCCGTGTTCATCTTTGGAATGTTCTCCAAGAAGGCGCCTCGCTTTGCGGGTGCAATCGGAATAATTACAAGCCCGATAGTTTACGGATTCCTGCAGTTCTTCTGCGGAGATATTGCGTTCCTAAACAGAATGGCGATAACTTTTGCTTGCTCACTCGGCGTAATGGCTCTGCTTACGCTTGTAAAGCCTCTTAAGCAGGATATTGTGATGCCCGTAAACGAAAATATGGATTTATCGTCATCAAGAGGCGCAAAGATAGCGGGAGTCACTGTGCTGGCGCTTAGTTTCGCCCTCTATTTCATATTCTCCGGACTTTTTATAAATCCCTAAAAGGTAAAAGAATTTAGAAAAGAAAATGAAAGAATCTCTGGCAAAAGCTTTCGTCAAAATCTACGGCGAACCTGCGCAGGTGTTTGCGCAGGCGCCCGGAAGAATAGAATTTATAGGCAACCACACCGACTATAACGGCGGTTTTACAATGGGAGTTGCAATCGACAAGGTCGTTATGTGCGCGCTCTCCAAACGCTCCGACAGAAAGCTGTGCTTTGCAAGCGCAAAGAGCGGCGAAAAAGTCTATGTGGACATGGATAATATAGAGCCCCAGCCCAAAGAATACAACTGGGTGAACTATCCCTTGGGGATGTTTAAGTTTTTGGTCGAAGCAGGAATGAAGGCTGAAACAGGCTTCAATATGTTGGATATGAGCTGTCTCCCGTCGGGAGCGGGACTTAGCAGCTCGGCGGCGATAGAGCTCTCCAGCGGCTTTGCCATGGCGAAGCTTTACAATTTTGACACAGACTTAAAAACAATCGTCCGCACCGGCAGGAAAAGCGAAAACTTCTTCGTTGGTATGCCATGCGGAATACTAGACCAGGGCGTTTCCGGATTTGGCAAACAGGATACAATCGTGTTTATCGATTGCCTAAGCGAAGATTTTTCCAACTATCCTCTTCCGCACACCTGCAAGTTTTGGCTCTTTAATTCCACGAAAAAACACGCCCTAGTTGACGGATTTTACGCCGAACGGCACAACGAATGCATGGCGGCTGCAAAAGCGCTTTCCGAAGGCGGGAAAGAACGCCTTTTGAGGGAGTTCGACATGCAGCAACTCGACGCCGTAAAAGAGAAAGTTGGCGATGTGGTTTATCGCCGCGCAAAGCATGTCATAGAAGAAAATGCCCGCGTCCTAAAGGCGCGCGAATGCCTTGAAAAAGGCGATATAAAAGAAGTCGGAAAGCTTCTATGCGCTTCGCATAAAAGTTCAAAGGAACTCTTTGAGAACTCGTGCGAAGAACTCGATTTCTTGGTGGATGCCGTATGCGCGCAAAACGGCGTATATGGCGCACGGCTCAGCGGCGGAGGATTCGGCGGGGCGGTCATGGCGCTAACAGACGAATCGTTTTCACAAGCGCAAGCCGATGAAGTTTCGGCACTTTACGAGAAAAAATTCGGGCGCAAGCCGATGGTTTTCACATGCGCATCCGGAGACGGAGCAAAGCTCGTATAGATTTTACATTCAAAAGCGCAATACGCGATTCGAACCCCAAACGGCGCAATGATTCTTGCGCCGTTTTTATTTTGCAAGCGTGAATTTGATTTTAATAGAGCGCTCCCAAGGAAACATTTTCCGCTGCAATTCCTCAAAAATAAAATCCATGCGCCAGAAATGCATACGCCCGCCCGCGCAAAGCGCGTAGCATACGATACACTCCGACAGGCACAACGCCACGCTGCGAATGATTAAACTGAACACTCTTACGCTCAATACTCTGATAATATACATTGAGCGCCTTGGAAACTTGCGCCGGCTCCAAATTTTGTATAAAGGCTGCGCCGCCCATAACCCAATAAAAGCAGCAAGAAAAAAGCACGCCGTTTATATTAAAATCAGACATAATATTCTTGTAAGGGAAAGCTGTATTTCCAAAATGCAATTATAGTATGCTTTCTTTCAAAAACATTGTATTTTTTTGCGCGGCGACGGCAATATCGCTCTCCGCTTTTGGAGAAAAATTAAAATACACAGAAAACGAAGAAGTTTTTTCAAATCCCGGACAAGGCTGGGCGCACTACGGATATAAGTTGCCCGACGCCCCAGCAGTGAACTTTGGAGCCGGATACCTTCGCCTCGAATGGGCCGCGTTGGAACCGGAGGAGGGAAAATATAACTGGAAATTAATAGACGACGCAATTTCCTACTACTCCTCAATAGGATTGCCGTTCTATTTTAGGATAATGTGCACAAACTTTCATTCCGGTTCAAGATTCTCGACGCCCAAATGGGTTTTTGAAAAAGGCGCAAAATTCCATGAATTCGAAGGAGTAGAATACAACGACGCAAGCGGCGCAGGGAAAAAGTCAAAAATACACGCAAGCCCATATTTCAATGATGAAATCTTCTTAAAAGCCCACCGAAAATTTATAAGGGCTCTAGCCAGACGCTATGACAAAAATCCGGCAATTGGCGGAATAGACCTAGGCAGCTTTGGGAACTGGGGAGAATGGCACTGCCACGGAATAGGCTTGAAGGATCCCAAAATGTACCCGTTTGAAATCAGAAAACAGTATGCCGATATGTATTTGGAAAATTTCAAGACGGCAAATTTGTTCTTTATGACCGACGATGCAGAAGTGCTGGACTATTGCCTTTCAAAGAAAAAAAAGCCTACGGTAGGATTGCGGCGCGACGGCGTTGGGTCTCCATGGCATTTTAAGCGTTGGATAGGAACACCTCCGTACAGTTCGATCGAAAAAATGGCGGATGTTTGGAAGTACAAACCTATTTTCTTTGAGTTCTTCGATAGCCAAAAATCGCTTGAGGAAAGAGGCTGGGATACATTGTATTCAATAGATTGGATTCTAGAAAACCACGTAAGCCTCGTAAACGATATTCCATTCCACCCCCAAAATATATCGCGCCAGAAGCAGGAATATAAGGCGCTAAAAAAGATAGACCTCTTTGCTGGAGCAAGGCTGGTTGCAATAGAATCCGAAACAACTTACGAAGGGGGCATACTAAAAATAAGGATAACGGGTGAAAACAAAGGAGTCTCAAAGATATATCTTCCGTACAGAATGAAGTATATTTTGGAAGACGAATATGGCAATGTAGTCTGGGAAAAGGACTCGGCTTGCGACCCTAGAAAAATACTTCCCGGGCCTTTCGAAATATCCGACAATTTTGAAGTCCAAATATCTGTCGGAAAAAAATACAAGCTCTCTATGCGCACATACCATACAAAGCGCATATTTAAGGATTTCAAATTTGCCGTAAAAGAACTTGATTCAAGCGGAGCGCTTCTATTGGACGCCAACTTCCAAACCCGGAGTCAAAAATAATACGCAGCCAATAACGCAATATCCGCGCCTGCCCACGGCGCAGTTGCTTTCCCATAGGCATTGCCCCGCTTTCATTTTCCTTCAAGCGGCCTTTATTTGCTAAGACGAATAAACATCCCGCATGCGCGCAGCCAGACGTCAGAACTTTTACCGCATTATTGCACAATGCTCCTATTACCATAGCCATCCTTTGTAATGCATCTTTTATAAAAACATTCAATTGCAAATAATATCCATCCCGCATAAATTCAGAATTTGCACTAAAGCAATGCTGCAGTGTAGTTGGATTTAAAAATTTCTCTGCACGCGGAAAACAGATTGGCAAGAAGCGGAAGGTGTTCCCCCGTTAAAATTCTGCACGCAAGATAGTTCCCACACTAATCGACCCGCAATCGCCAAACCAGCAACGCCTGCTGTCTAATTTCGTGCAATGGTTGCCATAAACATATAATTTATCCCGCGGCGAAAGTTTCGCTAAAATTTGGTTTGACTATATTTTTGACAATGGTTCAAAATGTATTTCAATACAAAAAATTTTTTTATTTGAAAAAAACACCATACAGTCTCGCGATTATCTTTATGCTTAGCGCGTCGTTGGCCGGGCTTTTGTTCTGCAATGCGCTAGGCCTTAAAGATTATGCCAGAGACAAGATACTATCTTTTTTTGGCGACTGCACAACAATTGAGTCGGCGGACTACCAACTTCCGTTTTGCGCAATGTCGCCTATAATTAACTACTTCTCCCCCGACAAGCTGAGAAGCAAACGCCGTTTGGCATCCAAGACTGCCTCAGTGCTAGAATCCGCGCTTATACTTTGCGCGCTTACAGCCGTAGCCATAATAGCCTTTTACAAGCGTTTTCAAGCCAAGCTTAAAACGGGTGTCTCTAACATTATAAATATTTGTGTTCCGAAAATATATTCCGAAGGGCGCAAGCGCATTCTATTCGCGCTGCTAATTTAAACCGCCCCACCAGATTGTTTGCCGAAAATCGCTTTTAGAAACCACGGACAAAAGTTTCCGTTTTTTTAAAGGTTGCGTTTAGCCGTATAGAAATGCATATCGCTAAAAAACGCATTTGCATATAAGCGAAATAAAATTTCGGCGTCGCCGTTTTCAAATGCGGATGCATTCGCGGGCATCTGAATTTATGGCGCATTTCCGTCCAACCGCGCAGAAAAAAATACAAATTCGACAAAATGTCGAAACAACAATCTTCAGCAAAAAAAAAGGATAATTTATGTTTTTAGCATCGTCGGCAATACCGCTCCATATGCCCATCGGGCAAATGTTATTATTTTGCGGAATAGGGTTCATAGTTGTAATGTTTGTTTTATACGCCCTCTCAATTTTCACGTCTCTGATAGGCCGGATTTTCTCCGCATCCGAAAAGAAACAATAATCCGCGATTCTAGAAAGGGAAACTTATGTTGGAAAGTTTGAAAGACTTATTTTTAGACACGGGATTTTTCTACGTCGATTGGAGAATGATCCTAATGTGGGCAGTGGTTGCAGTGCTTTTCTACCTGGCGGTATACAAGGAATTTGAACCGCTGCTGTTGGTTCCAATTGCCTTTGGCGCGCTGCTTGCAAATCTTCCCACAGAAGGCGTGGTGAACAAGCCGGCCGGCGAAATAATCTCCCCCGCTCCGGCAATTGTAAAACAGGTGTTTGTCCAAAAAGGAGACAATGTATTCGTGCCGCGCGCGGTAAAGCATTTGCCAAGATTCGTGTCGGATATAGTCAGTCCGGGAGCGTCGGAGCAGCAGGCGCAAGCAGAAGTCGCGCAGTATTTTAAATTTCTCGACGACGTGACAACTCCGCAAGCCCGCAAAGACGTATTTAAGAAAGCCAAAGGCATTCCGGATTTGCTGGCAATCGTCTCGCCAAAAAACGGAAACTTTGAAACTGACGCGGAAGCCGCAAAAGCCACTATGAAATTTTCCGTGAACTTCAAAGGCAAACAATTGCAGCTCAACGGCGGAGACGCCCTGGTTTGGGCGAGCGCATCCGGAGAAGTCACTGGAGTGTTTGTCAAGGACGGAGCCAATGTCGAAAACGGCCAGACGCTGTTGGATGTTTACAGTCCCAGAACTGGCGGACTATACTACTATTTGCAAATGGGCGTGCTCTTGGAAATCTTCCCGCCGCTCATCTTCCTCGGAGTCGGCGCCTTGACTGACTTTGGCCCGTTAATCGCAAATCCCAAAACACTGATTCTCGGCGGAGCCGCGCAATTCGGCGTATTTGCTACTTTTATAGGAGCAGCCTTCCTAGGATTTACAACGCCTGAGGCGGCTTCCATAGGCATTATCGGAGGCGCCGACGGCCCGACTTCGATATTTATAACAAACAAGCTCGCGCCTGATTTGCTAGCGCCAATAGCGGTGGCCGCATATAGCTACATGGCATTGGTCCCGATAATACAGCCGCCGATTATGCGCGCCCTCACCACCTTGGAAGAGAGAAAAATACGCATGAAAAGCATGCGCAAGGTAAGCAAACTTGAAAAGCTTGTATTCGCGCTTTTAGTTACGATATGCTGCATACTTCTAGTGCCGGATGTTTCCGCCCTGATAGGAATGCTGATGCTGGGCAACTTTATACGCGAATCCGGAGTTTGCGACCGCCTGAGCAAGGCCGCACAAAACGAGCTCATAAACATAACGACAATCTTCTTGGGCACTTCAGTCGGAATAACTATGACCGGAGACCGCTTTATAAGAGTCGAAACTCTTTCAATTTTAGCGTTGGGAGTTGTTGCGTTCGGATTTTCCACCGCAGCCGGAGTTGTGATGGCAAAAATCATGAACCTGTTCCTAAAAGACAAGACAAACCCGCTAATCGGTTCTGCAGGCGTTTCAGCCGTTCCGATGGCCGCGCGCGTATCGCAGATAGAGGGGCAAAAAGCCGACCCGTCGAACTTCCTCTTGATGCACGCCATGGGTCCGAACGTTGCGGGCGTCATAGGAACGGCGCTTGTTGCAGGATACTTTATAGCCACGATTTCCGCAAAATAAGCGCAAATAAAAAAATTGAGAAAGCGCCTCCGTTAAAAAGAGGCGCTTTTTTTTTGCTTGGACGACACAACGCACTATTCAAAGCGAACCAATTTACAGAACCGCTAAATAACCCTATGAACTAGCGCGCCAGACTAACTAAAAAGCGTTTAAGACTCTCAGGCATTCTTTCCCGCCTGATAGGATTCATTCTTTTTATCTTCGGAGATTTCTCCGGCGCCCTCAACCCCTGTACCGCAGACTACGCCAGCCAGCCTCGCTTTTTCAAAGCACGCCAACCATCCGTTTATTCCGGAAATTACACCGTCTGCCGCTTTTTCGTCCGAATCCGCGGAAGAACAAATAATATAAACATCCCTAAATGAATAACAGCCGCCAAACAATGGGTTTGTCCTATCCAGCAAAGTCTTTAACTGACCGCTCATTCCATAAAAATAAACGGGAGTTGCTAAAACCAGAACATCGGAGGAGACTATCTTTTCTAAAACCTTTTCGACATCCCCTCCTATAACGCATTTTCCTGTTTTCTGGCACGCCAAACATCCCTTGCAAAATTCCAGGCAAATATCCCGAAGAAGCACAACTTCAACTTTATGCCCAGCATTTTTCGCGCCTTCCGCAAAGCTCTTAGCCATGATTTCAGAATTGCCGCACACGCGCGGGGAGCTGGAAATTACCACTACTTTCTTTTCCATAAAAAACCTTTCTCATATATTTTTGCGCTTTTTTATGGAATAGCAAATATTTATATTTTATATCTTGATATTCTAAAATAGAATTATTATCCGCTTAAAATCAAATTGCCAAAGTTATGGATATTTTGACATTAAAGTATTTTCTGGCCATAGCCGCGAAAAAAAATCTCACGGGAGCCGCCGGCATATTGCATATCTCTCAACCCGCGCTGTCAAAGCGAATAGGAGCATTGGAATCGGAAATAGGCGGAAAGCTTTTCGCACGAAAAAGCCACGGAGTAGTCCTTACCGAAAAAGGATTCTTGCTAAAAAAACGCGCGGAGGAAATTATAGATATGCACGATAGGGCAAAATTAGAGCTGTCGTCTTGCGACAACCGCCTTTGCGGAGAAATACGCATCGGCGGCGGAGAAACAAGCTCAATGAAATACCTGGCATCCACAATGCGGGATTTCCGCAGCCAACATCCAGAAGTCACATTCGACATATACAGCGGCAACTTTGAATATGTTTCCGAAAGGCTCGACAAGGGATTGATAGACTTCGGACTTGTAATACAGCCCGCAGATATCTCAAAATACGAAGGATTTGCCCTCCCGGATAGAGATGCATGGGGAATTTTAGCCCGAAAAGATTCTCCGCTTGCAAAAAGAAAATACATTCGCAAAAACGACCTCTTAAAAATTCCATTAATCGTCTCAAAACAAATCGCTAGACGCCAGTTTGCAAAGGCAAAAATAAACAAATGGTTTGGAATGGAAATTGACAAACTAAACATAGTTGCAACTTACAATCTTATTTACAACGCGGGGATTATGGTCCAGGAAGGGATGGGGTGCGCGCTGGCGATAGGCGGGCTCGCAAATACCGAGAAAAATAGCCCGCTATGCTTTATACCGCTCTCCCCTCGCCTAGAGTCGGAACTGAACATTATTTGGAAAAAGAATGGAATCCTGTCAAAACCAGCTGAAATATTTTTGTCGAACTTACAAAAAATCTCACCAGCAAAAAAATCTAGCATTCTGGTGCGCTGATGGGAAAGGCGCGATATTTCAATTTGCGCCAATACACGTACCGCATTGGGGGGAATGCAACATTATAAAAAAATTCTGTAAAAATACTTTTGCGCAGTTATCTTTTGGCGGAAATTTTTTCGTACTTGGCCGAAAGATTTTTATATTCGGCGATTGCGTTAAACGGCCCAGGCATTTCCCATCCGGTATTCATTGTCGATATTACAATATCTTTTAAATCTGAATTTTTTAGCCATCCCTTTTTAAAGGCGTCTTCAAGGGCTTCTTTCATCAGAGGAAGAACATCCATATTGAATTTCTCCCACCTGCCAAAGCGGATTTTAGAACGCCATAACCGCTTCCCGTCAACAGCATATATATATTTTGAAGTAGCGTCCGACTTGCCGGCGTCGACAGCCTTGTGCTCCGGCGGAAAATCCGAACGCGAATCGTATATGGGAAGCCCAAACCAGATATAATCGCCATTGTTCCTGTCTTGGAGAGTGAAAAACATCACTAGCTGCGCGGCATGCAGGGAGTTGTCCAATTTCCCGTTGAAGGCCGAGCGCACTTCGGAAATTCTAACCTCGTACGAAACCACAAAATTTTTCAACTTGCAAATTTCCGGGCGCGCGTCGAAATACTGCTCCACAAGTAGATGGGGCCATGGTTCCCCAGGCTTTCTCAATTTTCCTCCGTAATCGTTTCCCGCCCTTATATCCAACCTCAACACTGTATCGCCGCCGTCTTTGCGCAATTCAACTAACTTTCCTTTGTTGCCGATAATTCTGGAGTTTCCCTCAAACCGCTCCTCAGCACCCTCCAAGGAATAATTTGACCCCCATTGGGCTAGGCGCCAGCAGGGTTGTTTCCCCTCTACGGCAAAAACATTCCCAACTTCCACAGGGCGCGCACGGGAATCAAGGGCGGAAAGCCTGAATCCTGCGGAAAAACTTGCATCCTTAAAAAGCTCCTCCGATCCGAACAACCGCGGGCATATAGAAAAAGCTGAAATAAAAACTGTGCCGGCAAGAAAAATCCTGCAAAGAAATTCTATTAACATAAGTGCAAAATTTTTATTTTAACTGTAAGTTGCGGTTTGGACAGGGTTTTCCCGCTAATGAAAATTCCAGCATCATTTCTTGCAGTATAAAGCAAAAAATAAAAGCCGCAAAAATTTAATGCCTTATTATCGCAGGGAATATTACTGATTCCGGAGAAAGCTGAAGCCATCCCGCCACACTTTGATATTAAACCTAAAAATCCCGAAGTTTCCATCCGCTAGATAAAATTCCCGCCCGGAATCAAGCCGTCTGGATGAAAATCTTGCCGTGGCGCGCAGATCCCATGGAGGAACGGTAGATTCCTCTATAAACAATTTTCCAACATACTTGAATCCGCAAACCGCACAGGCATTTTCTCTAGACGCCAGAACGCAAGAGAAAATGTTTTTTATTTTCTACGGCGTTGCATCAAAGAACTGGCGGAGGATGCTCCGCAATAGGCCGGAAATACACCGGCTTATTTTCCCTTTAGAGATTTATAATTCCTCTCCACAACCAATTCTTCTATTTCACGAACGCGCTTGACAGCAGCTTTCAAAAAATTCGGATCAACACCGGCAAGGCCCTTAGAAAACTTTGCTTTTAAAAATGCGCGCGCCATTTTTACGCCCATATAAGGCGATACTACCATCCCCCCCATTGCCAAAATATTGGCGTTGTTGATTATCCTAGACAATCTAGCTGTTTCCTCGCACTCGCAGAGAACGCAATTCACGCCCATGAACTTGTTGGCTACTATGCTTACGCCCGCGCCTGTCCCGCAAAATAAAAATCCGAAAGCGCACTTTCCATCTGAGACAGCCGAACCTACTTCCTGCGCCGCGTCAAAATAGTTTTGCTTCCGTTTCCCAGTTATGTCAATTACGTTAAACCCGTCCTCTAAAAGGGCGGATTTGACCGCGTCTTTAAGCGCTATCCCGAAAGGATCGGCGCCCATAATTATATCATTTTTCGATTTTTCTTTTTTTTGCTTCATTGCTTTCCCTTCAATCCTAACGTATATATTTGTTTGCAAATTTTAAACTTTGCGCAACGGACAGAACACAAGCGAGCGCATCAAAGTGCGCGGTTCCGCCCGAACACTTAAATAGCAATCTAATTTTCATCCATGAAAGAAACTGCCGGCAACCCATCTTGGTTATACAACCATACAAAAGGCTTTGCCCAGTTCTTCCATAAATATCTAACACCTGATATTCTACCTTCAGAAAATTCGGAAGGTCGGACTATAACGCGCTGCCCTTCTATTCGGGATTCCGCCGGACTCCATTTGCCGCCGACCTTAAGCTCGAATCCACGCGGCTCTCCCATGCAGGAAAGCCCCCTGCCGTAAGTATCAAACGCAACTTCTACGCGATCGTTAAAATACCTTGCCGACTTAAACATGGGGCAATATGCATTTACGTCCTCCTTTCCGTAAATCTTGCGCAAAGCTATTTTCTCCAGGCGTTCTCCTACGGTCTTTTTATCCGTCGGATGAATATTGTTTTTTAAGCCAGTGTCTATTATATTCGCCATAGCGATATCCGGAATGGACTTTTGGCAAAGAGTTTGAACCCAGCGCGTCTTCGCCCACTTGTCTCCGTCAGGCCTTCCGGCCTCTGCGTAGGAAGCCAATTGAACGTAAAGAAATGGCATCTTAGGCATTTGCCAAAGCTCGCGCCAAGATTTCACAAGGATTTTAAAATTGCGTTCAAACTCCGGAAGTTTTTCGTCGCGGGAATCTGACTCGCCTTGATACCATATTACGCCGCGAAGGGAATATCCTACAATAGGCGAAACTGTGGAGTTAAAATGGTAGGTAGGACTCCTGAAATGATAGCGCGGAGATATTTCATTTGGCGCTATGGCTTCAAGCCAATCTCTTCCGGGTTTTGGTTTCCCCGCTTTTTTGGCTGACTCGCAACGAGCCTTATATTCGGCGTCCCTCTTTTTATATTCGCCAAGAGCTTTCTCATAGGCAGCCCTGTCGTAATTCTCTGCCTCCTTAAAAAAATCTCGCATGTAAGAATCCAAATGCGTAGACAACTTACCGTATTCCCTAGGAATCCACGCAGCCATTTCGGTCGCGCCGCTTGAAGAGTGTAAAATTCCGACCGGAACGCCTAAATCTTTAAAAAGCCTTTCCGCAAAATGGAACGCCACCCCGCTCATTCCTCCGACTGCATTCTTAGAACACGCAAACCAGTGGGAGCCTTTTGGAGAATCCTTTTGGGGCGTTCGCGCAATCACGTTTGGCTGGTGGAAGTATCTTATTTCAGGATAATCAGCATTTTCTTCCGCGTATTTTAAAGTATCGCATTCACGCATCGGCAATTCCATGTTCGACTGCCCTCCAGCAATCCACACTTCGCCGACAAGAACGTTTTTTATAATTTTCGACTCTTCGCCGTTCTCAAAAACGGAAAGATTCCGGCTAGTTCCGCTTGCCTCCATTGGTTTGAGCAGGGCTTCCCAATCGCCTTTCTCCGACGCTCTTATTTTTGACGATTGCCCGCCAAAACGGACCTCTACTTCGGCGTTTGGCTCCGCCGTACCCCAGATTTTTACGGGCATTTGCCGTTGGAGCACCATGTTGTCTGAAAAAACTTTTGGCATTTCAATTTTTGCAGACAAAAGCGCGGACGCAAACAGACCCGCTATAAAAACAAGCTTTTTCTTCATAGTCTTCCCTTCTTTTATATTAAATTTAAGCGCGGAATCCCCCTGCATGCCGGCGCAGCGTTTTGCGGCGCCGGCATGAAATTTTGCACGTCATATCTTGCGGATATTTCTCCGCAACTAGCGCGCGGATATTTTATATTCGCCGGCAGGCAAAAGCAGCGTCGCTTTTGAGGCATGTTTAAATTTCCCGGAGGAAAATTTATCCAAATCCTCGGAACCGTTCACGCTTAAAGATTTTCCTTTGGTGAATTCAGGCATATAAACAACAGCCTGCGTGCCTTGGGGAACCGAAACATTGAGTATAAATTCGCCACCGTCAATCTTAAACGCCGATTTTACAGTGCCGGCAATGCTTGGAATTTCAATGGAAGCTCTCTTAAATCCGGCAGGATATGGCTC
>FR901534.1 GCA_000438015.1 Coraliomargarita sp. CAG:312 | reverse complement strand
GCCCAATGGTTTGGACTCTAATGAAACTAAATAGAAAGGAATATTATTTATGAGAAAGGAAAATAAGAAGATTATTGCAAGGCTTGAACGCCGCAAGCGCACCGCAAGGCGCGTTTGCGATATATGGGAGATATATTTGCAAATTCCCTTTAAGCACTTGGGGAAGATGCTAAGCGCAAGGGAAATCGAAAAGTTGGGCAACTAAATGAGGCAGAAAAGTTTTAGAAAACACTTAAATCCAAGGGATGTAAACAATCCCTTGGACGATTACCTTAAAAAGATTTCCCTTGAATGTGAAATTGACAAAGGCTTGCTTTTGCCTTGCGGAACTACAGCGCTTGAAGGGATTAGTTTGGGCGTTAAAAACTATCATACCCACCATGTGTATTTTTGGGGTTTATTTCCGGTTTTGGGGAGGTATGGGAGAGGGACGCTCAGGTTAAGATGCTCGCAGGAAAAACATCTTGAATTGCATAGGATACTCGCAAGCTGCCTTGAAAACGGAGACTTTGTGCCGTACGAAATTGCGATAAAAACGGAGTG
>FR901533.1 GCA_000438015.1 Coraliomargarita sp. CAG:312 | reverse complement strand
CGAAAAAACGGCGGAACGGCTGTCGTCGAACTTCCGCGAGCGGACGACGGCAAAGGTGAGGACGAAGACGGAGGGTCTGCTTTCGGGAATTCTCTACTGCGGGCACTGCAACCGCCCGATGACGAACAAATACACCTGCAAGGGCGGCAGCAAAACATACCGATACTATGTATGCCAAAACGCCGTCCAAAAAGGCTGGAAGAGCTGTCCGTATCCGTCGCTGCCGGCATCCGCTATCGAGGATTTTGTCGTCGGGGAAATTTCCGGAATATCGGCCGACGAAAAACTGTCTGCGGAGGTTGTCGCCAATTTCACAAGGAACGTCCGTGCCGAACTTGCCGATTCCGTCGCAAGGGAAAACGCGCTCGAAAAGGCTCTGTCCGAAATCCGTGTCAGACTTGCGGATTGTACCGACCGTCCGAAAACGGAGGATTTGCTGAGGGAGGAAATCCGGCATTCGGAGGCATTGGAAATCTGCCGAAAACGAACCGAAATACTCGGGGAAAAATGTTCGAAGTCGGAAGCGGAGTTGAAGCGAATATTCGGAAATTTCGACGGAATATGGGCGAATCTGAACTTCAAGGAGAA
>FR901532.1 GCA_000438015.1 Coraliomargarita sp. CAG:312 | reverse complement strand
TATGGGTCAACACCAAAGGTCGTGGAATAGCGAGATTTTTTAGTTTTTTGATTTCATAGCTTTACTCCGCATTCTGCGATGGCTCTCAATCTATAATTTTCAAAGTTTTTATATCCGTAAGCGCGCCTTTGTATTAGCTTCATCTTGCGCTGTAAACTCTCGGTTATTCCGTTATCACATCCTTATTATTGCTGCAAACCACTCGCTTATCGTTTCCGCAAGCTTCCCAAACTCTGTCGGCGCTTCGTATTTCATTATCTTCATCATTTCCTTTAACTTTCTTATGTTGTCCATGCATTGATTTGCAGTCTGGCTCTTATTGTTTAATAATTCGCATAACTTCTCTTTACCCACTCTTGCAAAATTCCATAAAATGATAGTACTAATCATATCACATGGGACCTGTCAGCCACAACTTTGACAATAGAAAAGTACCCTCTTACAATGCTCCGATATCCGCTTTATATGCAGACTGCCTTTGCCATCTCCAGCCCTTTGTACGACATTTGCGCGCCTTTTATATCGAATCTCTCTTGACATTAATCGCATCGTTTATCCTGGCTTAGGGTCGGATATTGTCGTCGCAATCTTTTAGACTTTGCGTATCGCGCGCTCGTCTATGCATAGGATTGTCGGACAATCGCATTTGAGCTTTTCTTTTGGCTTTAAATCTCTCGGATTATTCGCTCCGCAGTGCTTTGCAAGACTCACAACTGCTTTGAATATGCGCTTATTTGCGACGCAGTCCAGATACCTTTCAGCAACGGCATCCTTGAAGTTTTCCGACATGCGCTTCTGCAGCTTTAACCCCCTAATGGTATCCCTAAAACAGATGTCCGCAATGCGAACCATCGCTTAGCCCTAATTTTGATATTGTGTGCCCTGCCGTAATTTTGCCTTGCGCTCTAAATAGCCGTAAAAAATGCTGTTTCTTGCCCCGCAGAAGCGGCAAAATGGTATGCCATCTTGCGAATATAATCTATACTAGCAATATACGCTTCCCCATCCGTTTTTCGTACCCTGTAAAAACTTAATGCCACTCGAGGCTTTGTAGAATGTTTATTATACCCTTTGACCCATCTTTTCCTAGCCTTTTTGATCCTTCTCTTAACCCGCATTTTCCATCCATAACTCCGGCTTTCTCGTAGAACAGATAAGTTGGAGGAAATTCAAAATTTGCCTCTCTATAATCTATAATTTATTAAGTTATTATAACTGTAAGGTAAGCCACCGGCAGATTCGCTTTAATATATGGCACCGACTTACAAGCAAAGGTTTTAATTCAAAAAAGTTGAGGCGTATAGATTTTCGGGAAGCAAATTTTGCATATACAAAAAAATACTAATTGTAGTAAATGTGATATATAGTAGCGAACCGCCTTTCAACTCAAATGCCCTCCCTTCGGCATCCACATCAGTCGTCCAATACAAGATATTCTTGGCTTCAAAAAGGTCGTTTATATCAAAAACCTTCAATACCAAGCACTGAGATTTTAAAATTTTTAAAGCATTTCAAGACAATGAAAATATCGTTAACAACCATTCATTTATGGCTTGAAATGCATGCAAGAATTCCATTATAATCATATAATTAAACATCGGGTTTTTATTCATTAATGAAAATCTATATTTAAAAAATTTTATGAGAAACTGGATTTCAACATTAAATAACACAATATCAAACGCCCAGTCTATATGAAAAGATTAACGATATGCCTTTGGTTTTTATTTGCTTATTCTACGGGATTCGCGGAAGACATAGTAATATTTGATGTTAAAAACCCTAACGACTCCACGCTGAAGTCGAATACCCCTAGAGATGAAAATGGGGCCATTATAGCGACTTCAAATCCCATAGTTTTTGAAGGAAATTTCAATTTGGATGCCAATAGAAAGCTGGCGTTAGATTTGGAAAATCCGGAAAATGTGATACTAAGATTCGACGTTGAGTTTTTAGACGATTTAAAAACAAAAAATCAAGAGATAAACCGGCGTATTTCCGCGGTTGTTGGCCCGAATGAGAAAGGGCGCATAGTTATCGACGCCCTAAAACCATTAAAGCACCCGGAAATTCTCAAAAAAATGAAAATAATGCGCAACGATCCATTCGCCAGATGCGACCGCAATGCAAGTTGCAATATGTCCAATGTAAAGCGCATTACAATAAAAGCCGTAATTGGGCATAGCAGTATCCCGCCTGTTCGAATATCGAAAATTATCGCGTTAGACACAAGTTCTGAAAAGCTTCCAGATTGGTATTATATGGGCGAAAAAGAATTTTTCCCGTTTATTGATAAATACGGACAGTTTAAATTTAAGGAATGGGAAAACAAAGTTCATTCAGACAAAGACTTGCAAGCGCAAAAGAATTTGGAGCTGAAAGAGCTAAAAGAGCTTCCTGGAGCCGCAGATTGGAACAAATATGGAGGATGGAACAAAGGCCCGCAATTTGAAGCCACAGGAAGATTCCGAGTGCAAAAGCATAACGGCAAATGGTGGATGGTTGACCCAGAAGGCAAACTGTTTTGGTCGCACGGAGTGGTTCGCGTGACACCGTCTTCGGCAGTGACCCCGCTCGACGGGCGTGAATTCTATTTTGAAAATCTCCCCGGTAAAAACGATGAATTTGCATTATTCTACACCACCAAAGACGAACTGCTCGCCCCATATTACACTATACGTGGCCTAAAAAAAACATACGATTTTTCCGCTGCAAACATATTCCGCAAATACGGCGAACAATGGCGCTCCAAATATGCCGATATAGCCCATAAGCGCTTAAGGAGCTGGGGATTAAACACCATAGCAAACAGTTCAGACAAGTTTATATACTCTCAAAATAAAACTCCATTTATAGAGCGCCTAGAAACCCGTGGGCCATCTTTTTCCGGTTCAAAAGGCTGGTGGCCTGTTTGCGATCCTTTTGATCCTGAGTTCCGCTCCTACCTTAGGGCGCAACTCGAGAAAAGGAAAAGCGAGTTTATAAATCCGTGGTGCATAGGTTTATTTGTTGACAATGAGCACTACTGGGGCGCACCTGAATTCATAGGCAAATGCACTTTAATGTCTCCTGCCTCGCTAAAGGCAAAAAATGTTTTTGTAAACGACCTGCGCAATAAATACAAAAGTATAGACGCCCTAAATAAAGCTTGGGACAGCAAGTACTCCGATTGGGAAAGCATTTTAAACTCGACTGATATTCCCGCCGGCGCCGACAAAAAAGACTTGGCCTCTTTTTCCGAAAAAGTAATAGACGCCTACTTTAAGACAATACGCGAGGAAATTAAACGTTTCGATCCCGATATGCTATATATGGGCTGCCGTTTTGCCGGGTTCAATCCTATGATACTTAGAATAGCCGACAAATATTGCGACGTAATAAGCTACAATATCTACGCATACAAATTAGACAAGTTCAAGCTTCCAAACGGCATCGATAAGCCCGTAATCATAGGAGAATTCCACTTCGGTGCCGTTAGCGATACAGGCAAGTTCCATCCAAGCCTCTGCATTGCAAAAGATCAAAAAAGCAGGGGCGCGTGTTATAGGCAATACGTTCTGGACGCACTCAAACATCCAAACATAATAGGAACACACTGGCACCAGTTCTCAGACCAAGCCACGACAGGGCGTTTTGACGGAGAGAATTTCCAAGTAGGATTAACGGACATCTGCGACACCCCTTACAAAGAAACCATTAATGCCTTGCGCGATATGGGTTATAATATGTATAAAATAAGGAATGGGCATTCCAATTAATTTTATTTAAATGCTTAGTAGTATTAAAATAAACCGATGTTATAACAACGGCTAAGATATTTATATTTTCCGGGCTTGTGCAATAAGGGCAAAAACGGCAGGACAAGATTGTCCT
>FR901531.1 GCA_000438015.1 Coraliomargarita sp. CAG:312 | reverse complement strand
CTGGCGAGCTGTTCATCATATATCGGACTTCATCAACCTTGTAAATTTCTGGCTCTTTTTTGCCCTTTGTTATTGCGGATACCTTTTCTATTGGGTTGCGCTGTATAAAATCTTTGCGGAAACAGAAATTGAATAGGGCGGATAGAGTCCGCCTATAATTGTTCTTCGTTTCTGGGGTTGCTTCGATATTCGTTTCAATCCTCTCATGCCTATCTTTGGCGACTGCTTTGTATGCCATTGTTTTTAGGTTTTTAATCCACTTTTCTATTTTTTCGGGGCTAATCATAGCAACAATGCAAGACGGGCTAAAATCGGCGGTAAAACGCTCTAAACGGTGTTTTTGGGTGTTAATGTATGTTTGGCTCTTCCTTTCGGCTTCTAGGGCGTCTAAATAGAGTCCTACGGCTCTTTCAAGTGTTGTCGATTGCTTCCGTACATCATTCCACTTCACATAATGGGCGACGGCTTTTTCAGTATCGCAATCAAAGGGCGATAATATTTTCATTTGCTCGTCATACATGCGGACAATCTCCAAAAAGGTCTTGCCGTATTGCCTTGAAATTTTCTTTGCCTCAATCAAGGCTAAATTGTCATCATAGGATATATTCTTCGCCTCAAACCCCAATCGGGCTATTTTTGTATTCATTGAATCCGCAAAATTCTCGGCGTGTTTCTTGTATTCAAAATATTTACGGACTCGCTTTTTCAGAATTTCATCTGTAAAGCTTACGACGAATTTATATTTGCCTTTTGAAATTGGCTTTGCCTCAACCTGCTTTTTCATACTACCCTAATGTTGCGTATTATTCCCTATTACGCAAGCAAAAAGTGGCGATAAAGTGGCGACGATTTTTTAACCTCCTTTATTTTAGCGGTGTTCAAATCCCTCATAAGCCTTTGGTCGGTGGTTCGAATCCACTTCCTGGCACATTTAATTTAAAAAAAACGCAAGCAATTTAACTAGGTGCTTGCGTTTTTTGTCGTAATATTTCCGGCAATTTTCGATATTTTATAAGAAAAATATATGTATGAGCGTATATGCCGAGGTTTCTCTACTATAAACAATAATTTTATTCTAGACGGAACTATTGCAGAAAAGAATCCTTAACATCCTTAAAATTAAATATATATGGAGCCTCCGAGTCTTTCAATATTACCGACTCAGCCGAACCGAAAGGCTTTTGCCATATACAGTTCATCACGCGCAATCCACTGACCTTTTCCCCATATATAACTGGACGCAGTTCGTTGCCGCCAAAATAGGACATTTGGACATTGTCTAAAGTAAGATTGCAGACACGGCGCAAGAAAAATCCGTATGAAGGCAGAAGAGTACCAAACATCCTATTCTCCGGATATGTAGCCACTTTTTCAGGAACTTCGACTTTTAGGGAATTTAAGGCGGACTTATCGTCGGTGCACGCTTTTAAATTAAAGTAGCAATCGCGCAAAGTTATGTTTTTTAACGTATGCCCATCAACACACGTTATGGAGTTTGTTATCCAGCTTGCAGAAGTGGCGGTTATATTGCTTATAATTACATTTTTTATGTAGCTCTTTTGCTCGTCCTTGTTCCTATGCCCGACTCTTATAAATATTGGTGTTTGAACATCCGTCATAACTAAGTTTGATATTGTTATTTGGTCGGCAAATCCTCCGTCCACCGCCTCTAGCGATATGCCTCCGATTCCGGTAGCTAAATCTGTCACGCCGAATTTATTTAAATGCTTGTGCCAATTGCGCAATTTTGACGCCGAACATTTCTTCAGGGCGCAATTTGCCACGGTTATATTTTTAAAACCTCCAAATGTCGCTGTACCAAATTTTATAAAACTGCAATTGGAAGATATTATGCAGTTTGAGACCGCAACATTTTCCACAATATAATCCCTCGAATGGCTTTTAAAACATATGGCATCGTCGTCGCAATCTATTATAGAATTTGTAATCACTACGTTTTTGGCGTCTATGTCTATACCGTCATTGTTAAAATTCTCATGAGAGTTAATATGTATTCCGCTAATAAAGACGGTATCGCATTGTTTTAGATTCAATGTCCATGTCGCTCCGTTGTATAACACAATGTCGGTAATTCTTATGTTTTTTGAATTTTCCAAAAGAACCAGATTGCATCTTTTGGGAGCAGCGTCTTTTACTATATAGTCTCCGCCGCTCCCGTCGATTGTTCCGCCTCCTGTAAGCCCTATATCTTTGGCGTTCTTGGCGTGAATAAATCCTTTTGTAGTACATTCCGAAGCAATTGCCTTTAACGTTGCGCCCTTGGGGATTCGCAAAGTCACACCGTCTTTAAGGCGTATTGGCCCTCCAGACAGGTAAACTCCCCCGTTATTTGGAAATACAACTTCACCGCCGCCACTTTTGGAACATTGGTCTATTGCATTTTGTATAACTTCAAAGTTGTTTGTTTTCTCGTCCGATACAGCTTCGCTAAGCAGTATATCTTTTGCGTCGACGCACGATGCGCCGATAAGCACAGCAACTACCGCGGCGGGTAATTTCTTTAACATATTTTTCCTCTATCAGTGTTTTATTATGCAACGCACTTCCAATATTGCGCTAGATATATTTAAACTCGCCATAAAGATTATGGCCCGCATAAATAATTGATTTATAAATATAAAACATTTTAATTAGCGGGTCAAATACATAAAGTATAAATATTTAAAGCCAATGACTTCTCTTTTATTCGCACAACACGCATGCAGGTATGATTCTCATTTGATATTCAAATTCCCAAATAAGACTTCTTAATGCTTGTGAAAAAAAACAATTGCAATCCGATCTAATATACAAGTATAAACAAATTGTTTTTTTAATTCCCATAAAGTTAAAAACTTTATGCAGCATTTTCCAACATATAAAAATAATGGCGTTTGTATCCCAATATTTATCAAGCCTCGGACTTATAATCCTTGAAAGCGACGACGGGAATGCGATTTCCTCGCTCCACATAATAAAGGGGAAGCAACTCCATCCGCTATTATGCCCCAGAGAGTCAAACGAACCCAAAATATTTACAAGGACAAAAATATGGCTGGACGCATATTTTTCCGGAGAAAAAGTATCGCCCAAGGATATTCCTCTCGCTCCGCGGGGAGGCAGCTCCTTTGCAAGATCCATATGGAATATGCTTTGCCTAATACCGTATGGAGAAACAACAACTTACGGTGAATTGGCAAAATCAATTGCGGCAGAACGCGGATTAAAAAAAATGTCTGCCCAAGCAATTGGAGGCGCTGTCGGAAGCAATCCTATTGCCATAATAATTCCATGCCATAGAGTTATTGGAGCAAAAGGCAATTTAACCGGTTTCGGAGGAGGGCTAGATTTAAAGATAAAACTCTTGCAAATTGAAAAAGCATATAAACCTTATTTCTTTGCGCCCAACATAAAAAAATCCAACAACCACCATAAAAAAGAGCCAAAACAAATGCATTTGGATGCAATTGCGTAAGCCAAATTTTTTATAAAATCCCAAAAGTTAGCTTCAGTTTGTAGATGCTTCGATTGGATAAGCCCCTACCCTAATTGGATTGCTTGGGAAATAAATGCATGAATAAATTGTTAGTTGTGAGAATTCCCGCTATATTGCCAGCCGAATTCCTCACCAGCAAAATTTTAGAATCAAACCTGCGTATGTTTTCAGCAATATGCAACAGAGTTTCTTTTCCGTCGATTACCGGGGCCATTGTTATATATTTTTGCCAGTTTCCATCAGGGCAAAACATCATATTCCTAACCTCTATCACACCTATAAATTCTTTATCGCCAACATGGGAAACCACCGGATAACGGGAATGCTTGTACTTTTTCATTATCTGCAATACTTCTTCTTTGTCCATAGACGATTGAACGCATATTGTGTTCTCAATCGGAATCATGATTTTTGTGACACAATCTTCCTGCAAATCGGGAATCTCGTGAAGGGCAAATTCTTGAAGCCTCGTTATGGCTTTTTCTTCGCGTGCGGCCGTTGCAAGAGCGTCAAGTTCATCGAGCGACGCATTTTTTTCCTCTTGAGTTTTACGGGACTCAAAAGGGCGATTTACAAAGTGCACAAACCAAATTATCGGATTTATGATTTTTATTGCAGTTTTTAAAAAATGCGCCGTTAAAGCCATAACTTGCAAATTAAATCTCACCCCTAGGGTTTTAGGAAGAATTTCCGTGTATTGAACCATTAGGATTGTAAAAACTAATGAAAACAGCCAAATATAACTGCTTCCAAAAAGTTTGTCGAACTCGGCTCCTGCAATTGCCGCGCCAAAGGTATGGGCAGTTGTATTTAATATCAATATTACCGCTATTGGCTTTTCAATGTTTCTTTTAAATTCGGCGCATATTTTTCCCGCCTTAGGCTTCTTTTGCTGTAGTATGGCCAACTTTCCCGGATTTAAACTCAATATAGCCGCCTCCATTATCGAGCAAAGGAAACTTACCGACATTGCAATGCATATTGCGAGAATAAATGTAATCATAAAATTCTATGTATAATAAAGTTTTTAGTAAGATATATTACATTTCACATAGCAAGATAAATTATTTCCGCGCAAGTTATTTTAGAATAATTGCCTTCAAAAGAATGATAGTTAAAGGCATTTCTGCAGAAATTTTCTACGTTATACTCTATTAGAAATAGCGCATGTTATATTTTAAAACGAAAAAGCTATACGGAAGGAAATGTCGTCAACTTTAAAATTTTTAATTCTAGGCGGCTACAACTATTTTAAGATAAAAATTTGTCGAAAAAACAGGAGTAAACAACATGCAAAAAAGGTCTAAAAAATGGGTAAAATGGAAAATCTTGTAGCCAAATTTGTAGCCAAATTTGTAGCCAAATTTTCACGGCATCCACCTGCATTTAAATGCATCCAAATGCGGGGCAAAAATCAACAGACAGAAAGAGTGAAACCGCCCGCAAACCCGCAAAAACAAAAGGGTTTGCGCTTGCAAACCCTTTATTTTAAAGCTAAGCCAGCTGTCAGGCTTGAACTGACGACCTGATGATTACAAATCAACTGCTCTACCAACTGAGCTAAGCTGGCATAAAATAATTTTCAATGCAAGAAATACTATTTTTGCCAGCTTGCAAGCATTTTCTTAGTATTTTTTTAGTTATTAGTTTTTAGGCTGTTTTTATAGCATTCAAATTCTACTGCGAGCTTGATATGAAAGCGATACAGGGAAAAAATCCTTAACTACACTTTCAAGTATGGTTTTAAACTGGCAAAACAAGCGTCAATTTCATCTTTCTGAGATTGAGTAAGTTTCATATCTTCTAGAATTGGCCTTGCGGGAATCACTGTTTTTCCGTTTTTCTTCTCATAGACTCTCGATAGCCTATTTTTAAATATGCCGCGCTTTTGAAGCACATACAAATGAAATCCGCGCAAATCCTCTCCGGGAATAAACTGTTTTAAGTTTAACATAAGAAGATACTTTGAAAATGCATCGTTTAAAGTATTATTTGCATCGCAATTTTCCATTTGCTCCCATATGTATGCAAGTAAATCCGCATAGGCAGGACGCTCTGTTATTACCCCTTCACTTCCAATTCTTCGGGCTTGATGCAGCCATTGCCAACTTCCCCATGCGCTAAAAACTGTATGTATAATAGGTTTTGCAGCGATCTCTTCCGCCATGCGCGCATTACATTTGCTGCCTCCGGATTCTTCTTTTATATATCCGAATACTTTAGGGTTGCGTCTGGCGAGAAAAATAAGCAAATCCACCGATGGAGCGGGGCCTTTGTAATTAACTCCTCCTGCGGTTTGAATTATAACAGGACGATTAACATTTTCTTCCAGTTTTAAATAATACTTTTTTAAATCTTCATGCGAAACTGCATTGTCTGGTGGCCTAGAAATTAAAGCTAAAGGCGTGTTGTATTTTGCGCCGAGTTTTTCCGCCCACTTTGCGCAAACCAACATTTCCTCCGTGTTTCTTCCCTGGCAACCCAAAGTTACGACAGTTTTTGAACCTTCCATAGCTTTGGCTATTTCTTCCATGCCCTTTAGTTTTTCTTCAACAGAAAGCAAATCGCAGCTGTCCCCAGATTGAGGCCATATTGCGCCTTGGCATTTGCAATCCGCTATAAAACGAGCTTCTTTAGCTAGAACCTCGTAATCCACCGCGCCAGATTCCGTATAGGGAGTTGATAAAATAGGGAAAGCTCCGCGTATCCTAGAATCTCCGCCGCCGTCTTTTATCTCTACAAAATCCGCTTTGCAGTTTTCTTGAGAAGTTTTTAATGTAGAACATCCACCCACAGCAGTTATAGATGCCCCTGCGGCGGCTATTTTTATAAATTCTCTTCTATGCATAATCTCCATTTATTGCAATAAGGTATTGCATTGTATTACATTAGGATTTAATACCGCGAGGTATGATCAGTCAAGTACTTTGTTTATATTAATATTCCCAAGTTTATTAGCATATAAAAAACAATACGGTTTATATACTAAAAACATACATTGGAATTATAAGATTTGCTATAATAAGAGTATATTTACGCGGCAAAAAAAAAGATGAATGTCATCTTATTTCCCAAATCTTTGCCGGGTTTTTACTTTCTCAAAATCCCCTATGCACCGACAAAAGCCCCGTAAACTTTCGCTCATCGTCAAAGATAGT
>FR901530.1 GCA_000438015.1 Coraliomargarita sp. CAG:312 | reverse complement strand
TACGGCTCTTAAAATGGTGGGAGTAGCAGAACTCGAATCTGCGACCCCTTGCGTGTCATGCAAGTGCTCTAACCAACTGAGCTATACCCCCGTTGTTTTAAGCATCGTAGTAAGCCTGTTTTTTATCCCCTTGGCAAGCTTTTTTTGAATTTTTTTATTCCATATTCGATTTCTTCAGGGCGCGGTAGGACTTCCTTAGATTGTTTGCATAGTTGCTGCATATCCTATCGGCGCCAAGCTCGATGGCTATTGCTAAATCTTCCAGGTTTTCCACTTGCCATACACCTACTTTTAACCCGGCATTTTGAATCTTGGAAACAAAATTTCTGTCTATGTTCCTGTATCCGCCAATTGCAACTTGAGAAGCTCCGGCGTCCTTTGCCCTTGATATTATTTCTTCAGGAGATATTTCGCCCCTCTTTTTTATGCCTATTATGTACATCGTTTCATATTGTGGATATTGGGATTTAAAATCCTTAATTGCAGACGCGTCAAAAGATGTTATTATAAGTTTGTCGGCATCCAATCCAGCCCGTTGGCGCGCTGAATCCAATTTGCATGCAAATTCCTTGCCATAGCCTTTTATTTCTATTTCCGCCCATTTGTCCTTTGGAATCACCGCAAATAAATCTTCTAAAGTGGGTATTTTACAGCAGGAATACTTTTTGTCGAATTTATCAGGTTTTGCAAGTTTGCTTCCCTTTATTTCAGCGAGTGTCAATTCAGAAGGGTTCTTGTCTATTCCCCAAAGTTCTTTAAGTTCATTGCGGCCATGCACAATCGCCATAGTTCCGTCTTTTGTGAGCCAAACATCGGTTTCTATCATTCTTGAACCAAGATCGTATGCTAGTTTTATGCTCTCGACTGTGTTTTGTGGGGCAATATGCGGTTCGCCGCGGTGGGCGTGCAGATAAATTGTATGGTTGGCAAAAGAAAACGCGCCAATAAAAGTTTGAAATGCGAGAAATATGAGAAATCTTTTTGTCATAAATTTAAAATAATTGCGAAAGCCTGTCCAGTCAAGCAACTTTTTTTCTGGGGGAAACTTAACGGTTTAGTAAAACAGCTTCAGTTTGTGTTTGCCCAACCGCTAGCAATGAAATATTAACGAATCAATAATATAGTACCGCTTTATGAAAATTAAAAGATTGTTGCAATCGGCTTTATATTTAATTGTCTCCTCGTCTGCTCTATGGGCAGATTCTTCCAACCAGAAAGTCGCCAGACCCACGTCCGAAGACTTTTCTAAGTCTGTAATTTACCAGATTCATCTGCCTATTTTCACGCAGGGAGGGACGCTTGAATCTGCCAGAAAAATGCTGCCGCATATAGCATCGCTAGGAGTTGACATCGTGTACTTGTGCCCAGTTGTAGAAGCCGACGACGATATGGACATGCGTTTTTGGAGCAAGAGGCAAAAAGCGTCTAAGACCGGAAACCCCAAAAATCCCTATAGAATAAAAGATTACTTTAAGATAGACCCACAATATGGGCAAGACGCAGACCTAAAAAATTTTGTGGACGAAGCTCATAAGCTAGGCCTTAAAGTATTGTTGGATTTAGTTTATTACCACTGCGGTCCAACCGCCACAATGATAAAAGAGCACCCGGATTTTGTGGTGCGCGACGAAAACGGAAATGTAAAGAACGGCAGATGGAATTTTCCCGAAATCAACTTTAAGTCGAAAGAATTAAGGGAATATCTCTGGAAAAATATGGAGTATTTTGTCCGCAACTTCAATGTGGACGGGTATAGAACAGACGTAGAGCCATCTGTCCCCGCAGATTTTTGGGCGGAGGGATATAGGAGAATAAAGGCAATAAATCCAGATGTCATAATGGTTGCCGAGGGCGAACGCGCAGATGCCCAAGTTGATGCCTACGACCTAAACTATTCTTTTAAGTGGCAGAAAGCTATTGCCGATGTGTTTGACGCAAAGAAACCCGCCTCCGAACTGCCAAATCTTTGGGAAAAACAGCTTCGCCATTTTGTAAAAGGTGCGCGAATAATGAGAGCTTTGGACAACCACGATACTGCCAGCGACTCTTTCGACGCCCGCTATGAAAAACGTTGGGGAAATGAAGGTTTTGACGCCGTCCTAGTCCTAAATTTTACAATGGACGGAATTCCGATGATATACAATGGCAATGAGATATCAGACACTTCCAACTTATGCATGTTCTCCAACCGTTTTTACGGAAAATATGCCGTGGACTGGTCAAACGCCCTAACCGATAGCGGGAAAAAACGCATGTCTTTAATACGGACTCTTTGCGCTATGCGCCACGGCAATCCGGCTCTTTATTCTGGAGATACAAATTGGCTTGCGACAGACAATCCTGAAAAGATTTTGGCTTATACGCGCAACTCCGAAAAACAAAACATATTTGTGGCTATAAATGTCTCCAATAAAGAGGCTAGTTTTAAGAATCCTTTAGCCAAACCCGTTTCAAAGGAAATATTAAACCGCGGTGCAACATTTCTAAATAACGGCGAAATTTCTCTTATCCCTTACGGATATGTCGTATTTCAATACTAGCATGGTTGCGGATATGTTTGGCAATTTACGGATGGCATAAAACACATTAATCCAACAAAACAAAGAGCCGGCTGCAATTTGCGCAAGCGGCTCTTTATTTTTGGCATAAAGCCGATTTAAATATATGACCGCCGTTTAAATCCAAATAGAGACGGCAATATGGATTACAGATGGGAATTACAACACAAAGGCGGAAATGAAGTCGGTGCAATTTGCCTTTGAAATAATTAATTAGCCTTCAGGCTAAAAAGATAAAAATGCGTTTTTTGCAATCTTACGACAACATCCCGTTATTTCTGTTTCGGAGAGCTAAGAGCAGTCCAGCAAAAGACAATATAAACGCAAAAACACAAGGTTCCGGTATTTGCGAGCCTACTATATACCCGTCTTCAATAGAGAGCTCCCAACCTTCGGCAAGGACATAATCGCTAAAATTGTCAATATCCAACCCCGATGTGTTTTCTATGCAGACAATTCCGTTTTTAAAATTTGTGAATATTATTTTACCGCCGTTTGCATTGACGTTCGAATCTGTAAAAAGAGTTTCTAATACAAGAGAGGTACAGTCACGCAAATCGATTGTAAATTGGTTGTTCTTTTGATAAAAGTTTAGAGACTTTATGGCGACATCCCCGGAAAGAAAAACATTTGTATTTGTAAGAGTGTCGTCGGTTGTCCCATCATTATTAGACTTGTCTTTATTTGCAACTAAATATATGTCCGCCAGTGTATTTGAGTCGTTTATATATACGGTTGACGAAGTCTTAACTGTCTGGTTTAAATATATATAGGAAACACCTTCGATTTTTGCGTCTCCGTTTACGGTAAAATTCGATTCGCGCCCCATATAGAGGAACGAAGATGTATTGCCAGAACCTTTTAATACTCCGGTTTGGTTAATAATGAAATTTCCCCAGTTTCGTATAATTTGCGCGTTTGAGTCGCCGTTATAATTAGTAGCATCTAGCGTTCCATTTAAAGTGTAAAAAGAGGACCCTCCAATTTGCACTAAGAATTTCGATCCCCAAGAATCTCCGGCTGCAGCATTTTCGCTAATTTTTACAATGGCATTCTCGGAAACTAATACTTTTCCGCTATTTTCATAATATTGGTATCCAGTGGCAATTTGTCCAGCATGGTTAAAATTTACCGCGGCGGAAGATTTAGTGATTATAGTTCCAATATTGGCGGATGCCCCATCTGCCTTTGTGTAATCTCCGGTAAAGTTTATGGTTCCGGTGCCCGCAAAACTTCCCGACAACACCGAACCTGATACATTAACAACACCCGTTGCGTTCGCAGTGACTGTTCCAAATGAGGAACTCCCGTTGAAGTTTACCGTTCCATTGGTCACATAAAAATCCGTCAAACTGGTGGAAGAATTGAAATTTATAACTGATTTTTCCGCAGATGTTCCGTTCATAGATGTCACAACATCTGCCGATACTGATGTATTGTATGTCTGAGTGTGTGTGTTGGTATTTTTTGCAAAGAATATTTTGACTCCTACCGTATCCGACCATCCGGACGATTTATCGTCGGATGTAGTGTAATGTACCCCGCCGGTATTTTCGTAAGTAATATCTCCGTTTCCCCACAATGCGCTTGCTGAATAATCGTACGAATTTGTGGAATCGTAATGCGAGTCGAATGTTAATTTTCCGGATCCCACAACTTTATTTCCGGAAAAGGCTCCGCCGCCGCCTATCATTCTGCCTACAGTTGCGTCCGAATCAAGAACGACAACCGTGTCCGACCCCTCCATGCAGAACGCATCGGAAAAAGAGTTTGGATACGAAACATTAGCTGAAGGCAAGACGTTCCAAGTTGTTGGAGAAAACCAATTTCCGCCAATATTTGTTTTATATTCGGTCACTTGGGTATCTGCGCGCAAAATTGCAAATGCCCCGAATAATATTGCAAAGGAAGAAAGGATGCGGTCGAATTTCATCATATATAATTTAAGTGCTTTTATTTATGAATCTTAGCAATGTTTGCTTAATTTGTCGAGTACAAATATATAGTTTGTACGCATGAAAATCTGGAATATAGTTTTATTCAAAAAGAAATTTGATGTTCAATTTCATTTTAGCCATTTAACCTATTTCTAATAAAGTTCTAATATAATAGAAATTTTATATTACAAAATTTTTATAAAACCTGGAAATATGTCTTGATTTTTCTATTTTTTTTCTAAAGCGCTTCCGCAAGCCAGAGAAATAGGGAATCCGCGAGAACGACCCACCCGCAAACTGCCTTTTATTGGGCAACAACAGGCGCCTAAAAAGTTTTTTGTCTTAGAAATTGGGCGATTGCGCGGGAAAAGTTTTACCCCTTCAAAGGCAAGTTTTTTTTTCTAAAAATTTTTGCACAATACAATTGTGAATAACTTGTTAAAAAGTTGCACTTGCAAGTTTTAAAAAAAAGGCGAATTATCCCATTAAGCAATCGAAGAAAAATTTTAAACAAGGTTTTTTCCATTTTAATGGAATTTTAAAGCCCAAGGAATTTTATATTTGAAACTGCTTTATAATCATAAACTTACAAACATTACTATTTTTTTAACTATTTGCAGAAAGAAGCTAATATTGCATAAGAATCCTATCGTCAAAGGTTTCCAAGACATAAGTCTTTTGGCGGTTTAATTGCTTGACGCGCTGCGCCTATTTCTGTGAATAATTAGGGCCGATAGAAGGAAATGACAACACAATTTACAGTATCTATGCACGGGGAAATTTGGCAAAAAGCCAAAGAGGAGCTGGCAAAGAAGTTTTCAGCAGACATATTTGAATCATGGTTTGCAGGATTGTCGTATTTGGACGGCGATGACGATAATTTGATTTTGGGAACAGACACGGAATTTGCCGCGATTTGGATTCGGGACAATTATTTGGATATAATTTCCAACCAAGTATCGCTTGCTGCGGCTCGCAAAATAAACGTACATATAAACGTAGTTGAAACAGACGCAAAAGCGCTTGTTCAAGAAACGTCCAAATCGGATCGTCCCCGCGTACCGTCGCAGCCAATCGAGTATAGGCTTCCAAAATCCATAATTCCGCACAATACGTTTGAAACATTTGTTGTTGGAGAAAGCAACCGTTTCGCGCATGCGGCAGCGTTGGCTGTGGCTCAAAATCCGGGAATATCCTATAATCCGCTATTCATATACGGCTCAACAGGGCTGGGGAAAACCCATTTAATGCATGCGATTGCCCAGTTTGTGCTGAAAAACCGCCACGACGCCCGCATAGTATACCTGTCTTCTGAGACTTTTGTAAACGAATACGTAGACGCCTTGCGCGAAAATAAAATCACAAATTTCCGAAAACGTTATAGAAATACAGACGTTCTGCTTATAGACGACGTGCAATTCTTTGCCGGAAAGGAGCGGTGCCAGGAGGAATTTTTCCATACATTCAACGAGCTTTTCAATTCCAGCAAACAAATAGTGTTGTCTTGCGACAAGCCAATAAACGAGGTTTCAGATATTGAACAAAGGCTTGTTTCTCGCTTTGGTTGGGGAGTGTCTGTAGATATTCAAGCTCCGGATTACGAAACTAGGCTTGCTATTTTGCAAAGCAAACTGGCCGATATTCCGGAAAGTGTTGAAATTCAACCAGAGGTTTTGGATCTTCTTGCGCGCAAATTTACAAAAAACATTCGCAGAATGGAGGGGGCGCTGAACAACCTGATAGGATACGCCACTTTATTGAAAACTATTTCATTGGAAAAAGCCCAGCAGCTTCTAGCCGATGCATTTATGCAGGAGGAAGAAAACCAATCGATAGACATCGAGGATATTCAGAAGAAAACTGCTGATTACTTTAAGATAGACGAATCTGAAATGGTCGGGAAACGCCGGCCTGCGTCAATTGCGATGGCGCGCCAGATAGCAATGTACATATCCAGAAAGCTTACGACACACTCTCTACAAGAGATAGGAAAACGGTTTGGCGGGCGCGACCACGGAACCGTAATGCACGCAATTCGAGTTGTGGACCATTCTATTAACCATGATGAAAATGTGCGCAGAGCTGTGGAGTACTTGATGAAGATTCTGTCCGTTTAATATAAATAAAATTTGCATATTTAGCAAAAAAACATTGACCTTTATAAAAATTATTGCACTCTGTGCAGGATAAAAATTCTTGGGGATGTAGCTCAGTTGGAAGAGCACCACAATGGCATTGTGGGGGTCGTCGGTTCGAACCCGATCATCTCCATTTTTTACAGCCACTCCCTGGTGGTGTAATGGTAGCACAGGTGATTTTGGTTCATCTAGTTGGGGTTCGAATCCCTACCGGGGAACGTAGGGCTGACAAATAATCGAGGCAAAACCGACTTGGGCGGTTTAATGCAGGATAAACTCAATAAATCGGGTCAATAC
>FR901529.1 GCA_000438015.1 Coraliomargarita sp. CAG:312 | reverse complement strand
ATTATTCTACGGAGCTAATTTTTTATCTGTTCCTATTTTAGGAAAATATGTCGGGCCGCCGAGGATCGAACTCGGGACCTCTTGCACCCCATGCAAGCGCGCTACCAGACTGCGCTACGGCCCGAAAAATTTTAAGCTTTGCACTTTACTCTTATATAACCCGTCTGCAAGCTTTTTTTATTTTTTCAGCAATATTTATATCATTTTTTTCTTATTAATGTCGCAACATTTTCTATATGTCTTGTTTGCGGAAACAAATCAAATGGCTGCAAACGTTTTATTTCATAACCGTTTGCAATCAGATAAGACAAATCCCTGGCTTGGGTGTCTGGCCCGCAAGATACGTATACTAGCTTATTGGGGCCAAATGAAACCAATTGCTCCAAGAACGCATTGTCGCAACCAGCTCGCGGAGGATCTATTACCATGGATGTTTCACTGCCAGAAAAACGCTTTGAAACATCCTCAAATATAGTTTCGGCTTTCCCTATTAAAAATTCGCAATTGTCTATTCCGTTTACCTGCGCGTTTACATTCGCGCACACTATCGCTTTTGAACTTATCTCAACTCCGGCAACTCGCTCAAATTTTCTTGCGGCCGCCAATGCAAAGACTCCGACTCCGCAATAAGCATCTACCAAATTTCTATTCCCCTCCGCCTCTTCAACGACATATTCTATTAACTCAGGAAGTATATAAGGGTTATTTTGAAAAAATTCTCCCGCACAAAACTGATATGAAATTCCCCCAACTATTTCTGTCACAATAGCATTGTTATCCACGCACACCCCCTCTGCGCAATCGCGCAAAAGCAATGTTCCGCCGCGGCGGAGTTTTGAGGACTTCGCGGAGAGCTTCTCTCTTGCCGCAGGCAGCTCAGCATTTATAGAATCAGAAGCTATCGGACAATATGGAACATCAACAAGAAAATTGCGCCTACCGTGCATTACAAAGCCTATCGGCATGCGGCCGTTGCGCGGCCTCTCGTAATGCGGGGTAAGTTTGGAACGGTACCCGTAATGTTTAGGCGAAGGATGCGTCGGCGAAACCTCAAACTCTATGCCACCTATCCTGCGCATCAACTCTACAACCTGCCTGCGTTTCCATTCAAGCTGGGATTCGTATGATAAATGCTGGTATTGGCATCCTCCGCATACCCCGAATAATTTGCAAACCGGCTCTACGCGCTCCGCCGACGCACGAACAACCTCAACCAAATCCGCCTCAGAATAATTTTTATGGTTTCTAAATACTCTAGCTCTTACGCGCTCCCCGCCAAGCGCAAACGGAACCATGACTACCCAACCGTCTATGCGGCCGACCCCAACCCCAAAATTGTTTAGGTCGTCTATATCAAGCTCTACGACTTGGTGATAGCCAAATGGGAATGGATTAAAATTTTTCGGATAAGCATTATCTTTTGCATTCATAAAAGTAATAAAGAATTGTCTTTGCAGTTTTTTATGTTTTCGTAGAAGTGCAATAGTAAAAATATGGCGGAAGAATTTATACAGAGCAGACAAAACCCGAGGGTAAAAGCCCTAGCAAAATTGCAAGAGCGTTCCGGACGGCGAAAATTAGGCCTGTTTACCGTGGAAGGACTGCGCGAAATTTCACGCTGCGCAGACTTGTGCGGGCTTGATGAAATTTATTTTTGCCCGGAATTTTTTAAATCACAAGAACATTTTAAATTTATAGAATCAGCGCGCGAGGAAGGAAAAATACCTCTCTGCAGGCTGTCCGAAGGCGCTTTTGAAAAAGTTTCTAACCGCGAAGGATGCGACGGTTTGATTGGGGTGGCAAAACAATGGGGATGTTCCCTGCGCGATATTTGCCTTCCCGAAAATAAAAATAACGTAATTTTAGTGGCCGATGCGATAGAAAAACCCGGCAATTTGGGGGCACTCATGAGATCGGCTGATTCTTGCGGAGCAGCAGCTTTAATTCTAACAAATCCCGTATCGGATATTTTTAATCCAGCCGTAGTAAGAGCATCGCAAGGCGCTTTATTTTCAATTCAGATTGCAGTTTCATCCCCCGCAGAGCTTGGCAATTGGTTAAACGAGCGCAAAATCGCTATCGTCGGCGCCCATTTGAAGGCAAAAAAGTTTTTATGGCAGGCAAACTTTAAACGTCAGACGGCAATCGTAGTGGGAAGCGAAAAAGACGGACTCGGGGACGATTGGAATAATTTACTCGACGAAACTGTAAAAATTCCGATGAATGGAGTTTCTGACAGCATGAACGTAAATGTTGCCGCTGCGCTTTTCCTATACGAAGCAATGCGCCAACAAAATACTTAATTTAACATAAAAAACAAGAGGAACTATTATGAAAAAAATAATTCTCGCAACATCAATACTGGCAACCGCAATACTATCAAGCGCGCAACAGACAATAGACCTGTTTAACGGCAAAGATTTGTCAAACTGGAAATTTTACCTTGAAGACTCTACGGCAAAACCTGAAGAAGTCTTCTCGGTAAAAGAAGGTCTCATTCATATAAAGGGAACGCCTTTCGGATATATGTATACGCCGGAAACTTTTGAAAATTTCAGGCTTCATGTGGAATGGTGTTATCCGATTGAAAAAACCAATAGCGGAATCTTTGTGTTTGTCCAAGAGCCAACAAAAATATGGCCCAACGCAATTGAATGCCAACTTTGCGCTGGGAAAGCAGGAGACTTTGTTCTATTGGGTGGCTCTGATATAGCAGAGTTTAAACTTCCCGAAGGTAAATCAAGGCCGGAATTTCCAGTTGTTAAAGGCATAAACCTTTCGCCAGAAAACGGAGTTGGAGAATGGAATAATGCCGATATAATATGCAAAGACGGCACAATTACCGTCTATATAAACGGGAAACTTCAGAACATCGGGACAAAGTCAAAGCACAAGCGCGGAAGCGTAGGTCTTCAAAGCGAAGGCGGCGATATTTTATTTAGAAACGTAAGGCTTACTCCAATAAAGTAAGTAATATTTTTAAGAGAATAAAATTAAAGACCGCTTAAAGGGCGGTCTTTTTTTGTTAACAAAATGTCTTTAACTAATTTGGACTACGTCAAAGATTGTGGAATGGGAG
>FR901528.1 GCA_000438015.1 Coraliomargarita sp. CAG:312 | reverse complement strand
CCGTCCGCTAAAATTCGTGCCTTATTTTCGTCTGCCATATAGACAGACTATTTTGTCAAAATCCTATATTGAAATTCTGTTGCCGAAATCGTCTATCGCGGGAGCCGATTTTATCCCATACTTGGCGTACATAGCTCTGGTTTGGGGGTTGCTTTCTATTGCGAAGAATTGTTCGGGATTATTTCCGTGTTTTGGAAATATTCGCCATTTCAGTATCCACTCCTTTTTTATGTGAGGCAAATGCCTAAAGATAGAAAAAAAGCTCTCATTGGGCAGCCAATTCGTCTTAGTGTATATTCGATTTAGGGTAAATATCTCGTATTTTTGCATTCGTGCCGTCGTGAGAATCACATATTTACCTTTTAACATATCAATCAGCCATTGGCGGTAGGTCTCAAGCTCTATTTGAAGTTCCATAGGACGAATTCTTGGGGCGTCCTTTTCCTTGTCCACGAGCGTATAATTTAGGTCAAGCAGGTATATCATTAGAAATCTCCCAGTCTGCGTTTTACTCCGTTTACTCCTTGGGGCTTATTTGGATTATGCTTATAGGAGTTTATCTTTGCATATGTAGGGCTTATAGTCGGTGTCTCCTTATAGGAACATATATCGCCTTCGGTTATCGGTTTCTTGTTTATTAGGGCATCAACTATCTCCCTTAAAACCTCTATCGGGATTTCCGTCACTGTGTAAATTAAGCCATAGAGGTTCTGGCGGCCTACCTTCTCCCTTAGAAGTTTCATTGCCGCCGAACGCGAAACGCATTGAAACCTACCTTCGTAAACCACCTTGTCGCCGCTTGTACAGAGTATGTGGTAGAATTTATTAGTAGGCATATTCACCCCTCCTTATGCGCTTATTCCATACTCTCATAGCCGAAGTTATCGAGCTATAAGCTTTTCCGCCTTGGCGTTCTGGATTTGTATCCTTAAGAACCTGCTTCACAAATTCAGAATCTCCCATTTTCTCAAGCAATCCTGCGGTAAACGGTTCCGTCTTCATTTGCTCCACAAGTTGCGCTATCCACCTCGATTTTCGGGTGCCTATGGCCATTTCTTCATCACCCATTGCAACATTGCTCTCGGTTGGCTTATCGACTTTAGGCTCGTTATCAATATGCTT